>CAZVBT010000414.1:0-6370 GCA_964625385.1 uncultured Melioribacter sp. | reverse complement strand
ACATAATACACATCATTATTTTTATTATGGTTAATTAATTTAGATAGAAAATCTTTCCCAATTGTTGTTCCACTAAGAAACAAAAAACTATTTAATGTTGAAAAAATTGTAGCAAACATTGCAGAAATAAAAATTCCCTTTAAACCAGATGAAAGAAATTTTTCTGCAAACAAAGGAAAGGAATTAATTGGATTTTTTAAATCAGGTATTAAAGCTTTTGCAAAAAGACCAGTTGTTGTAGTTAAAAAATCAAATAATGCCCAAAATGAAATTGAAATTATTATTCCCCATTTAGCAACATTTTTATTTTTTGCAGCATAACATCTTTGGTGAAACCCAGGATCAGCAAATGTCCATAGAGCTATAAGAAACCAAATTATAATATAAATAACAGAAACATTTCCAGTAAAAGATAAATGAGAAGATGGCAATTTATTTTTTAAAAATTCAAACCCACCAAAATTTTTTGATGTAAATATTATGGCAACACCAAAACCAAAAAACATTATGAAAAATTGAAACACATCAGTATAAAGATCCGACTTATAGCCACCTTTGAATAAATAAATGGAAGTAAAAACAACTCCAATTAATAAACCGTAAATCAGTTTTATGTTAAATAATAAACTGAATAAATTTCCAATCATTAATAGATATGGTGCTGGAGAAACTAAAATAAAAACAATCAGAGAAGAAACAATAGCTACTTTTTTACCATAAACAGATTCAATTTTTTCCGGTATTGTAAAAAGATTTGAACTACGAACTTTGCCTGCAAAAAATATTGCAAACAAAAATGCATAAATGTAATAAGGTAATCCTTGTGTAGTCCAACTCAATAAACCATATCTGTAAGTAAATTCTCCAACACCAAGAATTCCACCATACCATGTAGATACATTTGTAGCAATGAAAAGAAGTAAACCTACATTTCTGTTTGCAAGTAAATAATTAATGCTTTCATTGTTACTTTTTGGAATTAAACCAATTAAAAGTAAAATCAAAAAGAATGAAATAATAATTAATAAATCGAAATTGCTAAATGAAATCATTCTTTCTCACTAGGTCAAAATCACGTATTAAAAATATTATTCCATTTTCTACATTCAACTCAACTTCACTTTTGATGGCAACATTGCTTGTACTTTCTTTTTTACCAAATGGTAATGTGGTTCTATTTAGTCTGTACTTTAAACCATTAGATGTTAATAAAGTCTTTTCATTAAAAGCATAGAGAGAAATTGTCTCTCCAACTATTGTATTTAACTTTACATTACCTGAAAGTGGAAATAAAAAAGATTTCTGATGAACAATTTTAATTTTTATTTTATCATAAAACTTTAGAACAATTCCCAGATTACATATTGTATGATCTAATCTATCACCTGTTGCGCCAAGTAAAATTGCTTCTTCAAAATTATTTTTAATTGCAAACTTTAATGATTTTTCAACGTCGGTATCATTTTGTCTTTTGATGTTTATAAATTTTGCTTTACCACTGAAATATTTAATAGTTGATTCGCTAATAGAATCAAAATCACCAATTATAAAATTTGGAATGACACCTATTTTCATTGCATTATTTGCACCACCATCAGCACAAATTATTGTGTCATAATCTTTTTTAACTAAATATTTTACATCACTTTTTTTTGGCAAACTACCATTAGCAATTATTATGCATTTTTTCATAGATTTATTTTAACACCAAATAAATAATTCCTTTCTGCTGCCGGGAAAAATTCTTCACCAATTCCATATGACGCATAAAGATTATCAGTAATATTATTAACCTGAAAATAAACACTTAATTTTGACTGGAAATAATCTAAATAAAATTCTTTTGATATAAAGAAGTTTAGAACAAAATAAGAATCAACTTTATTATCTCTATAACTTGTTAGTGAAGGATAAGAATTCAATAAAAGATTTAATTTTTCTGCATAATTATCTGTATAAAATGAACCAACATATTTTGCAGACAATTGAGCAAAATAATTTTCCAGCGAATATTTAAGAACCAAATTAACAAATGATGACGGGAAACCACTAATTGAATTATTCTTTAAATCAATTTTGGCTATAATCTTTTTACCACTTAAATCTTTAGTCTTCACAAATGTAAAACCTTCAGTGATATAATTTTTACTAATTGATGAATTGAAAATAAAATTAAAATTATCATTTAATTTATAATCTAAACTTGCTTCTAAACCATAATGAATTGTTTTATCCATATTTCCCGTAATTGGCTGGCCAAATCTATCAAGCTGCCCTTTCTTAACAATTTCATCATTAAAGATCATGTAATATCCATTTAGTGAAGCAAAGACATTATCATTTTTATACATTGAACCTAATTCAATATCGAACATTTTTTCTGGTTTAACTAATGGTCTGCTAAAGTTATAACTTCCATCGCTGTTTAATTCAAATTGTGGTAATTGACCACCACTTGATTCTGCTGCATCGTAATAATTTTTTAGTCGTGGTTCCCGTTGTACATAAGCTAAATTAATATAGCTTGAAATTTTTTCATTGAATTTATAATTAATTCCAAATCTTGGATTAACAAAAAAGTTTTTGATGGAGAAATCGTTATTCAAATATTTTTCATTGAACAAACGATATTTATTAAAAGCAAATTGTAATTCACTTAATAGATTAATTTTTTCATTTGGACTATAATTTTCATTTATATAAAAGTTGAAAATATCTTTACTTCCATTGTATTCATAGTATCTAAAATTTTTTGAAACATTTTCAGGTAAATTGTTTGCGTAGTTTATACTTCCCCAATGTAAAGATGTATGGAAACGAAATTCACCACCAATAATTAATTCTCCGTTTGTATGAGATAAATTTAATTTTGGAATCCATCCAAATTGTTTGTTTTCAACCATTGCACGAATTAAAGAATTTGAAGGACTTTGATTTGTGTAAAATCCATTTTCTCTTGTCAATCGGAAATAACTTGTATCTGCCCATGAAGCATCGTAATCAAAAAATCCATTTCCTAAAACAAGAAATAAAGCTGAACTTAATTTTAAATCATCATTTAATTTATACTGATTTAAAATTTCAAAATGAGGTTGTGAAAAATTTTCAATTTCCTCTGGTCTTCGTTCAAGTGTAAAAGTTAGTTTATTATTCTTAGCTTCCCAATAAGAAAAATTTTGCTTTCTTAATTCTCTATTCTTTATTGCAAATTTTGGCAAACCAGTATAAGCCAATCCATCAGCAATAGGTCCGCCAAACAAATTTATTTGAGTTGTGAAATTGTCGTCAAATCTAACAACAGAAAAATGATAGGACTTGAAATCAATCCAGCTTAAATTTCTGTAACCTGAGCTTAAAGTTTGCGAAAGTTTTCCACTAAATGAATATTTACTGTTAATTAATCCCGAAGAAAAAGAAATTCCATATTTTCTTGTATTAAAACTTCCTATAGTTGAGTTGAATTCTAAAAAAGATTTATCAGAAAAAGATGATGTAATAATGTTAATTGAGCCTCCTATTGCTGGATAACCAACAATTCCATTACCAGCGCCTCTTTGTACTTGAATTAGTTCTGTATTTTGGATTAAATCTGGAAAATCAATCCAATAGACATTATGATCTTCAGGATCATTTTGAGGGACACCATTAATTGATACAGAAATGCGACGTTGATCAAATCCACGAATACTCAAATAATTATAACCTAATCCATTTCCATTTTCAGAATAAAAATTTACTGAAGGTAAATTATTAATCAATTCAGGAAAATCTTGCACAGTGTAGCTTTTAGAAAAATCCTCTCTTTTAATTTTTGAAAAACTAATTGGAGTTTTCCCCTCTTCCGAAATTATTCCTTTGACTAAAATTGTTTGTGAAGTATAAGTTTTGCTTTCAAGTTTTATTTGATTTTTCTGCTTTATAAATTTTTCAACAGTTACAATACTTTTTTCAAAACCAATATGATTGAAAATAATTTTATCGGATAGTTCAATTTCACCGTTAAGTAAAAATTCACCATTTGAATTTGTAACAGATGAAATATTTTTACTTTCAATTAAAACATTACAAAACTGAATCGGTTCTTGATTATGTGAATTTAGAACTATTCCTTTTAAGGATTTTACTTGTGCTGAAATAGAAATTGATAAAAACAAAAGAATAACTAAGCGTTTCATTTTTTGTACTCCTTTTTTAGTTTTAAAATGAAAAAGCCGTTTTGGAAACTAATTTGAAAACGGCTGGCTTAATTATTCCTGCCGTTTTCCTACGCTGGCATTACCCAGATCAGGTTCAAGGGTTTATTCTCAGCGCCTCACAAATAACGAGGGCACCCCTAACGACTTAATTTATAAAGAACTTATTGTTGAATTATTATTTTTTGACCTACTTTAACTTTTTCTGATTTTAAATTATTCCATACTATTAAATCAGAAACTTTCACTTTATAATTTTTTGCAATTGTCCAAAGACTTTCACCTTCACGCACCATAACAACAACATTTTTATCGTTGCTTGTTGTTACTTTTTTAATGGAATAAATTATTAAATCCTGACCAACTTTAATTTTATCTGATTTTAATTTATTCCAATCTTTCAAATCTCCTATTGAAACATTAAACTTTTTAGAAATAGTTTCCAAAGTTTCGCCATCTTTAATTTTATATAAGGATGCTTTTGCCGAAACTACTTTTGAATCAGCTTCCTGCTTGTTTGATTTTAATGTTTTTGCAGAATTCTTTTTATTTGTTTCATCAGAATAAATCACCAATGATTTGCCAGAAATTAATTTATTTGTTTTGAGATTGTTCCAATTTTTTATTTCAGCAACCGAAACATTGTACATATCGGCAATTTCACTTATAGTTTCACCATCTTTAATTTTATGATTTATTAAATTAGAGTTTGTTCTATAAGAATTATCACCAATTGAGTTGATTTGCTTTTCATGAACAAATAATGTTTGCCCAGCTTTTAAATTATTACTACTTAATTTATTCCAATTTTTTAATTGTGCTATTGACACATTAAATTTTTGAGCAATCTTATCAAGTGAATCACCTTTCTTTACCAGATATTTATTTGGTTTAGAAGAATTGTTTTTTGCTAAACTATTTTTATCACCATTATTATCAGATGAAAAAATTAAAAGTTTTTTGCCACGGCTTATTGTATTGCTTGTTAGATTATTCCAATTTTTTAATTGCGAAACAGATACACCATATTTGGAAGCTATAGAAGTAAGTGATTCACCAGAACGAACTCTATGTTCAATGTATGAATCACCATTATTAGCAAGAATCAAATTCTTTCTTTCTTTTTCACTCATTTGGTCAATTGAAGCGTAATAATCAACTTTATCGTTAGGGACATAAATAATTAATTCCTGCCCAACCTTTGCTCTTGATGTGTAAGGTAAATTATTCCAGTTTCTAATATCAGATACCCTAACATTAAACATATTTGAAATATCTACTAAATTGTCATTTGATTTTACAACATATTTTACAGGAGATTTACCTTCTGGAACAATGTACTCAATTGTGTCGCTTTCATTTGCATTGAATTTTTGAGATAAAGCATCACCAACAGATGAAGAAATCTTTAAACTATAAGTTGGTTTACTATCAAATGATTTAATTTCATCTTCTATTGCAGGAAGTTCATCTGTATTAACTGCTAATTCAATATCATCTAAATTAGTTGAAACAGGAATTTTAATTTCTTTACCAGCAACAAGTTTCTTTTTAATATTTAGGTCATTTAATTCTGCAAGTTTTGAAATACTAACATCATATTTTCTGGCAATTTGAGAAATTTTTTCTCCAGGCTTAACAATGTGAGTTATAAATTGCACTTTTGCTTCTTGAGGTATGTTTTGAACATTAGCAACAAAAGCATCAAATGTCTTAGCCGGAATTTTAAGTGGATAACCACCCATATAAGCTGGTGGTGTTGAATTTTGAGTTAATTCCGGATTCATTTCACGTAAAAGTTCAACACTAATTCCAGCACATTTTGCTAGTATATTTAAATCATAAGCATCGTTAATTGTATAAGTTGAATATTCATGTGGTTTTTCATATTGAATATTTGTGAAACCATATTTTTCTGGTTGGCTTGCAATTAAAGTAACTGCAATATATTGAGGCACATAACTTCTAGTTTCTCTTGGTAAATATTTTCTGATAGACCAAAAATCAGAAGCACCTGAACGTCTCATTGCTTTACGAACATTACCTTCTCCACTATTATAAGCAGCTAAAGCCAAATTCCAATCACCTAATGAGTAATATAAATCTTTCAAATGCTTTGCAGCAGCACGTGTTGCTTTTTCAGGATCTCTTCTTTCGTCTATATGAAAATTAATATC
>CAZVBT010000413.1:0-5312 GCA_964625385.1 uncultured Melioribacter sp. | reverse complement strand
GCTGGTGCGCTACTTCCAGAAAAAATAAATAGCCCAGCGAATAAAAGTAAAAAGCAATATGTAATTATTATTGATTTCAAAATATCCTAAAAATTTACTACTCAAATTTACCCATTTTTGGCTATACAAGACAAAGTTTTAAGGGGTTTATTTCTAAGGAAATATAAAAAGGGTGATTTTGAGCAAAAAAAAGGATTAAAATCGGACTTTTCAAAATTTAAATTTTAAACATTTGGCTGGTTGAATCAAAATTTATCTAAAAAACTTAACCCACGAACAAAATCGTGGGTTAATGATAATAGCATAAAACAGGCTATCTCTTTGAAAAAATTATTTTTTTAACAAATCTCTAATTTCAGTTAATAAAACAACTTCTGCACTTGGAGCCGGTGGTGCTGAAGGTTTTTCTTCTTCTTTACTCTTTAACTTATTCATAGCTTTTACTAATGTAAATATTGCAAAAGCAATAATTATAAAATTAATTACTGTATTTAAAAACTTTCCATATAAAATTTCAACAGGTTTTGTATTGTCAATTGGATTAGATAATTTAATTGAAAGAGCGCTAAAATCGATACCTCCAATCAACATTCCAATAGGTGGCATTATAACATCATTTACCAGAGATGTTACAATGGCTCCAAAAGCGGCACCAATGATAATACCTACAGCCATATCTACTACATTTCCCTTCATTGCAAAGGATTTGAATTCGTCAATAAATTTCATATATCCTCCTTGATTTGTTATGAAATTAGTTTTTTAAGAAAAAATATCTTCATCTCTGTAAAGAAGAAGAATAGAGCTTTGTGGTACAATTACCAATTTATTTTGTTCAATTTCAACCTCAATAGCATCCTTTCTAAGAAAAACGGCGTAATCACCTTCCTTTGCCTGAAGTGGAATATATTTAATTGGTTTCTTTTCTCTCCATGGTTCATCATCTTCTCCGGGTAAACCAATAGGATAACCAGGACCAACTTTAATTACATAGCCGCCTTGTACTTTTTCTTTTTCATAAACTCCGGGTGGTAAATATAAACCACTGTTTGTTTTTGATTGTCCACTTTCTGGTTTAATTAAAACTCTGTCTCCAACAATTATAATTTTATCTGTGTTTATCATATAAGTTTATTTTTTATTTTTAAGATACAAAAATTTCTTAAGGATTTACATGACAATCTGGAACGAAAAATTTTCTTCTGAAGAATATTTGTATGGAAAAAAGCCAAATCAATTTTTAAAGGATGAACTCTCAAATTTAGATAAAGGGAAAATACTTTTTCTTGGTGAAGGAGAAGGAAGAAACGCAGTTTATGCTGCTAAACTTGGCTGGCATGTTGATGCTGTTGATTCATCTGAAACCGGAAAACAAAAAGCTTTACGTTTGGCTGAAGAAAATAATGTTACAATTAATTATATAATTAATGATATTTTTAACTACAGCACTGAAAATAAATATGACGCCATTGCATTAATTTATCTCCATGTTCATGATGACTTAAAAGAGCAATTACATAAAAATGTAATTGCTCTTTTAAATAAAAATGGCATTGTGATTTTAGAAGCATTTGAAAAAGAACAGTTGAATTACAACTCAGGTGGTCCTAAAAGTTTTGATATGCTTTATGATCTTAAAACAATAGCAGAAGATTTTATTGAATTAGAATTTGAAAAGTTTTCTAAAGATGAAATTGAATTGAACGAAGGGAAAGGACATATTGGTAAGGCAATGGTTGTTCGTTTTGTAGGGAAAAAAATCATTTAAAATTATAAATGGAAATTATATTATGAAAAACCCGATAAACTTTATTTCTTTTATGGTATTAGCGTTTTTGTATAGTTGCAGCAATGAAAACAATAATTATGACGCAACAGGAACATTCGAAGCTGAAGAATTTATTATATCATCCGAAGCAAATGGAAAAATATTAGAATTAAAAATTGAAGAGGGGGATACACTTTATAAAAATCAGGTTGTTGGGTTAATTGATACGACCCAATTATATCTTAAAAAAGAGCAACTTTATGCAACTATTAACGCTTTGAAAAATAAATTGCCAGATGTGGAAACTCAATTATCAGCAATTGAAGAACAAATAAAAACCACACAAAGAGAAAAAAACAGAATTGAAGATTTGGCAAAAACGAATTCTGTTTCATCAAAACAATTGGATGATGTTACATCTCAACTTGAAGTTTTGAAAAAGCAATTTGATGCTGCTAAATCAAATTTAAATATTTCTCAAAAAAGTATTTTGAGTGAAATTGATCCAATAAAAACACAAATTGAACAAATTAATGACCAAATAAAAAGAAGTATTATTCTTAATCCAATTGATGGACTAGTACTTTCAAGATATTCCAAACAAAACGAAATTACAGCACAAGGAAAAGCACTTTACAAAATTGCAAATCTATCAGAAATGACTTTGCGTGCTTTTGTTTCCGGAAATCAACTTGCACAAATTAAACTGGGTCAAAAAGTTAAAGTATATATTGATGAAATAAATAAACAAAAAGAATATGATGGAAATATTTATTGGATATCATCAAAAGCAGAGTTCACGCCCAAAACAATTCAAACCAAAGATGAAAGAGCAAATCTTGTTTATGCAATAAAAATAAAAGTTTTAAATGATGGTTATTTGAAAATTGGTATGTATGGCGAAGTTAAACTTTAAATTGATATAAAATGAATGCCATAGAAGTAATAAATATTTTCAAAACTTATAAATCAAAAAATAAAGTAATTACTGCTCTTGATAATGTTTCGCTTAAAATTGATGAAGGTGAATTGTTTGGGTTAATTGGTCCGGATGGTGCAGGAAAATCTTCTTTGTTCAGAATACTGGCAACTGTTCTTTTACCCGATGAAGGTTCGGCTAAAATTTTAAAATATGATGTAGTAAAAAATTTCAAAGATGTAAGAAAATTAATTGGTTATATGCCCGGCAGATTTTCTCTTTATCAGGATTTAAGCGTAGAAGAGAACCTAAAATTTTTTGCTACAATTTTTGAAACATCAATTGAAGAAAATTATAAATTGATTTATGACATTTATAAACAAATTGAGCCATTCAAAAATCGAAGAGCTGGTAAATTAAGCGGCGGAATGAAACAAAAACTTGCACTAAGTTGTGCTTTAATTCATAAACCTAAAATTCTTTTACTTGATGAGCCGACGACAGGTGTTGATCCGGTTTCAAGAAAAGAGTTTTGGGAAATTCTAAAAAAATTAAAAACACAAGGAATTACAATTTTAGTTTCTACACCTTACATGGATGAAGCAAATCTTTGTGATAGAATTGCATTAATTCAAAACGGAAAAATTTTAGATGTTGATTATCCGGATAATATTGTAAATAAATTTGACAAAGAAATTTATTCAGTTTCTTCTGATAACATGTATCTACTATTGAATGACTTAAGAAATTATCCACTTACAGTTTCATGCTTTTCTTTTGGAGATTCTCATCATCTTGTTGTTGAAAAAAATAAAGCAGATGTAAGCTCATTAAAAGAATACATTTCTCATCATAAAAATCTTATGATAAAAAATATTAAACCTACAATTGAAGATTGCTTTATGCAAATGCTTCAAAGTGAAAACAATAAATGAAAACATCTATCGAAAATGAGATTGTAATTAAAGTTGAAAATCTAACAAAACGATTTGGTGATTTTACAGCCGTTAATCAGATTTCGTTTGAAGTTTACAAAGGAGAAATATTTGGATTTCTTGGTGCAAATGGTGCCGGAAAAACAACTGCAATAAAAATGTTGATAGGAATTTTAAACCCAACAAGCGGTAAGGCTAACATTGCCGGATATGATATTTATACTCAAACCGAAGAAATAAAAAAAAATATTGGATATATGAGTCAAAAGTTTTCTCTATATGAAGATTTAACAATTGCAGAGAACATAAATTTTTTTGGTGGAATTTATAATTTGAATGATGATGAAATAAAATCCAAAAGTGAAAAACTTTTAACGAAATTAAATTTTAATGAAAATAAAAATAATCTTGTATCTTCACTGCCACTTGGTTGGAAACAAAAATTAGCTTTTAGTCTTGCAATTTTACATTCACCCAAAATTGTTTTTTTAGATGAACCAACGAGCGGAGTTGATCCAATTACACGCCGGCAATTTTGGGATTTAATTTACGAAGCAGCTTATAATGGAATTACTGTTTTTGTTACTACTCATTACATGGATGAGGCAGAATATTGTAACAGAATTTCAATTATGGTTGATGGTGAAATAAAAGCCCTTGATTCCCCAAAAGAATTAAAAAATAATTTCCAATCTGATTCAATTGATGAAATATTTTACCGGCTTGCAAGAAAAGCAAAAAGGATAGAATGAAACAGTTAATTTCCTTTATACAAAAAGAATTTTATCACATCTTAAGAGATAAACGTTCACTTCTGATTTTGTTAGGGCTGCCTATTGTTCAGCTTTTGCTTTTTGGTTTTGCAATTACAACAGAAGTTCGTAATGCAAATATTGTAATTTTTGACAACTCAAAGGATTTATTCACACAACAAATAATTTCAAAAATTCAACACAATAAATATTTTATAATTGACAAAACAATTAAACATTCAAATCAAATTGAAGAAATATTTAAGAAAGGTAAAATAAGATTAGCA
This sequence comes from uncultured Melioribacter sp., assembly GCA_964625385.1. Lineage (GTDB taxonomy): Bacteria > Bacteroidota > Ignavibacteria > Ignavibacteriales > Melioribacteraceae > Stygiobacter. The sequence goes on along the minus strand of CAZVBT010000413.1, from coordinate 651 downwards.
ATAATTTTCCAAAACAATTTTCAGAATGATTTATTACACAGCAACAAAGCTCAAATGCAAATTATAGCAGATGCAACAGATCCAAATCAGGCAACAACTTTAATAAATTACACCACATCAATCATAAATGATTTTCAACAAGAGCTAATTGAACAAAATAAAATTCCATATACAATAAAAACAGAAGTCAGAATGCTTTATAATCCACAATTGAAAGGTGCATATTCATCTGTTCCGGGAGTAATGGGAATGATTTTACTTCTTATCTCTGCAATGATGACATCAATTTCAATTGTACGCGAAAGAGAAACCGGCACTATGGAAGTTCTTCTTGTTTCTCCTATGAAACCATGGTTTGTTGTTTTAAGTAAAGTTATTCCTTATTTCGTAATATCAATTATAAATGTTATTACAATTCTATTGCTGAGTGTTTATGTTTTAGGAATGCCAATTAAAGGAAGTATCTTATTATTATCATTTTCAACCTTGCTTTATATTTTTTGTGCATTATCTCTTGGAATTTTAATTTCTACAATTGCAGATACTCAACAAGCAGCAATGATAATTTCTATAATTGGTTTGATGTTACCGGTTGTAATGTTAAGCGGTTATGCATTTCCAATTGCAAACATGCCGGAATTGCTTAAAATA
>CAZVBT010000412.1:0-5686 GCA_964625385.1 uncultured Melioribacter sp. | reverse complement strand
TATTTGAATTTATTAAAATTGGACCGCGAAATGCTAATATAAAAAACGCTTCCATAAAATTTAGTGAAGCTAAAAATGAATTCACAAACTTTGAGATAAAATATTGATACCACAATTTAGAATTGGTTTTGGTTACGATGTTCATCAGTTTGATGAAAATCGTAAATTAATTTTAGGTGGGATTGAAATTCCACATTCAAAAGGATTATTGGGTCATTCCGACGCTGATGTTTTACTTCATGCAATTTGTGATGCTTTGCTCGGTGCTTTAGCGTTAGGTGATATTGGAATTCATTTCCCTAATACTGATGATAAATATAAAAATGCAGATAGCAAAATTTTATTAAAAAATGTTGATGATTTAATTCATGCAAATGGTTATGAAGTTTCTAATATTGATTCAACTATATTATTGCAAAGACCAAAGTTGGCACCTTATGTTAATGTAATGAGAAAAACTATTTCAGATATTTTGAATATTTCTGTTTCTCAAATTTCAATTAAAGCAACTACAACTGAAACTTTGGGATTTATTGGCCGCGAGGAAGGTTGTTCTGCATATTCAATTGTATTATTAATCAAAAAAGATTCCTGATGCTTGAACAATTTATTTCGTATATAAATTCTTTAGACCCTTTAATTATCTATTTAATACTATTCTTTTTTTCATTTATTGAAAATATTTTTCCACCATCACCAAGTGATATTGTTGTTGTTATTGCAGCCACTTTAATATCTAAAGAAGAATTAGATTTTACAACAATTCTTTTTATTACCACTATCGCAAGTTCAATAGGGTTTATTATAATGTATTTTATTGGTGAATTTTCAGGTGAAAAAATTTTAAGAAAAGGGAAATTAAAATTCATTAAGCAAGAGTATTTATCTAAAGCTGATTTATGGTTTAGTAAATATGGATATAATCTTATTTTAATTAATCGTTTTATGCCTGGAACTCGTGCTGTGGTAAGTTTTTTTTGCGGGGTACATAGATTAAATCCATTTCGTTCATTTGTTGCTGCTTCTTTTAGTGCGCTTATTTGGAATTTAATTTTAATATTTCTCGGAATAACTCTTGGCAATAATATTCAATTAGTCGATAGATATTTAAATACATATTCTAACATTGGATTAATTATTACAGTAATTTTAGTTGCTTTCTTTTTAATAAAGTACTTGAGAAGAAGAAAAAAATAATATCATGAAATTTTTTGTTAACAGTAAAAAGGAATTATTGCTTGCTTTAACTTCTGGTTTAATGATTGGTGTTTCATTTCCACCAATTCCATTACCAATTTTTATTTTCTTTTCATTCATTCCATATTTCTTTCTTATAGAGATAAAAGATAACTATAATGAATTAGTTAAATCATCATATTTAACTTTTTTTGTTTTTAATTTAATTACACTTTATTGGGTTGGAAGTTGGACGAAAGAAGCTGATCCATTTTTAATGATAAGCGGTGTTTTACTTTTATTTCTTAATCCTGCATTTTATTTAATTCCTGTTTCAATTTATTATATCTCACAAAAAATTCTTAAAAAAGAAAAAGCAATTTTTTTATTTCCGGTTTTTTGGGTTTTCTTTGAATATATTTACAGTGTAACAGATTTAAGATTTCCTTGGCTTACATTGGCAAACAGTCTCCCATATTTTAATCAGTTTATTCAAGTTGCCGATATCATCGGAGCTTATGGTTTATCTCTAATAATCTTAGAGATAAATATTTTTATTTATTTATCAATTAAAGATTTGAAAGAATCCAAAAAAATAAATTACAAATATGCTCTAATTGGTACTCTTCTTTTTTTTATTCCACTTTTTTATGGATTTATAAAAACATATAAACCTAAAACCTATGAAAGCAAAATTGTGGTTGGATTGATACAACCAGATTTGAATCCATGGGATAAATGGAGCGGTGGTAATCTAAATGAACAAATTGATTTATATCTTAATTTAACAGAACAGGCTTATAAAAAAGGTGCAAGATTAATCGTTTGGCCGGAATCTGCATTATCAGTTTATTTACTTTCCGGTAATTATGATGAAGAAGTTCAGAAAATTCAAAAGTTTGTTTATTCTCATAACATTTTTTTATTGACAGGAATGCCGGATGTAAATTTTTATTTTGATTTAACACAAGCACCAAAAGATGCAAAGAAGTTAAAAAGTCAAAATGCAGCTTACACATCATATAATTCAATTCTTTTATTTTCACCATTTACTTTAGAAATTCAAAAGTATCAGAAAAATTTACTTGTTCCTTTTGGCGAGCATGTTCCGTTTGTTGAATACTTACCTTTTTTGGGTAACTTAATTAAATGGCAAGTTGGTATTTCGAGTTGGAATGTTGGAAAAGAACAAAATGTTTTTGATTTAAGTGTAATTAAAATTGGTGGTATTGTTTGCATTGAATCAATTTACCCGGATTATGTGGCTAAGTTTGTTCAGAAAGGTGCTGATTTAATAGCAGTTGTTACAAACGATAGCTGGTATGGATATTCAAGTGGTCCGTTTCAACATAAAGAAATTTCAGTATTGCGTGCTGTAGAAAATCGCCGCTCTGTTGTTCGTGCAGCTAATGGTGGAATAAGCTGTGTTATTGATCCATTTGGCAGAACAATTTCTAAAACAAAATTATTTGAAAGAACTGTTTTAGTTGATACCGTTCCAGTTAATCATGAAATAACATTTTATTCTAAGTATCCTTTAATTATTCCATTTATGGTTACATTAATTACCTTAACGCTTTTAATTAATTATTTGTATTTAATTATAAAAAGGAAAATCAATAAAAGAATTGATTGATACCTGTTACAAAATGAATTAACCACAGATAACACAGATTTTCACAAATAATAAAATTATCAAAACAATATTTATACGAGAAAAACATGATAGATTTAAGAAGCGATACTGTTACAAAACCATCATCCGGAATGAGAAAGGCAATGTATGAGGCAGAAGTCGGTGATGATGTTTACAAAGAAGATCCTACAACTAATGAATTAGAAAAATACGCAGCTGAACTTTTAGGAAAAGAAGCAGCTTTATTTGTTCCAAGCGGTGTAATGGGAAATCAAATATGTCTAAATGTTTTAACCGAACATGGCGATGAAGTTATATGTGAAAAAGATGCACACATTTTTCAATACGAATCTGGTTCACCGGCTGCTTTGAGTGGATTGCAGTTAAGTTTAGTTGATGGAGATGAAAAAGGAATTTTTACACCAGAACAAATTGAACCATTAATAAGACCAACAAGTGCATACTATATGGCTCGTACAAAAGTTATTGAGATTGAAAACACACACAATCGTGCCGGTGGAACGATTAATCCAATTGAAAATATTTCTTCGGTTTCAAAGCTTGCAAAAAAATATAATTTATTTATGCACCTTGATGGCGCAAGAATTTGGAATGCTTCTGTTGAAACAAAAATTTCAGTTTCAGATTATGCTTCACATTTTGATACAGTTTCATGTTGCCTTTCAAAAGGACTTGGAGCTCCAGTTGGTTCTATAATTGCTGGTTCAAAAGAATTTATTCAAAAAGCATTTCGTGTTCGCAAAGCTTGGGGCGGCGGTATGCGTCAAGTTGGAATTCTTTCTGCTGCTGGTTTATTTGCTTTGAAAAATAATATTGATAGATTAAAAGATGATCATGAAAAAGCTAAATTGTTTGCTGATGGTATTTCAAAAATTTCTGATTTAACTATTAATAAAAACTTAGTTGAAACTAATATTGTAATGTTCTCTCCAAATAATATTTCTGTTGATGAATTTTTAGCTGAATGCAAAAACAGAGGATTGCTTTTAGGCACTGGAAAAGTTGGTGTGATTAGAGCAGTAACTCACATGGATGTTTCTTTTGAACAAATAAATGAAGCACTTAAAATTATTGAAACACTATTTAACTAAAAAGAGATAAATATGAATAAAGAACAATTCAAGCACAAAATTAAAATTAAAGTTCGGTTTTCTGATTTGGATGCAATGCGGCATGTCAACAATGCAACTTATTTGACTTATCTTGAGGAAGCAAGAATAGAATATTTTAATAGAATTTTTAATCGCAGTAGAAGCGATTTAAATTTTCAAGCAGTAGTTGGAAAAATTGATATTAGTTATTTACATCCAATAGAACTGGGTGACGATGTAGAAGTTTATACTCGTGTTTCAAAATTTGGCAATAAAAGTGTAGATGTTGAACATTTAATAACGGTTAATAAAAGTAATGAAATAATTAACTCAGCTTATGCAATTACAAAACTAGTTTTTTATGATTATAAAAATAAAACAACCACAATAATACCCGAAGAAATAAAGCAAATCATAAAAAAGTATGAAGAGAATAGTCAATAACAAAAGTTTTAACAACAAAAATATAATTCAAAGTTTTTTGATAGCTTCTTCTATATTAATAGACCTTTGTATTTGCCACAAAGTTGTAGGTTCAGCTATTCTTTGACTGCAATTTGGAATGTTACACATTTCACATGTATCATTTACAATTCTGAAAGGTATTTCTTTGTCATTCCAAAATTTTACAACTTTTTTAAGCTGATCATTGATGTAAAATCCAATTGTAACACTTGTAAAAGTATTTGGATTTAAAATATTTTGTTGTGCGACTGAAAGTGTTAAATACTCATCATCAGTTTCATGAAACTTAGAATGTAAAATTCCAGCTATCATTTTTCCGCGACTGTCAATGCCATTTAACTCTTCCTTAAGTTTTTTTAATAATTCAATAGAAAGCCATCGGCGGCAATAATGTTCATTACTTTGAAATCCGCCGGGATTTTGATTTATATTCATGCGTACTTCTTTAGTTAAATCATATTTTTCCGTACCTGCAAATGTGTTAAATCGCAAGAAAAAATATTTCTTTAATTTCCATGTTGTTCCGGCTAAATTTGCCAATCTCTGAAACAACATTTCCGGAGTTACATCATATTTGTTAATAAGATGAATTAAAAAATTAACATCACAATATTCTTTTGAAAAAAAATTATTTATATCATCAATAAAATAATTTTTGTTAATCATAAGTGCTGTTGAAAAATATGCAGCATTATAATTGTTGAGTAAGTGATCGAAGGTGTTTAATTTTAAGCTCGAGTGGATAAAACTTCTTTTAGAAATATTCATATAGTTGTAAGCCAATTCTTTACCTAGTATAAATAATTTCTGTGATGATGCAAGTTTAGAATTTAAAAATAACTTGGGTTGTTTTGATGGTTTTAATACTGCTCTTAAATCTTTAAGTTCATCAAAATCACTTAATCTTTTATCATCAATAATATATGAATAATTTTCTATTAATATTTTTGAAAGTATATCAATACTTAAGGGAGGATTTATATTCAACTTAAATTCCCTAATAAAATTTAAAATGGCACCCTCAATTTCTTCAAAAAAATTTTCATTTAGCTCTTTATAAATTCTTAAAGCAGTTCGGCTAAAATTATTTTGACTTAGCTCTGTACTTTTCGCCATATCAATTACGGTTGCAACAAGAGCACTTAATTGAAAAGAGGCATCACTCATCAACGAAATAAACTTGTTTAAATCAATACCATAATGATCCAACGGAAGCATTTCAAGAATATTTGAATCAATTAATTCCTGAATTGGAGTCAAATTTTTTGAAAGTTTAAGAGAAACTAGATTATCATAA
>CAZVBT010000411.1:0-6229 GCA_964625385.1 uncultured Melioribacter sp. | reverse complement strand
TCCTATGTCAACATGTACAAATCCCATCGTAGGGTAATACCCCACCCCTCCGGCTTCCATTTTTCTGGCAAAATTTTTTATTGCTCTCGAAGAATATCCCTGTATTTTTATATCCGCCGCCCATCCTAACATATGAAGACTTTGTTTTGCCGCTCCCGGGACTATTTCGTTTAGATCTTTTGTTCTATATCCACTTAAAAGTATTATCCCTTTTTTGCCAAACTTATCTTCTATTGCATCCAATATCTCTATCAAAAGTTTTGGAGTTTTTATTTCCTCATCCTCCAAGGAACAACGCATTATATGTTTTATCGCTTCAAAGGCTTCTTGCAAGTATGCGCCATCCTTATCTCTATATGTAACAGTTATTGTTTCTCCCGTGTCTTTTCTTGTCATCGTAATAGTTCCATCCCCGCCCAAATTTTTGGGATCTGGTTCCACTATAGGATAAGTGCTTATAAATATTTCTTCGCCGTATTCTCCGCTGCTTTCAACAAATTCTATATCCTGCTCGTTATATGTGACCGTAGATAATTCGCTTTCATATTCTTCGGTAGAATCGTATAAATCAAAAGAGGATGTAGAAGAATAAACTGAATCTGGCTCAAGCGTAGGCAAATCCGAAAGAGACAAAGCCGCATTTCCAATAAAAATCACTTCAGCTTGAGAAAAAGAAGCAAGAAGGAAAATTAGCGCCGCTTTCAAAAACATTACTTTAATTTTAGCAAATAGAAAGGCAAAGTGTGCAAGATTTTTATCTTCTCAATGTTAAAAAAGAAACTCGCTCCAGCGTCGGCGCTCGTTTCTGCCCAAGCACAGAGAAGGACTCGCCAACAAACTGATAGCAAAATTCGCAATGTCTAATTTGATCGCAATTACTGAACGAAGTGCGAACCTATTTTGAACGAAATCCTCAATGATTCCGCGCCGAAGGCGCGGAAAGCAGGCGGGCAAAAATTTCTTCCCCCAGACCCCCTTCCTTTTTGCCCGCCTGCTGGAAACCCCCAGCGATTTTTTCGGACGGCGGCGGGACCTCAAAAGGGCGGTGGGTGGGATTGGAATTATTTTACATTATTCCTAACAAAATATAAACTGCCAAAATTTTGTCTCCCTCTGCCGGAATAATACTCGCCTTCCAACGTATTTTTCTTTTCGTCAAAAACCAACCTTACCGTTCCTCTGTGAATGTTCATTGTTTCAACCGCATTTGATTTTGGGTCGCTGATGTATTGATAGCTTAAATACTTTCCTTCTGGCGCGTCAATTACGATAGACGCGCTTTCGCTATGGGACGAAGATTGATCGGTGGTCATCAAAATTTTTATCCTTGTCCAATCTTGAAAAATATTTAATGTCGCTTTTACTTCTGACGAGTGATTGTTAAAAGACGATTTTAAATTGCCACTCCATTCACCGATTAAATTCGGGGTTTTCACGAAATTTACTTTTTTAAGATGTTTCCAAAGCGATTTGTCAAAAATTACAAAGAGCAAGCCGTAAAAAAATAAAACCGATGGACTTTCAACCCACCATGGCAAAGAAAGTTGATAGTAGCTAAGTATTTTGTAAAAACCCCAGGAAAAAACAATGCTGATTACCGCCAAAGCCAGCAAAATGTTTTTTCTTTCATTTGTGTCTATTGAATAAGCGTGCATATCACCAATTATTCCAAAGCGAAATTAAATTTTGGATAAAACTTTTTGCTTCGCTTGTGTCCCATTGTTCCGGCGTTGTTCCAAAAAGTTTTAACTGGCCGTTTTGACAAACAAAATTATCTAAACTGTTTTCATTAAGCCAATTAACGATATTGCAAAAAGTATCTCCGTAACTTGTTCCAAATTTTGAATTAGGCGTATTGTATAGCATACATTCTAGAAAATATGACGGCGTAGCGTCTCCGGAAATACTTCCCCGACAATTTTTAAATAATCGCACTACCGGCTTATACCATTGATTGCTATTTTTATGTTTTGAAACGCCGTTGTCATAGTGGACTTTGGGATAATTTATAACCTGCCTGCTATCATTTTTGGTCCAAAAAGTCATGCCCTCAACATAATCGTAGCTATTTACGGTTTTATATCTTCTGTATTGAGCGCAAACAATTACATCGGCGGGCAATCTTCCGTTATTCGCCTTTATCTTGATTGATTTATTGCCTTCGGTTATTTGGCTTTGGCCATAATAATCTTTCAAAATTTTCAAAACATCCGCCCTAAAATCGGATAAATGATAAGTGGCAGGAGTTAAGCCCAAAATTCTTTTTTGGTCTTCGGATAAATTGCTATAAAAAGTAGAGTTAAGTTGAGCTACCACATCAACATCGCTATCGCCGCGTATGTTGGTGTCGTTTTTATACGAACCTTGCAGATAAACTTCAAGCTCAACGCCATTTGGCCAATCGCTGTAAGAATTTAGGGCATTCTTAACAGAATCGGCTGTTGCTTTAGCGGTAGTAATCGCGCCTTGATTTGCCCATGTTTCTAACTGTGATTCCGGTATAGCCATAATGTTTTATCTTTTCCATATAATATGCCCGTTGATATTATATCTTTCGTAAGTTTCTAAAATATCAGCGCAAAACTTTTTTAATTCTTCGTTATTTTCACTTTTTGCTAATTCATAAAGACGGATAAACATTTTCTTTCCTGTTTCTGTCTGCTTCAAATTCTTTTTAATAAAATTATGTTGTGAACATAAGGTTTGGCCATTTTCAATTGTTGCCTCACCGCCAAAATCTTTTGGCTTGATATGGTCAATATGCAATTCAACACCGTCTTTTTTACCTCGTCCGCAGATTACGCATTTATAACCGTCTCTTTTTAAAATTGCTTCCTTTTGCGCGGCTGTAAAATCTTCTAACTCTCTTTTATATGCTTTATCGGGGTCATACTTATAAATCCCTTTGGCAATTTTTATTAAAAATCCACTTTGGGCCAATTGCCGAATTGCCCTGTCGGGATCGCGAAAAACTTTGCCCGTTCTTTTCTTGTAGGTGGAAACAGCCCAATCAACAACTTCCGGGTGCTTTATATCTCTATTTGGGTTTTTCTTAAAAAACTCAATGAGTAAATCTTTTTGAACTAGACCGTTATTGTTCTTTTTCATAAAATTATTTTGGTAGGTTTAATTGATTTATTTTTGCTTCTTGTTGTAATCGCTTTATTGCTATATCGCAATATGTTTTATCAATATCAACACCAATACCTTTTCTATTGTGCAAATATGAGGCAATAAGCGTTGAACCACTTCCCAAAAATGGATCTAAAACGGTATCGTCAATAAAACTAAACAATTTTATGCATCTTCTTGGTAATTCAACAGGAAATGGTGCAGGATGTCCGCCCGCTCCCTTTTTGCTTTGGCCTTGAAATGTCCAGACTCCGTTTGTCCAATCCATAAACTCTTGTTTCGTTATATCGTTCTTTCTACTACCACCTGTTTTTTTCCAGCTATCTTTATATAAAACCAAAATCAACTCTACTGGTGCAATAACATAGGGGGCGGAAGCAGACATATACGAACCCCAAGCGGTGCGACGAGAAATATTTCCCTCATTCCAAATAATCGTTGAATGATATTTCCAACCAATATCTTTTGCGATTTTTGTAATATCCGCGCCAACTGATTTTTGCCCCCCCTTATTTTTATCAAGTGGAATGTTTAGCAAAAATCGCCCTTCTTTTTTTGCCAAGTCAAAACATTTTTTAATCCACTTTTGAGTAAATTCTAAATACTCATCATAAGTTAAATTATCTGCGTGTGAATTATAGTGAATATCAACATTGTAAGGTGGTGAGGTAATAATTAAATCAATAGAATTTTCCGGGATAGCGGTAATTTTCAAAATATCTTCATTAAAAATTGAAATTTTATCATTCTCAAAATATGGTTTTTGAGATTTAACCTCATCGGGTTGTTTTATATTGTGTTTTGTTGTCATTGTATTCAGCATAAATTTTATTTGATTAAATCGTCCACCTTAACATCTAACGCTTTGGCGATTTTTGCCAATGTTTCAATGGTCGGATTTTGGATTGTTCCCGATTCAATTTTAATAATGGTGTTATAGGCAACATCTGCCATTTTTGACAACCTATCCTGCGAAACGCCCTTTTTATTTCGGGCCTTCTTTATATTTTCCGCTATCGTTGATTTTTCATTTGACATTATAGTATGACAGTATTAGTATTGAAATATAAAGACTATCCTAAAAGCCGATGACTAACACTAACATTATAATACACAATTTAATTTCTTTTGTCCACAAAAATCAAAGGAGTTCCTTATTGTCGCCTGCGCACGGGAAGGGTGGGGCAAGCGCAACTATTTCTTTTCTTTCTGCCCCGCCGCCGCCCGAAAAAACGCTCTCGGGTTTCCAGCAGGCGGGCAAAAAGGAAGGGGGTCTGGGGGAAGGAATTTTTGCCCGCCTGCTTTCCGCCGAAGGCGCGGCAGAGGTGGGAAGCAGCTCGTCTCTGCGTCAGCAAGGAAGCAAAGCCCGCAAAAATTACAATGTTTAGATTGGTCGGGGCGGCCGGATTTGAACCGGCGGCCTTCCGCTCCCAAAGCGGACGCTCTAGCCAGCTGAGCCACGCCCCGAAAAATTTACAAGAGCACAAACTAATGCATGAAAATTCTTAAAGTGATATTTGCAAATATCCCGGCGGCCATATCGTCCAAAGTTATACCCAATCCGCCTTTTATATTTTTATCAAGCCATCTTATGGGCCAGGGTTTTAATCCGTCATATATCCTAAAAAAGATAAAAGCAACTATCAAATAATTTATTTCTTTAGGCAAAAAAACTAACGACAGCATATAACCCGCCGTTTCGTCTATTATTATTCTTTGATCGTCTTGAGTTTTATATAAAGCAGACGCCCCCGATGCGGCCAAAAAAGACAATAAGCAAATTGCCAAAGAAAAAGCAAAATAGATATTATCGTTAAAAGGAAAAAAATAAACCAAAAAAAGACCGAATAATGTCCCTATGGTTCCGCCGCCGTAATATTTTCCGGTTAATTTATAAGGCAATTTTCCCAAATAAAAATCGGTAGCTAAAAATTCACAGATTTTTTGAGTATTCATAAATTAATTATATCAAAGTAGGAGATTAAAAAAAACGAAACCTTAAGACGCCGGATTTTCGTAATACTCTTTTCCCAAATGCGTTATCAATGTCTCTCCCATAAGATGTCTTAAGTTATTTTCCAGCTTTTCCAATTGGACGAAAAGATCGTTTTCGGGATAAACTTCCTTTGCGTGCATCGGACTTTTGAAATAAAAAGAGAGCCATTCCTGTATACCGGCAAGACCGGCTCTTTTGGCCAAATCCATAAACAATACAAGGTCCAAAGCTATGGGAGACGCCAATATCGAATCGCGGCATAAAAAATTTATTTTTATTTGCATAGGATAATTCAGCCATCCGAATATGTCTATATTATCCCAGCTTTCTTTATTATCCCCTCTGGGAGGGTAATAATTAATTCTTACCTTATGATAAAGCTCTCCGTATAATTGAGGATATTTTTCCTGTTCCAATATGCTTTCCAATACGGACAATTTGCTTACCTCTTTTGTTTTAAAAGAATCTGGATCGTCCAAGACCTCTCCGTCTCTGTTTCCCAAAATATTTGTCGAAAACCAACCGTTTACGCCTAACATTCTGGCTTTCAAACCGGGCGCTATTATGGTCTTCATAAGAGTCTGCCCCGTTTTGAAATCGGCTCCGGCCAAAGGAACGCCTTTTGACAAAGACAAAGATATCAAAGCCGGTATATTGCAAGAAAGATTAGGAGCTCCGTTTATAAAAGGCAGCCCTTCCATAATGGCGGCATAAGCGTAAATCATAGAAGGAGATATGAGAGGATCGTTATTTTTTAGTCCTTTTTCAAACTTTTCCAAAGAAGAATGGACCTCGCTTTCTTCTATGTAAACTTCGGTGGAAGCGCACCAAATCATAACAGCTCTGTCTAACTTATTTTTTTTCTTAAAATCTTTGATATCTTTTCTAAGCATTTCGGCCAATTCCATCTTATTTTTGGCTCCCTTAATCCATGAACCGCTAAGTTTTTTTAGATATTTTCTGTCAATTACGCCTTCCCTAGTTTTTTACGAAGAAAGTTCTTTTTTCAATTTTTTTTTGTTGTGTTTTTCCAAAACGTAGGCTTTTTTGGCGGATTCCTAAAGGTTTTCGTTAAAATTATCCCATCCCCGAATTACCATT
>CAZVBT010000410.1:0-15548 GCA_964625385.1 uncultured Melioribacter sp. | reverse complement strand
TGGTTGTAAAAAAGAAAATTCCCCGACAGAACCATCTTTAAATCCAAGTGAATTTGTAGGCACCTGGAAACTGACAAAAGTTATAGTAACATTAAGCGGTAATAATGTCGAGCTAACACCTGAACAAGCTGAAACACAAATGACAATTGTAGCTAAAGCAGACGGTTCTTTTATAATGACAACGATTAAAAAGGATTCTACTACTGGTGAAAATACAACAACAATCTTAAATGGTACATGGAAAATAGCTAACGGTAAAATAGAATTAAAATATTCTGATGGAACATCTGAAAGTTTAGACTTTACTTTGAATGGTAACAAATGTACAATTAAAACAACCGTGCAAGCATTAGGAACAACATTACCGGCTGTTTTAGAATTCACCAAACAATAATCGAAAAAAAATGAAAGACGTTCGAATACTTATTGCAGACGACGATGAAACATTGTGCTATCTTTTAAAAGAAGAACTTGTAAATGAAAATTACATTGTTGATGTAGTATATGATGGTAAAGATGCAATTGAAATTCTTCAGAAAAGATATTATGATGTTTTGCTTCTTGACCTTGAAATGAAACAAGTCCATGGCGAAAAAGTCTTAAGTTATGTAAAAGAAAATCATCCTTCATTGCAAGTAATAGTATTAACAGCAAAATCTGATATTAGAACTGCAATTGATTGCATTAAACGTGGAGCATATGATTTTATAACAAAACCTTACGAATTTGGTCAACTGTGCGTTACAATTGACCGTGCCATTGAATACAAAGAACTTTTAATTAAAAATAAATTACTTGCTTCAAAAGTAAATCAGAATGTTCCAAACACAATTATTGGAGAAAGTGAACCAATTAAAAATTTGTTACGACTTGCAGAAAAAGCAGCAAAATCCGAATCAAACATTTTACTTGAAGGTGAAACAGGAACAGGAAAAGAATTATTTGCTGAATACATTCATAAAAATTCTAATCGTAATAATAAACCATTTGTTGCAATTAATTGCGCTTCGCTTCCGGATCAATTAATTGAAAGCGAATTATTTGGATATGAAAAGGGTGCATTCACCGATGCGAAAACTTCTAAACAAGGTTTGGTTGAAATTGCTAACGGCGGCACTTTATTTCTTGATGAAATTGGAGAATTAAGTTTAACTCTTCAACCTAAACTTTTGCGCTTTTTAGAAAATGGTGAGTTCAGAAGAATTGGTGGTGTTGTCAATTTAACTTCTAATGTAAGAGTTATTGGTGCAACAAATAAAAATTTGATGGAAGAATCCGAGAAAAGAAATTTTAGAAAAGATTTATTATTCAGATTAAATGTAATCACTCTTAAAATTCCACCTCTCCGTGATAGAAATGGTGATATACTTTTACTTGCAGAATATTTTTTAAACAAAAAATCACCAGTTCGTTCAGTAAAAAAATTATCCCCGGAAGCTAAAAATGAATTGCTTAATTACAAGTTTCCTGGAAATGTTCGCGAAATTGAACATATAATTGAAAGAGCTATTATTTTTTCTGATGGTGAATATATTCAACCAAAAGACTTAAACATTCCTAAAGATGAATTTGAGTTAACTGCTTTTCAAAAGGATGACGGTACAATTTTTACAATTGAAGAATTAGAAAAAATTCATATCAAAAAAGCTTTAGATCATTTCAATTGGAACCGTGAAAATACTGCTCGCGCATTAGATATTAGTTTAAAAACCCTTTACTCAAAAATTATAAAATATAATCTTAAATGATAGAACAACAAAAAGATATCTCACTAAAACATGCCGCTCATGATTTAAATACTTTATTTACAAAAATTTTAAATAGCATTGAACTTCTCAAAAGCAAGACGGATAAAACCAATAAAAATTATTTACTCATCAATAGTATTGAAACTAATATTTATTTAGCAAGTGAAATTGTTGAAGAGTTAATTTCTCAAAAGAAAGACTCAAAAAATTTTCATTTTGTTAATATCAATTCTGTCATTAAAGAAGTCATAAATTCTTATCCCCAATCAAGAAATAAAATTATAAAATTCAATTTAAATTTAGCAACCCATTTGAATTTGATAAAAGGTAAATATTCAGATTTTTACCGAATGATTTTAAACTTAATTTCAAATTCTTACGAAGCAATTCAAAATAAAGGTGAAATAACAATTTCTACTTGTAATAAAAAAAATAAAATACTAATTGAAATAAAAGATAGTGGAATTGGTATTGAAGAAAAAAATATCAGAAAAATTTTTGAAGAAAACTTTTCTACAAAACAGAAAAATAGGAATGCAGGCATTGGCCTTTCAATTGTTAAGAATATAATTGACAAGTATGAAGGTAATATTTCTGTAGAAAGTAAGCTCAATAAAGGAACAACTTTTAAGATATTTCTTAAATCCGAAAGTTCTTCTAACAAAAGTTTTGGTAATAGTAAAAAAATTTTAATTGCAGAAGATGAAAATATTTTACGAGAATTATTAACTGAGCTTTTTCTTTCTTATGATTTTAATGTTTTAAGTGTACGAGATGGCAAAGAATTTATGAAAGAATATTCAGAAAACCGTTACGATATTTTAATAGTAGATAAAAACATTCCTTTAATTGATGGAATAGAGTGTATAAAACAAATAAGAAAAGAGAATAATAGTATTCCGATAATTTTGGCAAGCGGCTCATTGATAGAAAACGAAACTGAAATAAATTCCTTAGTCCAGAAAATTATAACTAAGCCTTACAATTTTGAAGTACTATTAAAAGCAGTAAATGAATTTATTGATTAATTATCAACATTAATTTTAATAATATGTTGATTATTAACATAAGGTTCAATGATTGGTTTTTTAATTGAGGCTAATTTTTCTAATAATTCATTTATTTCTTTTGATGCTTTTTCAATAAAATCAATTCGCTTGTTTATTAATTCTTTCGATAATTCTTCTTTTAATAATTCTCTTCTTATAGCAGCCACTGAAAGATTTATTTGTGTTAATGGTTGTTTTATTTCATGATTGGTAGTAAGAATTGTAGCCGCATAAGTTTTAATTTTTTCCATTTCAAGCAAAATTTTATTCATCTCGCTAAAACGTAATGCAGAATTAATTCTTGCTAGTAATTCAGTTTTATTAAAGGGCTTTTTGATATAATCAAATGCTCCAGCTTGTAATCCAGCACGCGTATTTTCAGCTTCAGTTAATGCCGTTAATAAAATTATTGGTATTACTTTAGTAGAATCTTGAGATGATAACTTTTTACAAACTTCAAATCCTGAAATATCGGGAAGCATAATATCTAGTAAAATCAAATCGGGATTTTCTTCTTCTGCCTTTTGTAAACCCATTGATCCATTGTATGCTTTAATTACTTCAAAGCCTTCTTTTTCTAATCTATCTTGAAGCAAAAAAACATTATCGGGAAGATCATCTATTACTAATACTTTTTTCATTTTGCCTGATTTAAAAACTTATTAATCTTGGTTATAAGAATTTGAGAATTAATTGGTTTAGTTATTATATCGTTAAAACTATTTTTTTCTATTACATCTTTATTTTCAAGCATTGCATAGGCTGTTAGTGCAATTATGGGTAAATCTTTGAATCTTTCTTCATTTCTTATCCTTTTTATAGTTTCAAATCCATCCATTTGTGGCATCATAATATCAAGCAATACAATATCCGGATTCAAATGATTTAGCATTAGTAAACATTCCATTCCATTATGTGCATAAATTGTATCGCATTCAATTTCTTTAAGAAATTCTCCTATAGTGAAAAGCGCATCGTTATCATCGTCAACAACAAGGATTGTTGGTTTTATTTTTAATGATTTCTCTTTATTTGTAATTTCTTCTATTACTTCAATACTTTTTTGTTCGTTAACAAGTTTTAATCTGTCTCTTAAAATCTTTAATATATCCATTGGATGCAATTTTGCTTGCTTTATAATTAGCAAAATTTTTGCGTTAAGTTTTGTAAATAATTTTTTATTATAAATTTCCGGTAATAAAAATGCAATGGGTATGTTTTTAAGTTTTTTATCATTAGATAACTTATAACATATTTCAATTGACTCTTCTTCAAATGATGCAATATCTATAATTATTAAATCACAAGGTTTAATAAATTCATAATTATTTGTAACTAAAAATGATTTTAAGTTTTTCAATTTTTTATTTATTTCTTCATCGCTTTTAGTTAAAAATATTATTGTTGAAAACATATTAATGTTTTCATTCAAGTCGAAAATTGAATTCTCAACATCACTGATAAAATCTCTATAATTAATAAAATATTTAATGTTAGGATCCCAGCCAATTTTATCTTCTTCTAAAACAATTGAAAAGATTATTGTAGTATATTTATTTAATATTGATTTTTTTATTTCATAGACTAATTTCCAATTTTCAATTAAAGAATTGAGTATAATTCCATCATATTTGTTTTGATTGAATTTATCTATTGCTTCATTATATAATTTAACTTTATCCGTTTCAACTGAATAATTTTTTAGATAATCGACAAACAGTTCACTTGCTAAATATGATTCAGTAATCAATAAAACTTTTTTTGTTTCATTTTCATCAGCAAGGTAAAGGAATTTTTCGTTATCATTTTCATATACATCAAGAATTATATCATTCAATGTGAAATAAAATATTGATCCTTTTCCCACTTCACTATCTAAATGTAAATAGCTATTCATTAATTCGAGATAACGAGAACATATTGCTAAACCAAGCCCAACACCACTATACTTTCTTGATAAGCTACTATCAAGTTGCTTGAACTCTTTGAATATATTTTCTTTATCAATTTGTGATATTCCTATTCCAGTATCTTCAACATATATTTTCAAGTCGGTTCCATTTGCTATTTCAACAATTAATTTAACATAGCCTTGTTCTGTAAACTTTATTGCATTTACAATTAAATTTGAGATTATTTGTTCAAGTTTGTTTTTATCAGTATTTAAAAGAATGTTTTTGTTTTTAGGTAACTCAATGAACAATTTAAGATTTTTTTCTTGGGACAACTGTTCAATGTTCGGATATATTTCTTCAATTAAATCAACAAGGGAAAAGGGCTCTTTTTTAAGTTCAATTTTACCCGATTCAAGTTTTGAGAATTCCAAAATATTATTTATTAGTGAAAGAAGTTTTTTACCATTACGATGAATTATTTTCAAGCGTTCTTTTAAATTTCCATCCAATGATAAATTTTTAAGTAGTAGCTCACTTAATCCATTTATTGAAATAAGAGGAGTTTTTAATTCGTGTGACATACTTGCAAGAAAATCTGATTTAACTTTGGATAATTCAACAGCATGTTTTCTCTGCTTTTCAAGTTCTTCAGCTTTTTCTTTTAATTCATTATGTAGTGTTCTAAGTTCATCATTTTGCTTTTGAAACTCTTCATTTAAAATTTTTAATTCATTAACAAGGTTTTCAAGTTTTTCAAATGAAGCAGCATTTATTATTCCGATAGCTAACTGATCATGAATTAATTTAAGGTATTCTTTTAAATCATTTTCTGGTTTTATCTCTGAAGCAAGAGAAATAATTGCTATAACTTCTTTATTATAAATCACTGGAAAGAACAGCAAATATTTTATCTTAATATTTGTGAAACCAACTTTTATTTCAGGATAATTATCTTCAAAATGATATTCCAATGAATCTTGTTTATTAATTATTGATAAATAAATTTCACTTTGATTGATTAAATCTTTATCAAGCACTAAACCATAATTTGAAATTAATTTTATTTTATTATCATCGTTTAAATATATAGCTCCGAAAGAGATTTTAACTGAGTCAATTATTTTTCGCAAAGCTGCATCGCATAAATCTTGCAAGGTTTTTTTTTGATTTATAATTGAGATAAAATCACTATAATTTTTTTCTCTTTTATTTTTAAAGATAAGTTCGTCAAGCATTTTGTTAAATGATCTACCAAAATTTCCAATTTCATCATTTGTAATTATAGGAACGCGTAAATCAAGATTGCCTTTTCCTGTTTCTGTAACAACATTATTCAGTAATGATATTTGCTTTCTTATTTTATTTGTAAATAAAACAACCATAATAAAAGCAATTCCGCTTCCTGCAATTATTATTATAAACATCAGAACCTGCAATGTTGATCTAAATTCAATACCTTCATTGAAAGATTGAAATATTAAAAAATTAACTTTGTTAAATGGTACCAATAAATATTTAGGAGTATATATAGAAGAAACAAAGTCGGCATCCGAAATTTCTTTAAAGAAAAGATCAAAATTATTTTTAAACTTAAGTTCATTTACAGCATTAATAATTGTAAGAATATTTTCTTGATTTTTCGACGGGTTGGATAATTCAACCGGTGAGTAATTTGAAATTAGAGCTACTTGTGCATTTATTTTTTCTGAAATTAAGTTGAGAAATTTTGAATCAATTATTTTTCCATAATAATAAGTTTTTCCATTTTGTAATTGCTGATATCTTAAAATCATCTGGGGATTATTAACAAAAAACTTGTTAAATGAATTTGTTTTAAATGTTAAGAAAGAACTTCCTTTTGTTATAAATTCATTTTTGTTAATCGTGCTATCGTTTTCTAATGTAAAAAGATAATCAATTGAAGTGTTATTCAAATTAAGATTTTTTACACTGTTTGATGTGTTAATTAAAGAACTAAATTCTTCATCAAGTTTTTGTAATTCTAATTGCAGGTTAAAAGCAAAATTTGTTGTTGCATTTAGAATTTCCTTTTCCTGCTGTTGTCTTATTACTTTACCTGCCAGAATATAAAATATTAACATTGAAGCAATTGAAATTATAAGTACAGTAAGAAAAGTTGCTAACACAAATTTTGTATTCAGTTTCATTTGAAACTTACCTTTAAAGAAGTTTAATAGAAAGGATTATAATAAATTTTATTTTGGTTCGTCAGTTTTATTTTTTTCTTTTAATTCATCCTTTGCATTTTTAATTTGTTCTTGATAGTCTTTCAGATCCTGTTGATGCTCAATTATTTGATCTTTTAATGCTTCTTTCTTTTTGGCATCAATTCTTTCTTTTAAAGTTGGAAGTAGTTCAACTTTTATTAAAGTGATAATTTCTTTTGTTGTAACTGTTTTTTGGTCATATCCAAAAAGATAACGTAACCCTAAAACCCACCATGGTAAATCTTTTAATATTGGAACACCTCTTCTGTTAATGGTTTCTTCATTAACAAGCAAGCCTCCAATAACAGCTTCTTCACCATTAAGTAAAAGTAAATTTGTTGTAACTTCAGTTTTTGGCTTTTCAGTTGTAATTGCACCTGGAATAACAGAACTTCGCTCAACTCTCACTTTCAACATAACATAGTCAACGCCTTCTTCGCTAATAATATTTGGTGTTACTTCAATAATAGTTCCACTTTGATAAAATTTATCAATAAGATTTCCCGCAAAGTCTCTTTCCTTAATTGAGAAATCTGAACCAACTTGTGTTTTCCCTTGCATTCCGTTAATTGCAATAATTGTTGGCCGCGAAATTATTTTACCTAAATTTTCTTCTTCAAAAAATTTAAATAAGCCAGTTGCAGTTCCGTCAAAAGTGTTCCCAAGTTTAAAGTCAATTTTAGGTGATAAGGAAAATTCAGGTGGATTTTGTGTTTGTTGTGTTGTTCCGGTTGCTTGTTGTGTTTGTGTTTGCGCTGTTACAATTTTGCCACCTAAACTTAATCCGGATTTTGAAAGTAAAAATTCCCAATTAACACCACGTTCTTTCATGTCTGATACACTTGCTTCAAAAATTAATGCGGAAATTTTTACTTCTCTTTCCGAAACAGGTACATATTGTTCACGCGGTAAACTTTCTTTTGTTGTATCCTTTCTTTTAACAATAATTGTTGATTCAGTTTCTTCGAGCAATAAATTATTTATTTGAACAATTATCAATAATGCTTTCTTATAAGGCATTTTATCAATTTCAACACCAATAGGATTTGAAATGTTTGGTAACGAAACAATTTTTTTTCCGGTTAATTTTTCACTTACTTTTGATAATACCTCTATTGCTTGATTAAATGGTAAGGTTTCTGAAAGAGAAACAATTTCTTCGGGATTAACATAACCTTTCAACTTTTCTTTAATATCAATTTGAGCTTGTAAGTTGAGCCCGATTATCATAAAAATTATTATAAACTTTTTCATTTTATTTACCTACTTTATTCTCTTTTTTCTCTTTCTGTAATTGAAGTTTTACGTTTTCTATAATTCCACCTTTGTTCAAAACAAAATTAACTTCGTTGTTCTGGTAATTAATATTAGTCAAATAACCAAGATAAACTTTATCACCTTCCCAAAGTAAATAGGTGTTTCCGCTAGCGTCAGATAAAAATGCACCATCAGGTATTAATGCTAAAAGTTGCGCGGATTGAACATCAAGCAAACCATCTTTGTTAGGTGGAATTTCCATTCTAATTAAAGGATAAAAAATATCATAAGCTGGATTAGGATTAAGTCTATTTTCAAATCCGCCTTTAAATGCAAATCGTTCATTGTTTGAAAAATAAACTTTTACTCTAAACTTGAAATTCACAAGGTAATGTGGTGTTCCATCTTGTTCAACTTTTACATTATTTGATAATTCAACATTTGAAATTTTCTTTAAATATTTACTTTCTTCAATTGCATAAACTAAATGATAAAAATCATCGAACTCGGCTGCTCCTGTTAAAATATAGTTGTACATAGAAAAATTTGTTGCTGGTTCAATATCTTGAAATTCAATGTTAACATAAGAAAAAGGTGAAAAGCTATATGTTATTTTATTTACAAAATCAAAGAATGATGCTTGAGAAACATTATATGGAATAACATATTTTCTGTTTGCAAGTATTGAATCCAATTGAGCAACACGTGTTTGCAAAAATTTTAATTGCTCTTTTAATGCTTCGGTATCAAGTTGGTAAAGTTTCAATTCTTTCAAGGTATTTTGTTTTTCATTTATTTTTCTTTTTTGAATTACAAAATCAAATACTCCACCAATGAAAATAATACCCAATAAAATCAAAGCAATTATTACAGTATTTTTTGTTTTAGTTGTCATTTAATTTTTGTCGTATCTTCGATCATTCTGTAATTCATTGTAAATGAAAAAGCATCTTTTTCACGAAGTGATTCATAGTTAATATTTCTTATAATTGAAGAAGGATTTTCTTCAGCAAATTCTGTTAATACACTTCTTGTTAAAGAATAACCCGTTATTTTCAATTCATCGGCAGCCACAGGTTCAATTTTAGAAATCCAGAAACTTCTTCTCCGTTCCATAAAATCACAAAGGCGGGTAAAATTTTTATTCCAAACGCCAGCGCCATAAGAAGCTGAATCAAGTATTGCCTGAGTTGCATCAAAGGCATTTATTTTTGCATCAAGCGGTGTAATTTGTTCAACGAGTGCCTGATTTTCAAGTTGGCGTTGTTTTAATCTTTCAATTTCAAGATCAATATCTTTCATCTCTTTAATATTTTTTAAGATATCAAAAGTGAAATAAAAAGTTGCAATAAAAAGTAATGGAATTAATGCATAACCATGCCATGCAAACTGAAATACTTTTTGATTTTCAACTACAAACTTCGGAAGGAAATTTACACCTTTGTGAAGTTTATCTAATTCATCGAAATATTCAATCCCAACAGAAAGAGGAACTGCATATAGCGCAAGATTTTTAACTTCCTCTTCGTTCAATCTTGATGTATCAAAATTTTCAAATTTAAGTTCAGTAACATTAGCTTCCGGAAAAGTACCATAAAATGAAAGAATTAAATTTTCGGAACGATCTTCACCACAAATAATAATATTATCAAGTTTTGGAATTCCACCATTTTCCATTTCGAGTAAAATTTTTGAGAAGTAAACATCATAAGTGTGAAGATTTTTTGTCCCGATATCAAGTGTGCTACCAATATGTTTTAACTTTTGCCCTTCTAAAAAAATTAATTTACTGTACTCTTTACCTATGTAAACAATTAAAGAAAAATCTTCCGGAAAAAATTTATTACTTTTTGAAACAAAATAAGCTAATGGTAATTCAGCAATTTTAATTGTTGGAATTTTAAGAAATCTTTTTTGGTTATAATTAGCCAGTTGATTAACTAACCCCACGCACGAAAGCTCGCCTTCCAAATAAACACCAAGCAAAGTTTTATCATTAACATGAAAAACATCAATCATATCAAGATCAATATTTAATCCTTTTGAAACTAATAAATCATTTTTTATGGCTTGAATTAATTTCTTTTTATTTTTTTCGTTTAGACCTTCATAAGCATGATAATTAACAACAGGTTCTGTAAGAATTGGTATGTAATCTAATTTAGTAACATTAAAATCAGCTAAAGCTGAATGAAGTAAACTTACATCAGATACATTTTCAGTTTGAGAAGGAATAATATCGCCAGAATATGCTTCTAAACTATCGAAAGAAAGATCTTCGCTCAAGGAACTGCTTTCAATTTCAGCTAACGCTTCTCGTTTGGAAGTTGTTTCCGAAAATTTTAAAGAATGTGTCATAGTTAAAGATGCCGTCTTTAAGATTTTAACGCCATCTTTATCTTTAGACATTACAACAAATTTTGTGTCCGTTCCTTCACAGTATAAAAAAACTTTTGGTTTCAATATTATGCCTTCAACAATTGGAGAATTCTTGTTTTATTATTTGCATAAGCAACCGCATTCTCTTTCGAAATTTTTTTCTCGGTGTATAAACGTAACAAATCCTGTTCCATTGTAATCATGCCTTGTTGACTACCTTGATTAATCATCATGTAAATTTCACTTGTATTATTGTTTTTAATTGCAGCTTTTACACTTGGAGTTACAATTAACACTTCTTTTGCTAAAACTCTTTTACCATCTAAACTTGGAACTAATTTTTGTGAAACTACAGAAATTAATACATCTGCCAATCTATTTCTTACACGCTCTTGTTCAGTTGGATTAACTTCGGCAATAATTCTATCAATTGATTCAACAGCACTTGATGTATGTAAGGTTGAAAACACTTTATGACCTGTATCAGTTACTTCAAGAGCAGCTAAAATTGTTTCCGGATCTCTCATTTCACCTATAACAATAATATCAGGATCCTGACGTAATGATTGAACTACTCCTTCTTTAAATGATAATACATCACGACCAACTTCGCGATGCTTAATTATTGATTTTCTTGAATGATGTACAAATTCAATTGGTGAAGCAATAATTACAATATGGCAAGGATCGAAATCGTTGTGATAATCTATAATTGCATCAAGAGTGGTTGATTTACCAGAACCGGTAATTCCTGTAACTAATGATAAACCAAACTTGATGTAATTATGACTCATTGTTTTTACTGCAAAAGGATGAAACTCGAGAGATTCAAGTGGTCTTATTGTAGCTTGAATAGCACGCATGTTAAGAGTTAAACTATCAAGATCAAAATACGCATCGCAACGAAAGCGAAGATTTTTATTTATCTTTTTGTGTAAAAAAGTATAACTGAAATCTAAGTTTCTATTTTCCAATAAAAATTTAATTTGATTATTATTTAAGAAAGAGATTATTAAAGTTGAAGCTTCATCTTCTGTAAACTGAGGCATATCCATTGCTCTTTCTTTTTTACCAAAGATTCTAAACCAAACATAATTTTGTGCACCAAATCCGCCAAGCTCTATATCCGAAGCTTGTTTTTCAACCATTGCTTCTAAAATATAATTCATTAGTTGAAGTAAAATTAATTTGTGTTCATTTGGTATTTCATGAATATGGTTAGCAATATAATCTACTTTATCTGGACCGATAACAATTGGTGGAATTTTAGATACAAAATTTGTAAGAATTTGTTTTGCTTCATTTACCATTTAAAGGCCAATTTTTGTAAAATTAAATTATCTAAATAAATTTTAAAAAGGAATTTAATTTTAGTCTTCCATAGTAGCACCAATTACTTCCTGAATTGATGTCAAGCCTAGTTTTGCTTTTTCAAAACCTGAATCTCTCAAACTTGCAGTGCCATCTTTACGCGCTTGTTCACGAATGGCTTCTTCGTCAACTTCTTCACCACTGCGAACAATAATTCTTCTAATATCTTTTGTGAAATATAAAGCTTCGTGTATTGCCATTCTTCCTTTATAGCCAGTATGATTACACTTTTCACAACCAACAGCTTCATAAAGGTCTGCACCAATCCAATCTTTATAATCTAAACCAGCCGTTGTTACATATTCTTCAATATTTGAAACTTTCTTTTTGCAATCACATAATTTCCTGATTAATCTTTGAGCAACAATAATATTTATTGCATAAGCAATTAAGAAAGGTTCAACACCCATTTTGTAAAGACGAGCAACTGCGCTTGGTGCATCGTTTGTATGTAAAGTTGAAAACGTCAAGTGTCCAGTATTAGCAAGTTTGATGGCTGTTTCTGCGGTTTCTTTATCACGCATTTCTCCCACAAGAACAATATCAGGGTCATGACGAAGTATTGCACGTATTGCTTGTTCAAAATTCATTTTATGACCAATTTTTAATTGGCGTGCACCTTCAATTACATATTCAACAGGATCTTCAACTGTCAAAACATTTTTTGATGGATCAATTACCTGATATAAGGCTGCAATTAAAGTTGTTGATTTACCACTTCCGGTTGGACCAGTTAGAATAATCATTCCTTGTGGTTGACTGATTGCTTTTACAAATGCAGTATGTGCATAGCCGGTTAAACCAAGTTTACTTAAATCTTTTATAACTTTTCTATCATCAAGAATACGAATAACGATACTTTCAAATTTGTTTTTTAATTCTGTTCCAACAGTTGGTAATACAGATACACGAAAACGAATTATGTGTCCATCAATTTCTCTTTGAATAAAACCATCTTGAGCTTTTTCTCTTTCAAAACGGTCTAAGCCTTTAGAACGATCTTTTACAACAGCCATAACAGCTTCGGGTAAGGTATTTTCCTGAACGTGCCAAAGTTGAAGTTTGCCATCAAGGCGAAAATGAATTTCGGTTTTATTACCAGATTTTGGGATTATATGAATATCACTTACACCTTTTCTTGTGCCTTCTACAAGTGCTGCTTCAACTAAATTTATTAATGCACTTTTATTTATTTCTGCATCAAGTTCTTCTTCATCAACACTTGTTTCTTCTTGAACGGGATGAAATTCTTCTGCAGAATCCTGAATCATTTTTAAATATTCATTTTCTGCTGTTACAATAAGTGAAATAATTTTTTCATAATCTTTTTTTCTTAAATAATTAACTTCGAATTTTTTTGCGTTGAGTGAATAAGCAATTTTTGCAAGATTTCTATCTGTGGGATCAACTGCTGCTAGTATTAATTTATCTTTAATATTATCATCATATTTAAAAGGTATAACTCTATGTTCAATTAACATTTTTTTTACTTCTTCACCTTGCTTGTTCATCATTTCTTTAATTTCTTTTAATCTTTCTTCACTTAAATCATCTTGACGAATTATCAGTTCTTTAAAAGCATAGAGAACTGCTACTTCTCTGAAAATTAAATCGTGATCAAAATTAAACTCATCAACTAAAATCTGTGCAAGGTTTCTTTTTAGTTTAGTTTGATCTGCATCTTTAACTTTTAATGCTTGTTCAAGAATTTTGTGATCAATTATTCCTTTCTTTAAAAGTAAGTATCCAATTTTGTCAATCATTTCTAATTGAGATTCTAACATAATTACCTCTTTATTGCATTACTGGTGGTTTTGGACTAATAGTAGCAGTTTCTGCTGAAACTAAAGTTAATCCAATCATTACAATCATAATTACCATTGCAATAAAAACCTGGATTAACTCAATAATATTTTTTAATCTGTAAACAGTTTCACTTTCATAATAATTAGCAAGTTGAAGTGCTGTATTTTTAATTGTTCCGGTTTCTTCGCCTGAATGAAAACGAGAAATTGCGGTTTCAGTAAAAATTCCACTTGCTTCAAAAGCTTCTGTTATTCCAGTTCCTCTTTTTATCATTAATGGAATTGCAACATCTTTAATTTGTCTTTCAAAATATTCATTTCCTGCAGCTTCAGCGGCAATTCTGATTGGTTCAATACTTTCAGCCGAACCACTATATAAAGTATAGAAAACGCGGCAAAAAACTTCAATCAAAGTTTTGTGAATAAGAGAACCTATTACTGGAATTTTTAATATGTATTTATCAACAAGATATTTTCCTTTTTTAGTTTTTGCAAATTGCCATAAAGCTATTGGTGGAATTATTATTGCGAGAAATACTAATAACATATTGTTCATTAAAAAATCACTTATTACAAGAGTTGATGCAGTTAAAGGAGGCAATTCAATTTTAAATTTAACAAACAATTTTGCTGTTTCAGGAAAAATATAACCTACATAAAAAATGACAGCTAAAAAGAGAACAAATAATGTAACCAAAGGAGTTATTAAAGCACTTCTTAAATTTTTTCTAAACTCTTGTTGACGTTCAAGAAATTTTGCAGTTGCTTTATAAATTTCTGCCATGTTACCACTTTTAGAAGCAAGGCCTAACATATAAGCAGTAAATTTTCCAAAAACAGATTGATATCTTAAAAAAGTTGTTTCGCTATCGGCACCTTTTTTTAACTCACTATTTATTTGTTTTAATGTTTCTTTTAATGTTTTGTTTTGTATATCATTTATTAATAGTGTTAAAATTTCTGAATAAGGTAATTTTTGTTCAAGGAGTTCAGCACTAATTTTAACAAAGGATACTATTTCTTGTTGAGGAGGTTTAAAATTAAAGTCAAATAATTTTCTATTTATTGAAATAACTTCGTAACCAAGTTTTCTTAAAGCGTTAGCTACTTCTTCTTTATTAAAAGCACGTTGTTCTCCAACAATTGGTTTATCATTGCCTCTTTTAATTTTATAAAGATAAGCAACTTTCTTTTCAATTTTTTGAATCTTTAACTGATTTTTATTGGCTAATTTTTGTATCTTTTTTTTGGCATCTTTAAATGATGGTTCAGTAAATGTACCACTTAAAATTTGGCCATTTAGTTTTTGTGCTGTGAATCTTACTTCAATCATAAATTATCCATAAAAAAATCAATAAAAAAGCCGATAGCAAAAACTATCGGCTTTAATTTAAGAAAATTTAAACTAAAAATTAATTATTGATTGTTGTTGATGTAATTTTATCTGGCCCAACAACCATTGTAACTTTAACAGCAGAAGTACCATTATTACCTTTTTCATTTCCTGTACCAACCAAAGTAACAGATTGAGCTGCAACAGTTGCTGTGTAAACTCCATTTCCTGTTGTATCTAAGGCAGCTGGAACTGTCCAACCTGTAAAAGTATTTCCACCACCACCAAGAGCTTTTGGTTTTCTGTAATATTGTTGTGCTAAAGATGCTAAGTTTGTTAAGTCTGCAATTACTGCATCTCTGTTTGCCTGAGAGCTGCTTGCTGTAAATACATTAATACCTACAACTACAGCTATACCAACTATGATAACGCCAAGAACGATAAGTAAAAGTTGTTGTTGACCCATAATATAACTCCTATTTT
>CAZVBT010000409.1:0-2885 GCA_964625385.1 uncultured Melioribacter sp. | reverse complement strand
TATGAAGACGTTCTTGATTATATTGAAAGTGTAAATTGTCACTATAAATTTAATGAACTTCCTCTTTCATGGTTAGGGTTACCAATTAAGTAAAATCTATTTTGGTTTAAAATGAAAAATTTCATAATTATTTTTTCTATTGTCTTTCAATCTTTTTTCCTCTCTTCCTGTATAACCGAAAGCAATTTAAATTTTGATAAATCTATCTCTGTTAAAAAAGATGATTCAACCACAGTTTCTCTAAATTATAAAGAAAGTATTTTTATTAATGATGAGTTTTCAATTTCATTTGAAGGTGTTAATAATGATTCACGCTGCCCTATTGATGTAATTTGTGTCTGGGCTGGAAATGCTGAAATTGTTCTAAAAATCAGAAATAAAAATTTTGAACAGAATTTCATTCTTAATTCTTATTTATTTCCAAGAACTATTGTTTATAATCAATATGAAATTGAGCTAAAAAAAGTTTTACCCGAAAAAAAATCTCAAATAGAACTTAAGCAATCCGATTACTCTATTCAGCTTAAAATTTTTTATAACACAAATAAAGAATTACGAAAAGTTCACATGATTGATTCTAATCTCGATTGGACAATTTCAAAAGATTATCTAAAAGTAAATTCTGTTTCTCTTGATAAAAATCTATTGAGTTTTTCTTTAAGCTACAGCGGTGGTTGCAGTGAGCATTTAATAAATGTATTTGCTTATACTTCATTTGCGAAATCAATTCCACCGCAAATTAATTTGCAAATCTCACACAATGCAAATAATGATTTATGTGAAGCTTACATTACACGCAAAATGCAATTTGATTTATCAGTTATTAAAAATTTTTTAATTGGTTATAACAATGTTTATTTAAACATTTTTTCGCCAGATGGTAAACTTGTTGATGGCTCGCCATTTTTTTATAAACTTTAAAAACCAAAACTTATCAGCTTGATTTTTTTTCCATCTTCAAGATGCATTTTTTCATATTTTGTTTTTATCGTGTACTCAAATGGCACGTTTTCAATTGTATATAAATCATTAGTTTCAAAATGCAATTTTAGGTTTTCCTCTTTAATAACTTTTAATGTATAACTATACAATGTTTCATCATCAGTCTTTAGGTTAATTTTACCACCCGGCAATAAAAGATTTTTATAAATGCTAAGAAATCTTGGGTGAGTTAATCTTTTTTTAATACTTCCGTTTCTTGGGTATGGATCCGGAAATGTAATCCAGATTTCCTCAAATTTTAATGTTCTTAAAACTTCTTCCAGTTTTTCTACATAACAAATAAAAAAAGCAACATTATTTAAATTCTTTACTTCAGCATTTTTTGATGCATTCCAAATTCTGTTTGCTTTTCTGTCTATTCCTATAAAATTTTTTTCGGGAAAATTTAATGCAAGATTAATAGAATAATCCGCTTGACCGCAGCCAAGCTCTGCGATAAACTTTTCATTGTTATTAAAAAAACGTTTTATTTCTTCTTCAACGTTCTCATTTTTATAATCAAATACATTCGGAAATGTTCTTACTTCTGCAATTTTTAAGTGTTTTTTGCGTGCCATTAAAACTAAATTTTTTGATGCGAAAATAAAAATTTAAAGCAACTTTTATTTAAAAATCGCTTAAATATTTGCCCTTATTTCTCGATATTATATTACAAATAAAATTTATTATGAGTTTAACATGATAAAACTCAAAGATTTTTTTCAAAATCAAAAGTATCAACTTCTTTTAATTGCAAGTTTGTTAAGTATCATTATTTCAATTATAGCTTACTTTTTGTATCTAAAGGAAGCCCAAAATATTATCCATTCAAAAGAAAATGAACTTAAAACGCTTTCTGTTTTAAAGACCGATGTATTATCATTAGCCCTTCAAGATGAAATTAATGATGCTTCTTTAATTTCTAAAAATGAATTTTTGATTGATATTTTATTAAACAAAAAAAATAAGCTTAAACAATACTTGTACTCAATTAAAGAACAATACAACTATGATAACATTATTATAACCGATATCAATTCAAAAAAAATTTCATCAACAAATAATTTTGATACCTTAAATACTTTTTTAATTAATTTTATTAAAAAGACTATCGCCGATAAAAAAATACACAAAACCGATGTTTACTTTTGCAATGTTCACAATAAATTGCATTTAGACTATTTAGCTCCAATTTTAAAACAAAATAAAGTTATTGCTGTTATAATTTTTGGTACTAATCCAGATTCCAATATTTACAAATTAGTAAAAGAAGAGCCTATAAACTACAAAACGTATGAAACCTATATTGCAAGAAAGGATAAAGATTTCATAACAGTAATAAGTCCTTTAAAGTATAAATCAAACTCAGTATTAAATTACAAATATTCTTATAATGATTCAGTTGCGGCAATTGTTAAAGCAGTCAATGGTTTTACTGGTTTAGTTAACGCCAAAGATTACAGAGGTGAAGAAGTTGTTGCATACGTAAACCATATTCCAAATACTAATTGGTACATGGTAAACAAAATTGACAAAAAAGAAATTTATGCCGAGTTATTTACACAATCATATATTTTAATTTTTTTATTGATAATACTTGTCATTTCTGTTTTTTCTTCTGTTTCATTCATATATAGTTACAGAGAACGAAAT
The DNA here is from genome assembly GCA_964625385.1 of uncultured Melioribacter sp. Classification (GTDB taxonomy): domain Bacteria; phylum Bacteroidota; class Ignavibacteria; order Ignavibacteriales; family Melioribacteraceae; genus Stygiobacter. Next base: position 251 of record CAZVBT010000409.1, on the reverse strand, counting down.
TTGTATAAATCATTATACTTTACTGAACAAGAATTTAAAATAGCTTTAAAAAGTATTGGTGATGCGGTAATAACAACGGATGTAAAAGGTAATGTTAAATTTTTAAATCCAGTTGCTGAAGAATTAACCGGCTGGAAATTTGAAGAGGCAATAGACAAACCACTTTCAAAAGTCTTTATTATTGTTAATGAAATAACCGGTAAAGATGTTCAAAATCCTGTACAAAAAGTTTTGGCAGAAGGAACTATTGT
>CAZVBT010000408.1:0-4062 GCA_964625385.1 uncultured Melioribacter sp. | reverse complement strand
TTATAAAGCTCTCCATAAAGTTGCAACTAAAAAACAAATTGTAAATCCCATAAAAATTGGTAGTAGTGTTGAAACTAAAGTCCATTTTAAACTTTTTGTTTCTTTATAAATTGAAAAAATAGTAGTAGAACATGGATTATGTAGTAAACTAAAAAGCATAAGGTTTACACCAGTTAACAAAGTCCAACCACCAGCTTTTAATAAATATTCAGTTTGTTGAACTGATTCCAATTCAAACATTACTCCAGCACCACTACCAAACCCAGAAATTTTATTCATTAAAACTGTAAGCATTAAAATAGTTGGAATTACAATTTCATTTGCTGGTATAGCAATAATATAAGCCAATAAAATCACACCATTTAATCCAACCAGTAAACCAAATGGATTTGCCCAGTTAATAAAGTATTCTGCAAGTGAAATATCATTTATTGAGATATTTGCAACCAGCCAAATAACGATTCCGGCAGGAGCAGCAAAAACAACTGCACGCCATAAAACAATCAAAGTTCTATCAATTAAAGATGTATAAATTGTTTGAAGAATTCTTGGCGGTCTGTAAGGTGGCAGTTCTAAAGCAAAGGATGAAACTTCTCCCTTTAGCATTGTTTTAGATAAAAAATATGATACTATTAAACTAAAAGTTACCCCAAGTAAAGCTATTAATACTACAGCTGCAGAAGATGCTATTCCGGCTAAATAATGTGGGACAGCGCCACCAATAAAAATTGTAGCTATTAAAATTTGTGTCGGCCATCTTCCATTACAAAGTGAAAAGTTATTTGTAATTATTGCAAGTAATCTTTCACGAGGACTATCAATAATTCTTGTTGCAACCACACCAGCAGCATTACATCCAAATCCCATAGTCATAGTTAATGCTTGTTTGCCATGAGCGCCAACTTTTTTATAAAGAAAATCCATGTTAAAAGCTACACGTGGTAAATAACCAAAATCTTCTAACAATGTGAATAAAGGGAAAAATATTGCCATCGGAGGAAGCATTACACTAACAACCCAAGCTGTTGCAAGATATGCACCATCTATTAATAAACCAACAATCCAATTTGGGAAAGACAATGATAAAGCTAATGATTTTAAGAAAGGATGAATGTTATCAATCAAAATCCATGATAAAAATTTTGATGGATAATTTGCACCTGAAATTGTAATCCAAAAAACAACTGCCAGCAAAATAAACATTATTGGAAATCCTGTTAGTTTTCCAGTAACTATTTTATCTATAATTTTATCCCAGTTAAACTTTGGTTTTTCTCCAACTTTGCTAACTACTTTACTGGTTATTTGAGAAGCACTTGTATAAATTGATTCCAAAATTTCATCATGAATATTATCACCAATTTCCCATCTGTATTTATTGGCAATTTCAATTATCTTTTCTTTGTTTTCCATTTCAATTCTCGTTTTCTGAAATTGTCAAATTTCCTATTTCACCTGTTTTAATTGCATCGATAATGCTTTGATCTCCTTCAAGCAATCTTAAAGCAATCCATCTTGTGTTGGATAATTTTGGAAATTCTTTTTTTAATTTATTATTTAAATCATCAACAGCTTTGGAAATATTTTTTGTTGCATTTGACATTCGGTAAGGTTTGCAAACATATTCACGATTTGCAACTTGATGTATGCTTTTGAGCAGCTCAGGGATTCCAATACCTTGTCTTGCAGCGCAAGGTACAACAGGAATTCCCAATTCTTTTGAAAGCAATCTATCATCAATTTTAATATTGTGTCTTTCAGCTTCATCAATAAGATTCAAACATAGAACAGCTCTGTCAGTAATTTCGAGAACTTGTAAAGTTAGATTTAAATTTCTTTCTAAAGTGCTTGCATCAACTACGATTACAGTTACATCAGGTTGACCGAACAAAATAAAATCGCGTGCAATTTCTTCATCAACGCTAGTGGATAATAACGAATATGTACCAGGCAAATCAACAATTTTATATCGTTTATTATTGTACATAAAAGCACCTTCAGCTCTTCCAACAGTTTTGCCAGGCCAATTTCCAGTATGTTGTTTTAATCCTGTTAATGAATTAAATACAGTGCTTTTCCCTACATTAGGATTTCCAGCTAATGCAACAACAAAATCAAAATTTTTCATATCAACACCAAGTTTTACAAGATTATTGATATTGTGAGCTGGGCAATTTACGCAATCTTTATTTATGTCTTTCATACTTCTTTCTTTTTAATAAATATTAAATCCGATTGATTTTTTCTTAAGGCTATTAAAGTGCCTCTAACTTCGTACGCAGTTGGATCATTATTAATACTTTTCATTCTCGCAGTTATTTCAGTATTTGGAAGGATTCCAAAATCCAATAATCTTCTTCTCTGTTGCCCTCTGATACCATTGGAAATAAAAGAAATTACACCCGTTTCATCAATATTTAATGAAGTCAAAGGAATTATATCTTCATTTTTAAAATCTGTTACATAAGAAACATTAATATTATCTGCCTCAACAATAGATAAGGAAATTTCTTTACCATTAATCTCTAAAAATATTTTTTCATCATTTTTCTTTTTAAGCATCAAAATAGAACCGACAAATATACCATGACTAAAGATTCGTTGATAAACTTCTTGAGGTTCATCTTCAATATGCTCTACTTTAACAAAAATATTTTCACTTACTTCATTTAGAGAAATAGATTCTTGAAATAATAATTCTCCATTTTCATTTGGAATTGGATCACCATGAGGATCAACAAATGGATTACCAAGTTGAGCAGCAATTTTATTTGCATTTTCAATTGATGTTTTATGTTCTTCCTTTTCAGCAATTTTATGCCAATCATATTCTTGAATACTTGTATTCTCTGCTAAAAATTTTTCCCACAATCTATGAATTCTAATTACTTGAAGTGCATAATTTTTTCCTTTATCAGTTAAAGATAATTTATTACCCGATGTTTTTATTAATCGTTTTTCTAACATAGATTGAATTAACTTTGAAGTTTTTTCTTTTGATAATGATAAACTGCCCGATAAACTAAAACTCGTTGAATCAATTTTTTTATGTTCACAATCGTAAATGTGTTTTAGTGAATCTTCAACTAATATTTTTTGATAGTTTTTGTTTCTTTCTTTAATAAATGACGTTTGTTTCAATAAAAAAATTACTATTAAAATTATAATCAAAACAAATAAATAAATCATTTTACACCTTTTTAAACCAAAATAAATTATAGTTTTGTAAACTCATATGCAATTTAACAACATAATGTTTCTAAACATTCACTCTTGAACAATAAATCTGAAAACATTGTTTAGGTAGAAATAAACAAATAAGTTATTTTTGCAATCAAATTTTGGAGTACATATAATGTCTATCAGCAAAGAATTAATATTAAGCGCATTAGGTAAAGTAAATGATCCCGATTTACATAAGGATCTTGTAACATTAAATATGATAAAAGAAATTAACATTAATAATAATGATGTTTCATTAGTTGTTGAATTGACAACCCCAGCCTGTCCACTAAAAGGTAAAATTGAAGAAGATTGTGTTAATGCAATTAAAAACGAAATACCGAATGTTGAAAAAGTTCAAATTACAATGTCTGCTAAAGTTCAACCAAGTTTAACACAAAAGATGAATCAATTATTACCAGGAGTAAAAAATACCATAGCTGTTGCTAGTGGAAAAGGTGGAGTCGGAAAAAGCACTGTAGCTGTAAACTTAGCTGTTGCATTAGCTCTTGATGGTGCAAAAGTTGGATTAATAGATGCAGATATTTATGGCCCAAGTATTCCAACAATGCTTGGTATCAACAATAAACCAAGAATTTATCAGGATCCAGTAACTCAAAAAATGTTGCCACTTGAAAATTATGGTATAAAAGTAATTTCAATTGGGTTTTTAATTGACGATGATGCACCTGTAATTTGGCGAGGACCAATGGCAAGTGGCGCTATAAAACAATTTATGAGTGATGTTCACTGGGATGAACTTGATTACTTAATTTTTGATCTTCCTCCTGGAACTGGTGATATTCAATTAACACTAGTTCAAACAATTCCATTAACTGG
>CAZVBT010000407.1:0-3539 GCA_964625385.1 uncultured Melioribacter sp. | reverse complement strand
GAATATTTATTAACCGTATCTAAGTCATTAGTATAGAAAAAAATTAATTCTTGAATAAATTGGAATGCAGTATTAAATTTTCCTGTACCTTCTAATCCATAAAAAATAAAGGCGTGTGGAACACGCCTTGTTGAAATTATTCTTTGTAATTCTTTCTTTACTTTATTTTGTCCAATCACTTTTTCTAGAAAAGAATTCATTTTGATTAAGATTTAAATTCATCATCATCATTATAAAAGAAATCTTCATCGGTTGGATAATCTGGCCAAATATCCTCAATAGATTCATAAGGTTCATCAGAATCTTCTAATTCTTGAAGATTTTCAACTACTTCAAGTGGAGCCCCGATTCTTTCAGCGTAATCTATAAGCTCTTCTTTAGTAGCTGGCCAAGGAGCGTCATCAAGATAAGAAGCAAGTTCGACGGTCCAGATCATAAGAGAAACTCCTTATTTTGTTTTTGAATTAACTATTTCGAATAATGAAACATCATCATAAATAAAATTAATAGGATCAAGTGCAACACCATTATGATGAACTTCATAATGTAAATGTGGGCCAGAAGTTAATCTTCCAGAATTGCCGGAATAAGCAATTAAATCCCCTCTTTTGATTTTTTGTCCAATTTTTACATTGGTTTTATCTAAATGTGCATAGAGTGTTTTGTAACCAAAGCCATGATCAATTTCGAGTGTTAAACCATAACCACTTTTCCAACTAATATCTACTATAGTACCAGCACCAGGTGAATATATTTTAGTTCCAACATCAGTAATTATATCAATTCCGTTATGCATTCTTGTTATTTTTAAGATGGGATGCATTCTCATTCCGAAATCGTCTGCAATTGTTCCTTCACAAGGTCTTATTGCCGGAAGTGATTCATATAAAAGTTCATTTTGTTTTAATGTATTTGAAATTTCTTCATAATTATTTTTCGTTAATTTTACTTTCAAAGATATAGATTCAACAAATTTATCAATATCAGATACAAAGCTGGTAATTTCATTACGATTTAGATTAATTATGGGTTCAAATACATTACCACCTGTTCCCAAAAGTTCATCATTATTTGTTTCTAAGTTAGCTTTTAATCTTAAATCTTTGCTTTTTTCATTTAATTTTGCAACAGATTGGTTTAGTTCTTCATATTTTTTAATTAAAGTTTCTAATTTTGCTTTAAGTAATTTATTATTGTTTTTCAAAGATTTGATTTCAGAATCGGGATGCAAAAATTCGTTAAATACTGTAAAAGTACCTAAAATTAAAAATGAAATAAGAACGGAGAAAAAAGTTACAAGAAATATATATTTCTTGTAGAAATTTCTTATTTCAACAAATTGAAGTTTTGATTTTGAGAAGTAATAAAATTTTTTCATATGGCGATGCGAAGATAACAAATGAGTTTTAAGTAGTCAAGTAATTTTTTATTTTGATTTTTATTCAAAATCATGCTCAAAATAGTCAATAGATCTATTAATTGAGCTTTGTTTTTGACGAATTTTGTCAATTAATTTTTGTTGCAAAATTTTAGCCGCATCGTAACCATAATGTTTCAATAAGTAATTAAGAGAAATGATTTCAGAAATTACAGTTATATTCTTGCCTGGTAAAATAGGAAGCTTGACATAAGGAATTTCAACACCTATTACATTGATATATTTGTCATCTAAACCTGTTCGTGTATATTCAAAATTTTCATCCCATATTTCAAGTTCAATTATAACTTCAAGTCTTTTTTGATATCTAACAGCACGAACTCCAAACATACTTCTAATGTCAATTATTCCAATACCACGAACTTCCATGAAATGTTCAACAAGATCGGTACCTGAACCAATAAGAATCCCCTCTCCTTTTTTGGTTAAGATAACGACATCATCAGCAACTAAACGATGGCCTCTTTCTACTAAATCTAATGCTACTTCGCTTTTCCCGATTCCGGATTTTCCCACGAATAACATTCCAACGCCATAAACATCTACAAATGAACCATGAAGTGATAATCTTGGGGAAAATTGATCTTCAAGAAAATCACTTACTAAGTAAGCAATTTTAGTTGTTTCATATTTAGTAGAAAAAATAGGAATTGAATAAATATTAGCGAGTTCAATTAATCCATCCGGGGGCAAATTACCATTAGTAATAATTACACAAGGTACATCAAACTTGAAAATTCTTTCACAAGCTTGCTTGCGTTTATCTATTGATAAATTTTGTAAGAATCGCATTTCAGTGTTTCCAAAAACCTGAATGCGATTCTTTGAAAACAATTCTAAAAAACCAGCTAATGGTAAACCGGGACGATGAAGATTTTGTTCAGATATTAATCTATTAAGACTGACATTTTCGTTCAGTAATTTAATATCAAATCTATCTTTAACATTTTTGTAAAAAAATTCTACAGTAATATTTTCTTTTTTTGTAATATTTTTTTCATCAATCTTCATTTAATTCCTTAAGCTTTAGTCTTTTTGTAGCTACTTTTTTCTTGTCAACTCTTTTAGTTTTAATTTTTATTAGTTGCTTTTGAATTTTTTCAACTGCTTGTGAAACAGATTTTTCAAATTCATCAGTTGAAACTTCAACTGAGATTGTATGACCGGGAAGTTTAACTATAACTTCAGCTGTTTTAATACTATCTTTCATGTGTGTGAAGCTAAGAATTACATTACAATCAAGAATTTCATCAAAATATTTTTCAAGAGTTTTTACTTCATCCTTGATAAATGTTTTTAATGAATCTTTTGCTTTGAACTTGCGAGATGTGATTTTGATATTCATAGCTTACCTCCTTTTAGGATTTTGGATGTGCTTTTTTGTATGAGCGTTTTAATCTTTCAATACTAACGTGTGTGTATATTTGAGTTGTTGAAAGATTTTCGTGACCTAAGATTTCTTTTACAGCGAGTAAATCAGCTTCATTATCTAACATATGGGTTGCGGCGCTATGCCTTAAAATATGTGGACTTTTCTTTTCGATATCAGTTATTTTGGATAAATATTTTTTAACAATGTTATATACATAAAATCTATCAATGCGTTTTCCTTTTTCATTTATGAAAAAAGGTTGATTATGATCTTTATTATCAAGTAAACTTAAATAGTTTTTCAAAATTTCTAATGATTTATTACCAATTGGAACAATTCTGATTTTTGAACCTTTTCCCATTACTCTTAAACTTTGATTTACCAAATCAATTTGCCCTATGTTAATGGAACAAAGTTCTGAAACTCTTAATGCACAACCATAAAGTAATTCAAAAATGGCGATTATTTTTAGTGCTTCAAAATTTTCATTTTCTTGCATTATCAATTTAAAAATTTCCGGATAAGAATCAACATTTATAATACTTGGCAATTTTCTTTTTACTTTTGGGTTAGAGATTTTTTTTATAGGATTAAAATCAATGATGTTATTTCTAATAGAATATTCAAATAATTTTCTTAAAGAAGAAAGTTTTCTGGAGATAGTTGATTTTTGAACTTTTTCTTGACTTAAATACATTACAAATTGCTTTATAGTTCTCTCATTTACTT
>CAZVBT010000406.1:0-3084 GCA_964625385.1 uncultured Melioribacter sp. | reverse complement strand
GAAAGTGAAATGTTAAAGTTCAGAAATTTTGGAAGAAAATCTTTAGCTGAATTAACTGAACTTGTTGATAATTTCGGTCTTGAATTTGGAATGAATGTAGATAAATACTTAAAAGATAATACAGAAAATAATAACAAATAGTTTTTCCAGAAGGTTAAAGAATGAGACATAGAGTAAAAGGTAGAAAATTAAAGAGAACATCAAGCCACCGCTTAGCTTTGCTGAGATCATTAACAACTTCTCTTTTAAAACACAAAAAAATTAAAACAACCGTTGCAAAAGCTAAAGAACTAAGAACTTTTGTAGAACCAATGATTACTCGTGCAAAAGAAAATACAGTTCATGCACGTAGAATTGTAAATGCTGATATTAAAGATAGAGCGGTTGTTAAAGAATTGTTTGATGAAATTATTGCTAAGATTGGTGATCGTCCTGGTGGATATACAAGAATTGTAAAATTGGGACAAAGAAAAGGTGATGCCGCAGAAATGGCAATAATTGAACTAGTTGATTATAGCGGTATTGTAAAACCAAAATCAAATAAAACCTCAAAAGAAGAAACTAAACCTACAGAAGAAAAAGCTTCAGAGGCTAATGAAGAAAAAAAGGAAAAGAAAACTTCAAAGCCAAGAGCAAAAAAAGTTAAAGAAGAAACTGAAACAAAAGAAAAGAAAACAAAAAAAAATTCTAAGAAAGAACAAGAAGTTTAATAATTAATAGCTTTCATAAAAAAGAGTAATCGTTTTTCGGTTACTCTTTTTTTTTGTCATCAATCAAAAATTTAAAATGAATAAAATTGAATTCTTTAAATCAGTTTTTTCAAAAAATGATTTTCCAAAAGAAAATCTTGCGCAGTTAATTTTATGTGGAAGATCAAATGTTGGTAAATCATCATTTATCAACTCTATTTTCAAAACTAAAATTGCAAAAACCAGCTCAACACCTGGAAAAACCCGCTCATTAAATTTTTATAAAGTCGAGAATAAATTTTTCATTGTAGATTTACCGGGATTTGGTTTTGCAAAAGTATCTCAAAAAGAAAGGGAAGAATGGAATAAATTGATTCTTTCTTTGTTGAAAAATTATTCAACACTAAAAGTTGCTTTTCATTTAATTGATTCAAGACACGAACCCCAGGAAAGCGATATTGAATTAAATCAATTTATACACTCACAACAAATTCCATATTTCGTCATATTAAATAAAGTTGATAAGCTTAATCAAAAAGAAAAAAGTGAAAGTGTCAAAAGAATAAAAGAATATTTTCCAGAACTACTCTTAAATGAAAATTTATTTTTATTTTCTGCAATAAATGGTTCTGGCATCAAACAAGTAAAACAATTAATAACTAAACTCTTCTTATGAATATTTACTTAAACTTTATTATTATTGATTCCAAAATTTAATCCTTATTAATAAAAGAAATTTTTAAATGGGTTTAGACGATAAAAATAAAAAACGTCTTTTAATATTTGCTTTAATTCCAATTTTATTAATTGTGCCTTTCTTAACAGATGATGTAATTCTTCGAATTATTTCTGCAATCATCTTAATAATCTACGCAGGCTTTATTATTTTTTTAAAGGATTCAAATAAAACAAATTCTGTTTCATTCCAAAGTGAAACTGATTTAAAGTACGACGAACCTACAATTTTAAGAAAAAATACCATTGAGCCAGATTTTGGTGAAGAAATCAAAATTTTAGGTAATAAAGAAATTGAAATATTAACTGCTGATGATATTCGCTCTAATATTAACCAAAGAGGAAAAGATTTATTAAAGCCGCCAGATTTAAAGCAACATTACGAAAGTATCGTTTATGAAGAATTACCTGCTGATGTTAATCAAGATGAGCAATTTGGTTTTGTACTTGAAAAAATTTTAAGTGTTGTTAAAGATGCATACATGGCTCACACAGCTGCTTTCTTTTGGTATAATCAAAAAAGAAAAAGAATAACGCTTGAAAGATTTATATCCAGTTCAAACCAAATTACAAAACAAAAATTTGATTTGGATGATGATGTGATTGGAAAAATAATTTTAAATGAAGAACCTGAAATACTTTCAGATATTTCATCGAATGCGGAAACAGATATTATTAAATATTACAATCAACCTCAGGGTATAAAAAGTTTTGTCGGTGTTCCTTTTTATTACGAAAAAACTTTGATGGGAGTTTTAATGCTCGATTCAAAAGTGCCAGATGCTTTTGGAATTGAACAGGTTTATTCTTTAGGTAAAATTGTACGTGTTATTTCTGTTATTATTAATCTTTTCGAAAAAAAATATGCCGAAACTCAAGCTGAACAACGATTAAAAACTTTAATTGAAATTTTTTCCTTTGACAAGAAATTTTCAGATGAAAATGAATTAATAAACTCAATAGAAAATGCCGTTAAAGGTTTAATAGATTGGGATGTTTTCACTTTCATAATTTACAATGATGAAGAAAAAAAATTTGTTACATCAAAAATTATTAACAATACTTCTTTAAAATATATTGGTAGTGGATTAGAAATTGATTTGAATAGTACGTTAGTTGGAAAAGCAATTACAAGTTCAAAACCAATAAAAATTGATGATACTTCTCAAGAGAATATTTTGCCACGCTTTTCTAAAAGTGAACAAATTAGTTTTGATGGTTCCTTCCTTGCTTTACCTTTAGTTTACGAAAAAAAAATTCATGGTGTTCTTTGTTTTGAAAGTTTAAAGAAAAACGTATACACCAACAACGATGTAATATTTATTGCAAATGCAACTAAAATATTTGCTTTTATTTTACATTCTTATTCGATTGTAAATTTATTAAAGAATATAATAGTTCATGATGTTCAAACTAATGCGTTAATTTATGATGCATTTATTGAAAGAGTTAATGTTGAATTATTCAAAAGCAATGAATTAAGATTACAAGGAGCTTTAGCTTTAATAAGAGTTGATGATTTACTTGAGCAAGAATCTTTGTTTGATGAAAATCCTTTTTCTAAAATCATAACTTCAATTGCTGCTACAATAAAAGAAGAAATGACACCATTAAATATTTTTGGAAGAATAAATGAAAAAGTTTTTGCCGTTTACTTTTT
>CAZVBT010000405.1:0-1906 GCA_964625385.1 uncultured Melioribacter sp. | reverse complement strand
CTTGTGCAGTGCCTGGTAAAAATCCAGGAACATCTACAAGTGTTACAATTGGGATATTAAACGCATCACAAAATCTTACAAAGCGTGCTGCTTTTCTTGTTGAATTTATATCCAACACACCAGCTAAATAATTTGGTTGATTTGCAACAATACCAACAGACATTCCATTGAAGCGAGCAAAACCTGTAATAATGTTTGGGGCAAAATGTCTTTGTATTTCAAGGAACTCATTATAATCTACAATTGCATGTATTACATCTTTTATATCGTATGGCTTATTTGGGTTTTCAGGAATTAGTTCGTTTAATGAATCTTCAAATCTATCTATCGGGTCATCACAAACAGCAAGTTGTGGATCTTCTAAATTATTTTGAGGTAAATAACTCAATAATTTTCTTATTAATAAAATTCCTTCTTCTTCGTTATCAGCAACAAAATGTGTAACACCAGATTTTGAACCATGCACCATTGCACCGCCAAGTGATTCTTCATCAACTATTTCTCCTGTTACAGTTTTAACAACTTTAGGTCCAGTTACAAACATATAGCTTGTATTCTTACTCATTATTGTAAAATCTGTTAGTGCAGGTGAATAAACTGCACCACCAGCACAAGGACCAAAGATTGCAGAAATTTGAGGAATAACTCCACTTGCTAAAATATTTCTTTGAAAGATTTCTGCGTAACCAGCTACACTTTTGACACCTTCTTGAATTCTTGCACCACCGCTATCATTTATTCCAATAATAGGTGCACCAACTTTCATTGCTTTAACCATCACTTTACCAATTTTTTGAGCAAACATTTCAGAAAGTGAACCACCAAATACTGTAAAGTCTTGTGAAAAAACATAAACTAATCTTCCATCTATTGTACCGTATCCAGTTACAACACCATCGGAAAGAAAAGATTGTTTTTCTAAACCAAAATCATGTGTGCGATGTGAAACAAACATATCAAATTCTTCAAAGCTACCTTCGTCTAATAGCATTTCAATTCTTTCACGAGCTGTTAATTTTCCTTTTTTGTGTTGTGCTTCAATTCTTTTTTCTCCTCCGCCTAATCTTGCCTTTTCACGTAATTCCATTAACTCTTTAATTTTTTCTTCTAAAGCCATGATTCACCTTTAATAATTTAGAGTTCAAAGTGTAAAGTGTAGTATTTTATATTTTTGAAACTTTTAAGATTGTTTGTTAGCAAATTTTATTTTTAAGATCATTTATTCTCAGAATTCTTTTCACACAATTCAGTTAAAACACCACCAGTTGATTTTGGATGAAGGAATGCAATATTTAATCCTTCAGCACCTTTTCTTGGTTGTTTATCAATTAGTTTAATTCCTTTTGATTCAACTTCTTTCAGAGTTTCTGATAAATTTTTTGTTGCAAATGCTATATGATGAATTCCTTCACCTTTTTTTTCAATGAATTTACTTATTGGTCCTTCAGGATCAGTAGATTCTAATAATTCAATTTTTGTTTGACCAACTTGAAAAAAAGCAGTTTTAACTTTTTGATCTTTTACTTCTTCAATTGCATAACATTTCAACCCAAGTACATTTTCATAATATTTAATTGATTCATCTAAATTTTTAACTGCAATCCCGATATGTTCTATATGAGTTAATACCATATTATATTCCTTCTAATTTCAAATATCAATTAGCAATTTTCAATTATTATATAATAACCTGTTCCTTATATTCACCAAACACATCTCTCATCACATTACAGATTTCACCTAAAGATGCATATACTTTTACAGCGTCAATGATAAATGGCATTAAATTAACATCAGATTGTGCTGCAAGTTTTAATGCATTCAATTTTTCTTTCACTTCACTATTATTTCTTTCATTACGAACTTTATTAAGAAATTCAATTTGCTCTTTTTGAACTTTTTCATC
>CAZVBT010000404.1:0-16426 GCA_964625385.1 uncultured Melioribacter sp. | reverse complement strand
AAGTTTAAAAACATCTTCACCTGATATTACATTTTCATTTTTTGCATTTAATTTTTTTGTGAGAGAATCAAAAAGTTCAATTCCTCTATCAAGAGTTGCATTAAAACTTTCTTCTTCAGCTTTTATAATTTTTTCAATTTGAGATTGATTAGTTTTAACTTCTGGAAAAACATGGGAAAAATTTTTAACAACAACATCAACAAGTTTATATAAGAATGGTTCTTTTAAATCTAATTTTCTTCCGTAACGAGATGCTCTTCTTAATAATCTTCTAAGAACATAACCGCGTCCCTCATTTCCGGGAGTAGCACCATCTCCAATAGCAAAAGTCAAAGTTCTAATATGATCTGCGATAACACGCATTGAAACATTATTTTTTCCTTCAACGGAATTATCATCAGGTAAAAGTTGATTGTTATATTTTCTGTTAGAAAATTTTTCAATTGCGTTTATAATTGGAGTAAAAACATCTGTATCATAATTTGATTTTTTATTTTGCAGAACAGCACAAATTCTTTCAAAGCCCATTCCGGTATCAACATGCTTTGCGGGCAATTCATGAAGTTCACCATTTTCATCGCGATTATATTGAATGAAAACTAAATTCCAGATTTCAATACAAAGCGGAGAACCAGCATTAACTAAATGAGCAGCTTCAAGATCATCACTTAAATTAATGTGAATTTCTGAGCATGGACCACATGGACCAGTTTCACCCATTTCCCAAAAATTATCTTTTTCATCAAATCTTAAAATATGATTTGGATTAATATCTGTTTCACTTTTCCAAAACTCAAAAGCTTCATCATCAGTCCGATAAACAGTTGCCCACAATCTTTCTTTAGGAAGTTTCCAAACTTCTGTTAATAGTTCCCACGCCCAGGCAATAGCCTCTTTTTTATAATAATCACCAAAACTCCAGTTGCCAAGCATTTCAAAAAAAGTATGATGGTAAGTATCGTATCCAACTTCTTCCAAATCGTTATGTTTACCAGAAACACGAATACATTTTTGAGTATCAGCAGCACGCTTATAATCTCGTGAACCAATGCCAAGAAAAACATCTTTAAATTGATTCATACCTGCATTAGTAAAAAGAAGAGTTGGATCACCATGCGGCACAACAGGAGCACTTTGTACAATACGATGATCTTTACATTTGAAAAAGTCTAAAAACTGTTGTCTTATTTCGTTTGATGTCATTTTAATTCATAAATTTTTAGTGGGCAAATATAAGAAATGATAAGAACAATATATTGATCAAAGCTATAATTGAAAGAAGAAAGTATTTTTAGTAAGTTGAAATGGGAAATAAATAAAGAACATTCCAATTTTACATAAAGATTACTTATTAAACGACAGAAGCAAAAAATTGAATGTTTTTTAAGAAATAATTAAATATGAATTAAAAAAAGCAAAAATAAAATGGCTGAATTATTATCCATAAAAGAAGCAAGCCAATGGGCAAGTGAATATTTGGGAAAACATGTTACTACTTCTAACATTTCCTATCTTATCCAATACGGAAGGATAAAAAAAATAGGCGACAATGGTTCTACACAAGTAATTAAAGAAGAACTCATTGAGTATTACAAAGACCAAAAAAAATCTAGACAAGAAGAATGGAAAGAACAGCTTGGTGAAGACTTGAATTGGGCTTTATCTTTTGAACAATACAAAGAAGCCGAGACTACAAAACACGTTCACAGACTTCATCCATATAAGGGAAAATTTATTCCCCAGTTAGTTGAATATTTTCTTGACAGCCACACTGACAAATTCAAGAAAGAAGTCTATTTCAAGCCGGGTGACATTGTTTACGACCCATTTTCAGGAAGTGGAACAACAATGGTTCAAGCTTGTGAGTTAGGCATTCATGCCGTTGGCAATGATATTTCTGCATTTAATGCAATGATTGGAAATTGCAAGGTTACAAAATATGACTTAGTTGATGTTCAAATTGAAATAAACAGAATTTCTAAAGCATTAAAATCGTTTTTAGCTGACCACAAAACGCTTGAATTTGAAGACAGACTTTTAAAAGAGCTATATGTTTTCAACAACAAATATTTTCCAGTTCCGGAATACAAATACAAAGTAAAACGGAAGGAGATTGACGAAAAGACCTATGGCGAAGAAAAGGAAAAGGAATTTTTGCCAACTTTTGATAAACTCGTAAAGGAGTATAAAATAAAATTGCGTCAAGACAAAGAGGATACCTTCCTTGACAAATGGTACACTCAACACATTCGTGATGAAATTCAATTTGTATTTGATGAAATTAAAAAGATAAAAAATCCCGACACCAAAAAAATTGTTAGCGTTATTTTAAGTCGTACCATAAGAAGTTGCCGAGCAACCACACATGCCGACCTTGCAACATTAATTGAACCCGTAACCTCTACGTATTATTGCAGTAAGCATGGTAAAATTTGCAAACCCTTGTTTTCTATTTTAAAATGGTGGGAAACCTATTCAAAAGATACCATAAAAAGATTGGTACAATTTGATAAACTGCGTAAAGACACTTATCACGTTTGTTTAACAGGCGATAGCAGAAATATTAACCTTATAGAAGAACTCAAAAAAATCAATCCTGATTTTGCTAAACTTGTAGAGAAGCAAAAAATAAAAGGAATATTTTCATCACCCCCGTATGTTGGTTTAATTGACTATCACGAACAACATGCCTATGCTTATGATTTATTTGGCTTTGAAAGAAAAGACGAATTAGAAATCGGACCACTTTTTAAAGGACAAGGCAGAGAAGCAAGAGAAAGTTATATTCAGGGAATTAGTGAAGTATTAATAAATTCCAAAAAGTATCTCGTGGACGATTATGACATTTTCCTCGTAGCAAATGACAAATACAATATGTATCCGACCATTGCTAAAAAAGCCGGAATGCAGATTGTGAATCAATACAAACGTCCCGTATTAAACCGAACAGAAAAAGATAAAGGTGCTTATGCTGAAATAATTTTTCATTTAAAAAGTAAATAAGATTAATGGGACTTACAACAGAACAAATACAGCAAGTTGAAACAGTTTTACGCAACAGTTTAAGACATAAATTTCAGAATTATAATCCAGAGCCGGCAGCCATGCCTTTTCATACAAGATTGCTTGGCAATGATAGAATGGCTTTATTTTCATTTATCCATTCATTAAACACAAATTTTGGGACAAGCATTTTTGAACCCGTTGCTAAAGCATTGGCACTATCAACTTTTGCAAGTGCCGAATCACAGCAAACAGCAGGCAATCAAATTTCTTCAGAAGCACAAAGAGTAATTCAAAATATTATGGACGGGCTTGCTATTGCAACTTCTTCACCTAATAAAATAGAAGAAATAAATGCAATTAGAGCAGTATGTCAATCCGGTGAAATGAAATCAGTAAAGCCAACAAAAGTTGACGTTAAACTTGTTGGGCATGACGGAACAATATATTTATTCGACATCAAAACGGCTAAACCAAATGCAGGTGGATTTAAAGAATTTAAAAGAACTCTTTTAGAATGGGTAGCCACAACATTAGCAGCTAATCCGACAGCAAATGTTCAGACTATTATTGCAATTCCATACAATCCTTACGAACCACAACCATACAACCGTTGGACAATGCGTGGCATGCTCGACTTAGACAATGAATTAAAAGTTGCAGCAGAGTTTTGGGACTTTCTTGGCGGACAAGGTGCATATACTGACCTGCTTGACATCTTTGAACGAATTGGTTTAGAACTAAGACCAGAAATTGATGCATACTTTGCAAGATATAACAAATAATTACTAATACAAATAAAGTGTAAACATTTTATTTACGATATAACAACAAACAAATTCAAAAGCTCAAACACATTTTTTTGACAAGTAAATGTCCACGATTATAAATTAGACACATATATAAACTCTAAATAACAATACTTTTTTTAATTATAACTTATTTAAGTAAGACAAATTCTTTATATTCAAACCGCAAAGTAATTTATCTAAAATTTTTATCCTTGTTGCTTATTCAATGCCTTGAATGCAATTGCATACATTTGAATTTGTTTCATCATTGCACCAAGTCCATTTTTACGCGTTGGAGAAAGATGTTTATCTATTCCTATTTGCTGTAAAAATATAGGTGGATTTGCAAGTATTTCATCTGGTGTATGATCTGAATAAACACGAATTAAAATTGCAATTAATCCTTTTACTATTGCCGCATCGCTATCGGCTTCAAAATAAATTTTGCCATCTTCAAATTTTGCATTTATCCAAACCTGGCTTTGACAGCCATTTAATTTGTATTTGTCTGTTTTGATTGAATCATCAACTGGCGATAGTTTTTTGCCAAGTTGAATTATGTGAGAATATTTTTCTTCCCAATCTGTGAATTGTTCAAATTCTTTTATTAATTCATTTTGTTTTTCTTGTATAGTCATAAAAATTTTATAGTATGTTAAGAACAAATCCTACTTGTAATCCTTCTTTAACTTGCGTTTTTAATGATTGTGATTTTTCGTAAACAACTAAATAACTAAAATTAACAGAAATTATTTTAGATATTTTAGCAGCTATAATATTATCAAAACGAATATCCCAAACATCTAATGATGTAAACTGCGAGAATAAACGAAGTTTGCTTTTATAAATTATGTTATCATCAATCTTAAAATCGAAATCTGTAACGGATTCAATTCCTGTTTCAAGCTTGAATTTTTCTATTTCACTTGTACTTTCATTGTCGGTGTATTGATTAAATTTATTTGTAATTACTTCCTGAAAACCAATTCCTAATCTTGTAATGATATTTGGATATTTGTCATAAGTAAAACCAAGTGTTTGGGTTATATAACCGGGATCAAATAAGTCGCTTATTTGTCTTGTTGGAAAAGTTTTGTAATTATATCCTTTTGTTATTTGAGTTCGGATAGAGTTAGAAAAAAATGGACTAACCGCCCAACCAACATCATATGAAACTAAGTTTTCGATGTAAATTTCATTATCCGTTGTAATATATTTTCCACTTCCAATTTTTGATCTACCATAATTCGCTTTTATTGAGTTTTTATATGCCCATAAATCACCTGTATTATTATAACTAAAATTTGTCAAAATTGACCATGCAATAGAATTTTCTCCACCTTTAACCCAATTTGTAAAAGCAATTTGATTAAATCCAATATTTGTAACTAAAGAGGGAATCCATTTGTTTTTTAATGAATCTTGTACTTGTGAAAATGTATTAATAGAAAGCATTAAAACAAAAATTAAAAATAATTTTTTCACGTAATCCTGTTATTTTGTTTTTGCAAAAATAAAAAATAAAGGTTGAAAACTTGTGCAATTTAAAAGATTCGAAATAAACTTACTTATTATATTAACAAGTTAAATTTTGAAAAAATTTCTTATGAATAAATTTCAATTAGTTTCAAACTATGAACCTTCCGGCGATCAGCCAAAAGCAATAAAGGAATTAGTAGAAGGATTAACCCGCGGTGATAAACATCAGGTTTTGCTTGGTGTAACCGGAAGCGGAAAAACTTTTACTATGTCAAATGTAATTAAAGAGTATAATCGTCCGACTTTAATTATTTCACACAATAAAACTTTGGCAGCTCAACTTTATTCTGAATTCAAATCATTTTTTCCAAACAATGCGGTTGAATTTTTTATTTCATATTACGATTATTATCAACCCGAAGCTTATGTAGTAAAAAGAGATTTATACATAGAAAAAGATTTTTCTGTGAATGAAGAAATTGATCGTCTTCGTTTGAAAGCAACAACAGCATTAATAGAAGGAAGAAATGATGTTATAATTGTTGCAAGTGTTTCTTGCATTTATGGCATCGGAGCACCAGATCAATATGCACGTCAAATTTTGTTTCTAAGAAAAGGTCAAACAATTGAACGAAAAAAACTATTAAGAAATTTAATTGACATTTATTTCATACGTAACGATGCTGATTTTACCCGTGGCACTTTTCGTGCTCGGGGTGATGTTGTTGAAATCATTCCGGCATATCAATATGAAGAAGCTGTTCGCGTGGAATTTTGGGGCGATGAAATTGAAAAGCTTTCAATAATTGATTCAATTACCGGTGATGTAATCCGTGAAGTTGATTCAGTACCAATTTATCCTGCAAAATATTTTGTTACTACAAAAGATCAGGTTAATCGTGCAATAATTTCTATAGAAGAAGAATTAAAAGAACGACTAAAATATTTATGGTCGCAAGAAAAATATGTTGAAGCACAAAGGTTAGAACAAAGAACCCGCTTTGATATTGAAATGATGAGAGAAATTGGATATTGTTCTGGTATTGAAAATTATTCCCGCCACATGGATGGAAGACCACCAGGTTCGCGTCCATATTGTTTGTTCGATTATTTTCCAAAAGATTATTTATTAATAATTGATGAATCCCACGTTACAATTCCTCAAATACGTGGAATGTATAATGGAGATAGAGCAAGAAAAGAAGTTTTAGTTGAATATGGTTTCAGATTGCCAAGTGCTTTGGACAATCGCCCTTTAAAATTCGATGAATTTGAAGCAATGGTAAATCAAGCAATTTATGTCAGCGCTACTCCGGCAGATTATGAACTTGAAAAAAGTAAAGGTGTTTTTGTCGAACAAATTATTCGTCCCACCGGATTACTCGATTCCGAAATTGAAGTTCGTCCAATCAAAGGTCAAATTGATGATTTGATTAATGAAATTAGAATATGCGTCGGAAAAAAAGAAAGGGTGCTTGTAACAACCTTAACAAAAAAAATGGCAGAAGATTTAGCGGATTATCTTGATAAACTAAAAATCAAAGTACGTTACATACATAGCGATATTGATGCACTTGAAAGAGTTGAAATTATTCGCGATTTAAGAATTGGTGATTTTGATGTTTTAGTTGGTGTTAATCTTTTACGTGAAGGTTTAGATTTACCAGAAGTTTCTTTAGTAGGAATTATTGATGCAGATAAAGAAGGATTTTTGAGAAGTGAACGTTCTTTAATGCAAACAGCAGGTAGAACTGCACGAAATGTAAATGGAAAAGTGATAATGTATGCCGATAAAATAACAGAGTCTATGCGTAAAGTAATTGATGAAACAAACCGAAGAAGAAAAATCCAGACGGAATACAACGAAAAACATGGAATCAAACCTGAAACAATTTACAAAAGCGTTGAAGAAATTTTATCGTCAACTTCTATTGCAGAATTAAGAAAGAAAGATTATGACAAAGAAGAAACAGCATTTACTAAAATTGCAGAGCCTGTAATCAAATATATGAGTAAAGAACAAAAAGAAGAATTAATTGAACAAATGACTGAAGAAATGCTTGCAGCAGCAAAAGATTTAGAATTTGAACGTGCTGCTTTTTTACGTGATGAAATTGAGAAATTGAAAAAACTAATTAAATAACTAATAAAAATTAAAATGGAAAAAGTAATATTAATAACCGGCTCAACAGATGGAATAGGAAAACAAACCGCAATTGAATTATCACAAAAAGGTTTTCAAGTTTTAATTCATGGAAGAAATTCTGAACGTGTGGAAAAAGTTGTTGATGAAATTAAATCAAAATATTCAAACAACGTTGAAGCATATGTTTCTGATTTTTCTTCACTGTATGATGTAAAAAAATTAGCTAAGGAAATTAAAAGCAAATTTGAAAAGATTGATGTACTAATAAATAACGCTGGCATTTACATGAACACAAAAGTTTTGACCAAAGATGGATTCGAAACAACTTTTCAGGTAAATCACCTTTCACATTTTTTACTTACAAATCTTCTTATTGATTTAATTAAAAAAAGTAACGATGGAAGAATTATTAATGTAAGTTCAATCGCACATCAAAATTCTCAGCTTGATTGGGATAATTTAAATGCTGAAAAATTTTATGATGGTTATTTTGCTTATGCGCTTTCAAAACTTGCTAATATTTTATTCACAAAAGAATTAAACAGAAAACTAAAAGGTTCGTCTGTTACAACATATTCTTTACATCCGGGTGTGATCTCTACAAAATTATTAATGCAGGGCTTTAATATTACAGGCGAAAGTTTACAAAAAGGAGCTGAGACTTCTGTTTATCTTGCGTCAACTGAAAGTATTCAAAATTATTCCGGTGAATATTTTATAAATAAACAACTATCTCAATCACATTCGATTACTTATGATAAAAATGTTTGCGAAAAATTTTGGAATGTATCTTTTGAAATGGTAAAAAAATTTATCGATTAAATTTCTATTCTTGTTAATACACCGTGAAGTTTAAAATAAGGCAGCTCGAGGAATTGAACAAAGTTTGGTGTAACTTTTTTAATAAATGAAAATATTTTCAAATAAATTCTCTTAGCCTTTATATCATCAACACCATAAAACATAACTTTAGCATCTATATCTGTTTCTTTTAAAATTTTTGGAATATCTAATCTTTCCATATAACCAACCTGAATTTCCAGACCGCTTAATCCTTCTGCAAGTTCCGGCACATAAAGTTTTTGAACACCACGTGGTGAATCCATTGTAACAACAGAAACTAAAACATTATGTTCATAAATAATTCCTCCGCGAATTGTACTATGAACCATATAAGGTGGAATCATATCTAAACTCTTTGTGAAAAATAATGCAGTCCCTGGCAAAATATTTCCACTTTCATAAATTTGTTCGTAGCTAACTAAGTATGTATCAATCGGTAAAGAACGAAAAGATTTAAAGACTATTTTATTTCCTTTAATCCAAATATAGATTGTTAAAAATGGAATTGCCCCAACTACAATTGACCAATAACCGCCATGAGGAAGTTTTGTAAAAACAGCAATTAAAAAGTTAATATTAACAAGAATAACAAATAATGCTAATGCTAATTTTAATTTGTCTTTTTGTTTTGAAAAAATCCATATCATAAAAATTGTACTTAAAGTCATTGTAGCAGTAACTGCAAAACCATAAGCTGCAGCTAAATTTTTAGATTCTTTAAATAAAAGTATCATAAAAATTACAGCTATCATCAAAGCCCAATTAACGGAGTTAATATAAATCTGAGATTTTAAATGAGATGATGTATAACTAACTCTGAACAATGGAAAGATATGAGTTCTTATTCCCTGATAAACTAAAGAAAAAACCGCACTTATCATTGCTTGAGATGCAATTATAGTAGCCATCAATGTTAATATTAAAAATGGTATGTATAAAAATTCTTGTTGGCTTTTAACCATTCCAAATAAAACATTAATCTTAGTTACTTCACCTTGATTTAATGAAAGAACAAACGCCCCCTGACCAAAATAATTTATTACTAACGCAACAAAAACAAAGCGCCATGCTTTTTTAATTGGATTTCTTCCAAGGTGTCCCATATCTGCATAAAGAGCTTCGCCACCCGTTGCACAAAGTATAACTTCAGATAAAACTATAAATCCTGTAAATCCATTATGAAGCATGAAATCTATTGCATAATGAGGAGAAACAGCATATAAAACTTTTGGATTGTGTAATAAAGAAATAAATCCGGAAATAAATAATGACAAAAACCAAATTACCATAATTGGTCCGAATGATGATGCAACTTTATCTGTTCCTTTAGATTGAACCGAGAAAAGAAGGATTGTAATAATTAAAGTAATTATAACAATTTCATTAATTCCAATATGCTCTAAACCGGGTATATATTGAAGTCCTTCAACTGCAGAAAGAATACTTATAGCTGGAGTAATAACACCATCTCCCATTAAAAGAGATACACCGATGTAACTCAAATAAGCTATTAATGTAACTGAACGACCATTTTTAACATAGCTGCTCAAAATTTCTTTTAGAACTACAATTCCACCTTCACCTTTCGAACTTAAACTCATTGCAAGAATTGTATATTCAACGGCAACAAGAATTATCATTGTCCAAAATACAAGTGATAAAACACCATAAACATTTTGTTGGGTTGGTGCAGTTACTAAAAAAATGACAGTTAATGTATAAATTGGACTTGTTCCAATATCACCAAAGACAAGTCCCATTGCTTTAATTATTTCACCGAACTTTGTTTGTTCGGTATTAACTTTTTCCATAGGTAATTTTCAGTTGGGGTGTGTTTCGATAGCTCTTATCCAAAAATTGAAGAATAAATTATGTATCCAAATAAAAAGAGAAGGCTTATTCCAAGAATTCCAAGCAAAAAGTAGAATCCGATTGTATCTAATTTTTCATTCTTTTTTTCTTGTTCCATTTTTTCTCCAATAGCATTTTATTTTATGTGGTTCTAAGATAAATAATTTTTGTGTTGATTGAAATAAAGTTTTATTGAATACTTTTTTATCAATATGTTGAATTAAAAATATTGGTTCACTCATATCGAACTCAAATTTTACTTTAAAAGAATCATTTTCTTTGTTGCAATAAAATTACCTGCTTGAAGTCTGTAAAAATAAACACCGCTCGATAACTCAGAACTCTGAGCTCTGAACTCAGCACTATATGAACCTGCTTTTTGGTATTCGTTTACAAGTGTTACAACTTCTCTTCCTAAAGCATCGAATATCTTAAGTTTTACTTCTGAATCAATTGGAATTATATAATTAATATTTGTAACAGGATTAAATGGATTCGGGTAATTTTGATATAGTTCAAAACTTGATGGCAATTCATTGTATTTGTTTTTTATTGAAGTTGAAGTCCTGTTATAAACTTCAAATTCATATATTGAATAACCGTATTGAGTACCACGCTTTTTACCTGTTAATTTAATGTAACGAGCAGTTTCATTAACAATCCATTTTTCAATATTTCCATTCCCATTATTTTGTTCAATAATTTTTTTCCAATTTAAATTATCATTCGAAATTTCAATAATATATTCTTTACCATAAGCTGCTTCCCAGAAAATTTTTATCTCGTTAAAATATTTCTGTTCTCCAAGATCAACTTTAAAGTACTGAGGATCGCTAAACTGAGAAGACCATCGTGTTGAATAATTTCCATCAACTGCATACTCACTGAGATAATTAAGCGACTCTAAAGATGAAGCATCTGTTTGTTTTTTATAAGCGAGATTTTCTGATGGTGTATCATAAACATAAAATGTATAAACTTTTTTATTGTTGTTTTCATTTGTTTCTTGAATTGCATTTTTTTCATCTACAAAAACTTCAACAGTATATTTTCCGGGTTTTTCTGCAATCCAATAATTACTATCGTTTGTAGTTTCACCAATATTTCCACAAACTAATGCCATTCCACCTTTTGCTATTGAATCAGCATATTCATAGGATCTACTTACTAATTTTCCATTAATTTTAAATGTAACTTCATGAAATGTTGAGGATGGACTTGGTCCTGTTCCTCTGTTTAAAACAGTTGCAAGAAAAATTACTTTTTCACCTTTTATTGGATAACGCGGAACAGAATAAACATTGGCAATTTGTAAATCGGGTTTTGGTGGTCGTGGACGAATATCTAAAGTATGAGCAAAGGTTAAATTTGTTGATGAATTGCCAACTCTAAAAACATGTGGACCGGGTTCAAATTCATAACTATTGCTTTGTGGCCGGAAATAATAAAGCAAATCTGGAGTAACACTAAATGTTATTTTTTTTGTTTGCCCCGGTTCAAGATAAATTTTTTCGAATGCTTTTAAATCTTTTGGATTATGTTCAACAATTCCTTTTGCTATTGATATATAAAGTTGAACAACTTCTTCGCCGGCAACACTTCCTTTGTTAGTAATATCAACAGAAATATTAATTTCATCATCCCAATATGCCCATGATGAATGATTAATTTGGAAATTACTTATTTCAAAAGTTGTATAACTTAAACCAAAACCAAAAGGAAACTGAGGTTCAAAATTTTTTCTATCGAACCAGCGATAACCGCCACCATAATTATTATCTAAATTATTACTCATTCTATCCGGAAGCTGAAAATCATTTTTGGGCATTGTAACAGGAAGTTTTCCACTTGGGTTGTAATCTCCAAATATCACTTGTGCAATAGCATTTCCACCTTCCTGCCCGGGATAAAATCCGTAAATCAATCCTTTAATATCATCAATAAAAGGTGTTGCAGTACAAATTCCGCCACTAATTAAAACAACAATTGTGTTTTTGTTAACACCTGCAAGCAATTTTATTAAATCCTTTTGTTTACCGGGCAATTCAATAGAGTTATTATCTCTATCAAAACCTTCACCTTCCTGTGTATAATCCAATCCACCAAAAAAGATTACAACATCAGATTGTGATGCATAATTTAATGCAACATTTAAATCACTTGAATAATTGGAACCACTTATATCGCAACCTTTTGCATATAATACTTTTGAAGCACCAACATACTTTTCAATTCCCTCTTTTGGAGAAACTTTATAAAATGGATCAACCCAACTGCTTCCGCTTCCATCTGTTTGCATAATTGCCGCATTCGGACCAACTACAGCAATCTTATTTATTTTGCTTTTATCAAGTGGCAAAATGTTATCCTGGTTTTTAAGCAACACCAAACTTTTTTTACCTGATTCTAATGCAAGTTGTTGATGTAAAGTGCTATTAACATCAGAAGGATCACCTTGAGGATAATAATTCATCATCCCGGAAATAAATTTAGTTCTTAAAACTCGGCGAACAGATTTATCAATTGCTGCTTCAGAGAGTTTACCTGATTTAACTAAGTCTAATAATCCACCGGAACTTTGAAATAAAGTTGAACCCATTTCAATATCACAACCTGCAATAATTGCTTCATCAGGATTTGAATAAATAGAATTCCAATCACTAACAACATAAAAGGGAAAACCCCACTTTGATCTTAAAATTATTGAAAGAAGTGTACTATTTTTTGCGGCGCTTTTTCCATTTAAAGAATTATAGGAACTCATTACACTAAATGCCCCTCCTATTTGAATTGCTTCCCTGAATTGAAGAGCATGTTGTTCTAAAAGATTTCTGTTTGATAAAGTATAATTATTTGTTGTTCTTCCGTTTTGTCTGTATTCAGTGTAAAAATGTTTAATGGTAGAAAGCGTAGGTGTTGATTGAATGCCCTGAACCATTGCAGTATTTATAATTGCATTTAATATTGGATCTTCACTTGTGCTTTCTGGTGTGCGTCCATTTCTTGGATCCATGGTTAAATCCAAACAAGGACCAAGCGCTTGATTAATACCTTTTCCACGAAATTCTTTTCCCATTGCTTCACCAACACGGAATGCTAATTCTTTATCCCAAGTTGCTGCCATTGCAATACCCACTGGAAAAGAAGTTGCAAAACCATTTCTAACACCGTGAGGACCATCGGACATATAAAAACCAGGAATATTTAATCTTTGGTTATCCTCTGTATTAAAAAAACCTTGTTGATGAAGTTGTTTAATTTTTTCTTCAAGCGTCATTTTTGACATTAATTCGGTAATCTTTTGTTCAAGTGTTTGAGAATGTAGTTGTGAAATGATTAAAAAAGTC
Organism: uncultured Melioribacter sp.; assembly: GCA_964625385.1. GTDB lineage: Bacteria > Bacteroidota > Ignavibacteria > Ignavibacteriales > Melioribacteraceae > Stygiobacter. The sequence continues at coordinate 2,966 of CAZVBT010000404.1, read as the reverse complement.
AAAAAGAAGAAAAAGTAATTAAATCTTAAAAGGGCATTCATAAATTTTTCCACATTTATTCAATTTTGAAATGTAAAATATATTAAAGTAGATTAAGAATCACTTGAAGTAACATTTTAACAACATGTTATTTTTAATATGTTGCTAATATGCAACAGCTCACAAAAATAATAAGCTAATTAAACTAAATTTACACTTAAATACTGGCATTTCTTTTGGTTAATTAACAAACACACACAAACAAATCAGGAGAAACAATAATGAAAAAAGTACTAACAACTTTATTTACAATTGTAATTTTATTTACAGCAAATTCTTTTGCACAAGGTTATAACCAAAATGGTAAGGCTTTAAATATTGGATTAGGTTTTGGTTTTGCTGGCGCATCTGGAGATGCAACAATTCCACCCATTAGCGTAGGTTTACAATTTGGAATGACAGATAAAATTTCAGTTGGTGGTATAGTTGGATATACAGGTTCAAATGAAAAATTAGGCTTATTTGATTGGGAATATGATTATACATACATCTTAATTGGTGCAAGAGGTGAATATCACTTTATGGAACCATCAAATAAACTTGATGCTTACGGTGGTTTAACTCTTGGTTACAACGTTGCAAGCTCTTCATTTAAAGGAAAATCAATTTATGGTTTTAACCCACCATCAGCTTCTGCCGGAGGATTATTCTATGGTTTTCATTTAGGTGCTCGTTATGCTCTTGGAAATAATTGGGGCGTTTTTGGTGAACTTGGTTATGGTATTGGTTACATAACTGCAGGTGCATTTTTAAGATTATAATTTTTTCATACATACCTCCCTCAAAGAAAGACGTTGTAATGGGCGTCTTTCTTTATTTTAAAATAAAACCCACTCTAAAATTAAATTTAAAGTGGGTTTGAGGGGTATGTATGAAAAGAGTACATTACTTTGTTGTAATCCGACAACAAAATATTAAGGAAGGTTTAATAATTTTTGAAATTTTTTTTATGACTTTATTGATTCTATAAATGATAAAAATGAATTTGGTAAATCTGCTTCGAGATGTAATTTTTTTGTGTCTGTTAAATCAAATGTAATACTCTTTGCATGAAGCATTAATCTTGGATAATTTTTTTGAATTTCTATTTCTCCATAAAGTTTATCACCAACAATTGGATGACCTATTGAATATAAGTGAACCCTTAACTGATGTTTTCTGCCTGTTGTTGGACTTAATTCAAGCATAGAATATTGTGAATATTTTTCAGTTAAATTATAAAATGTTTTGCTTTCTTTTCCTTTTTCGGAAATGCCCATTCTACCACTGCCAAATTCTTTAATTGGTTTATCAATTAGTCCTGATTTTTCTTTTATTACACCATGAACAAGAGCTATGTAAGTTTTTTTCACAATTCTATTTTCAAATTGATGATTTAAAAATTTATGTGTTGCCGAATTTTTTGCATAAAGAATGATGCCGCTTACATCTTTATCAAGACGATGCAAAACATAAATTTTTATTTTTAGTTTATCTTGTAATAATGTTTGAAGATCAACTATTTTACCATTTGAGTCATGAATTGAAGCTAATCCTTCTGGTTTATTAACCGCAATCAGGTTTTGATCTTCATAAATGATTTCAAATTCGTTTGTTCTTTTATTTTTCATTATTCATCTTTAAAGACAGTAATTAATCCATGTGTTGAAATGTATGGAATAATTGTATAGTGAGTTTCATTCTCCGAAATTTTTGCAAATAGTTTCAATCCAGTGTAATTATGTAATTTAATTTTTTTGATAAGTTTTTGCCATGGATTAATAAATATAGTATCCTCTAAAGAGCCAACAGTTGTGTAAACATTCGCATTTAAAGTTTTGTTATTAAGAGAAAAAGATTCTTCTAAGTTTAGTAAATATTCATTGTCCCAAAATAATGCCGGACTTATCATTACATATTTATTAAAAAGTGTCGGTTCTTTGAATAACGAATAGAACACAAACAAACCACCAAGGGAATGTCCAACAAGTGTTTTGTCTAGTTCATCAATTCTATAATTTAATTTTATGAATGGGATTAATTCATTTTTTATAAAATTTAAAAAATCATTTCCCCCTCCGGAAATTGGAAACATTAATTTTTCCTTCTCATTTTGCGTTACTGTAGGAGTAAAGTCTCTCATTCTGTTGTAATTAAATTCTTTCGAGCCACCTTCAGAAGAAATACCAACAATAATTAATTCAGGTAAGTCTTTATTATAAGTTAATAATCGAACCATCTGTGTCATTATTCCAAATGATGAATATGCATCTAACATGAAAACAACAGGATATTTTTTTTGTGTATAATTGTAATCACCTGGTAGAGAAATATAAATCGGGTATAAAACATTATTTGATTTTGAAAGTAGTTTATAGACTTCTGTTCTTCTTAAATATACAGGTTGTTTTGTGGAGTCTTTAATCTGAACTTGTGAAAAAATATTGTTGCTTTCTGAGATAATTATTAACAAAAAAATAATTGGATATAATTTTAATTTCATTTAATCTCCTTGCAAAACAATTCTTTATTATCTAAAGAACATATATGAAAACCCATTTTCTTTAAATAACTCTGATGCTTTTTATTTCCCGAATCCGAATAAATTTTTTTTACTTTTTTGTTTTTAAATATTTCATTAAAAACATATTTGCCCATTTTGAAATCGCGATAGCCGGGAATAGCATAATCAAGCTTTAAATAAATTACATCATCCTCAAGATATTCGGATATTACCAGGCCCGCAGGAATTGTATCGCGTAAAACAAACATTGCGTGGTAATTTTCGTTTGGTTGATATTCAAAAGTTGGAATGAATTTTTTTATGTCATCTTTAAAGAAATTCAAGAAGTAATTTAAGTAATCGGCATTTGTTTTTACTTCAAGTATTCTGAAATATTCTTTTGCACCAAAGATTTGAATTAAATAATAAATATCAATTAATGCAA
>CAZVBT010000403.1:0-3407 GCA_964625385.1 uncultured Melioribacter sp. | reverse complement strand
TTTTTATTTTTCTTCGGAGCGGAAATATTCCAAAATATTCTTTGCATCATCCATTGTTACATTTTGAAAAGTCATTTTAGTAGCATGAAGAGCAACTAATTTTTTAGCTTCTGGATGTTTATTAGCCATTTCTTCAGGGTTTAGAATATTATTCAATATATATTCTGGTGTTCTTCTCTTGGTAACATTTCTTAATGCTGGACCAGTATATTTTTCATCGAGTTTATGACATTGAGAACACTTTGATTCAAAAATTGTTTTACCAATTTTTGCTTTTTTTATATCCACAGGTCCTAAATTAATTTTTTCCTTAATTGGACCAATACCATTTTCTAATTCAAAAACACTTATTCCAAATATTTTTGCCATTTTTTCTTTTTGTGAGTCTTGTGTAGATTCTTTTTTTTCTTTACCACTACACGAAATGAATATTATTACCGTTAAGACCAAAAAGATATTTATTCTATACATTTAATCTCCTATTATTTTTTTTGAAATTAATAATTAAGTAAAAATCAATATTTAAGAATATTTTATCCTATTTATATCCAAAATTAAATTGACCAAAGTTGATATTAATATCAGAATTTTTTTTCTGATATTAATATAAGACATAATTATTTATCAGTCAATGAAATTTATTATGGTATTAAAGAAAAAAAGTTGATCCAAAAGAATAATTTTATTTATTGCTTTTAAATCAACTTTTATAGAAAGAAATAAATTTTATATTTGTTTTAATTCGTGAACTAACTTATTCACTGCTTCTTTTGCATCACCAAAATACATTAGAGAATTAGGATAGAAAAATAATTCATTTTCAATTCCAGCGTAACCTGCATTCATCGAGCGTTTGTTGATAACAACAGTTTTTGCATAATCAACATTTAAAATTGGCATTCCATAAATTGGACTTGATTTATCATGACGTGCAGCAGGATTAACAACATCATTAGCACCGATAATTAAAGCAACATCAGTGTTTGGAAAATCATCATTAATATCTTCCATTGCAAGAAGTTTGTCATAAGAAACTTGTGCTTCTGCAAGCAGAACATTCATATGTCCGGGCATTCTTCCTGCAACCGGATGTATCGCAAATCTGACTTTTTTCCCTTTGGATTCTAAAACATTAACTAAATCACGAACAGCATGTTGTGCCTGTGCTACTGCCATTCCATATCCGGGAACAATTATTACACTTTCAGCAGCATCAAAAATCATTGCTAATTCTTCTGAATCAACTGATTTAACTTGTCCTTTTGCTGAAGTTGTGGATGCAGTTTGAACTGTTCCAGCTGAAGCCCAACCACCAAGAACTACGTTCATTAAAGAACGATTCATCGCTTTACACATTATTTGAGTTAGAATAATTCCGGAGGCACCGACTAATGAACCTGCAATTATCAATTCATTATTTTGAAGTACAAAACCAGTTGTAGCACCAGCCATTCCTGAATATGAATTCAAAAGTGAAATTGCAACCGGCATATCTGCTCCACCAATTGGAAGAACTAATAAAACACCAAGTAACAATGATACAAATGTTATTGCCAATACCAACCAATTTAATGCTGGATTAATTACTATAATAACTCCGGCTGCAACAGTTGCAATCAAAAGAATTAAATTCAATGGATGTTGAAACGGATATTTTACAACTTTACCAGTTACAAGGCCTTGAAGTTTACCAAATGCAATCATCGAACCAGTGAAAGTAACACCTCCAATCAACAAACTTGCTACAATAGCAATTCCGGTTTGTGTGGGAATATTATTACCTAATTTATAAAATTCAGAAAGTGCAACTAAAGTTGAAGCACCACCACCAAAACCATTTAATACGCCAACCATTTGAGGCATACCAGTCATAGGTGTTTTATATGCCATAATAGCACCGATTAAACTACCAGTAATTACTCCAACAATTATCCATTCAAATGTTAGAATGTGTTTATTTAATAGCGTTACAATTATCGCTATCAACATACCAACTGCAGAGATGAAATTTCCCTTTCTTGCGGTTTTGGGAGAACTAAGCATTTTAATTCCAAATATGAAAAAGATGGAAGATATGAGATAACTTATTTCAATTAATGTATTCATTTTTTACCTATTTCTTTTTAAACATTTTTAACATTCTATCAGTAACTAAATAGCCACCTACAACGTTAATCATTGCAAAAACTACTGCAATAAATCCAAGAATAGTGCTGATAGTAAACTCTTCAGCACCAGCAGCTAATAATGCACCAACAATAGTAATTCCAGAAATAGCATTAGAACCGGACATTAATGGTGTGTGCAAAATTGGTGGGACTTTACTTATTAATTCGAAGCCAACAAATATGGCTAAGACAAACACATATATTAGCATTATTAAAGAAACAGATTCCATTTTTTCTCCTTAGTTATTCAAAACTTGGTTAATTCTATCGTTTACAATTTTTCCATCTTTAACAATAGTTGAACCTTTGATGATTTCATCATCCATATTAAGATTAAAGACTCCATCCTTACTTGAATATTCAATTAAGTTTAGTAAATTTTTTGAATACATATCACTGGCATGGTAAGGTACTAAACTCGGAAGATTTGGTTCACCAATAATTGTTACACCATACTTAACAATTGTTTTACCATTTTCACTTAATTCACAATTTCCACCAAATTCAGTTGCCATATCAAGAATAACAGAATTAGTCCTCATACTTTTTACCATTTTCTCGGTTACTAAAGTTGGAGCTTTTTTGCCTGGCACTAAAGCTGTTGTAATAACAATATCAGCATTAGCAACATGTTTAGAGATAATTTCTTTTTGTTTTTGAAGAAATTCTTCAGAAGCTTGTTTAGCATAACCACGTTCATCTTGCATATTTTCAGTTGTTTCTACTTCAATAAATCTACCTCCTAAACTTTCAACTTCTTCTTTAACAGTTGGACGAATATCAGAGACTTCAACTATAGCACCTAAACGTTTTGCTGTTCCGAGTGCTGAAAGTCCAGCAACACCAGCACCCATAATTACAACACGAGCAGGTTGAATAGTGCCAGCGGCGGTCATCATCATTGGGAAAATTTTACCTAAATAATTAGCACAAAGAATAACAGATTTATAGCCGGCAATATTTGCTTGAGAGCTAAGTGCATCCATTCTTTGAGCTAATGTTGTTCTGGGTATCATATCCATCGAAATAACATTAACTTTTTTTTCAGCACATTTAACTACATCTTGTGGATAGTGCAGTGCATACATAAATGAAATTAGCAATTGCCCTTCTTTCATTAACTCAATTTCATGCTGATTTAATTCTTCATTTAATTGTGGTCTTTGTACTTTTAAAATGATTTCTCCTTTTTCAAAAATTTCTTTTGCTTTATTTAAAATTTTCCCACCAGCTTTTTCG
>CAZVBT010000402.1:0-1826 GCA_964625385.1 uncultured Melioribacter sp. | reverse complement strand
TCTATTTGAAGACAGGCAATTTTACATTTTAGCTGATGATGGAATTAACCGAAAAGTTGAACCAAATACATGGAACAGTATTCGTGATGAAATGCAGGAAAGTTTCCGGAACGGAAAATTTTTAGATGGTATTAAAAATGGCTTGCAAAAAATCGGAAGTATTTTAGAAAAACATTTTCCAATAAAAGAAGATGATACAAACGAACTTTCAAATAAAATAGTAGTTGAATAATTTTTTTAGGAATTTTTTTCTTCAAATGTTTGTTCTGTTTTCATGAAAAGAAAAGAATTCATTAAAAAAAATATAAAAGCAGTAACAGCTCTCTCATTAGCCCCATTTTTATTATATCAAAAAATTAATGCAAAAAATAAAGTTGCATTAAAATATAAACCTGAACCAGCAAATTGGAAAAACGATCAAATTACTATATCCTGGATTGGGCATTCAACTGTATTAATCAAATTTTTTGACAAATTGATTTTGACCGATCCGGTTATCTTTGAAAGAGTAGGAGTTTATTTTTTTGGTGGAAGTATCGGGCCATCAAGATTAACACCACCAGCATTGAATTATTATGAGTTTCCGAAGCCAGATATAATTGTGCTTTCGCACGCACACATGGACCACACGGATTATCCAACATTAAAATATTTTACCGAAAAATTTCCAAATCAAATTGATGTTATTACAGCATATTTAACTAAAGATGTAATTGATGACTTGCAATGGAAATCTATAACGGTTTTGGATTGGAATGAAGAAAAATTTGTTCAGGGGATAAGATTCAAAGCTAATGAAGTTCAACATTTTGGGTGGCGCTTTCCGTGGGAAAAAGATCGTTCACGAGGTTATATAAAAGATGGAAGAAGTTTTAATGCATATTTGATTGATTATAAAAAAAGAAAAATTTTATTTGGTGGTGATACTGCTTTTACAGAAAAGTTGAATATTCTTAAAAATGAAAATATTGAAATAGCTATTATGCCAGTTGGTGCTTACAATCCATGGAAAAGAAATCATTGCAATCCAGAAGAAGCAATGAAAATGGCATCTGATATCGGAGCTGAATATTTTATTCCTATTCATACAAAAACATTTAAACAAAGCAGCGAACCATTTAACGAAGCAATTGATTGGTTAAAAAGAGATTATCAAAAATTTAATTTAAAATTAGGATTAACGGAAATCGGAGAAACTTTTTCAATTACATAGCTTAAGATAATTACATTTTCAATTATCAATTTTACATTATACATTTTACACTATACATTATTCAAAGCTTTTTTTAACGAGTCAACACAATAGTCAACCATATTTTCATTTGAATTATAACCCATTAAACCGATACGCCAAACTTTACCAGCTAATTCACCAAGTCCTGCACCAATTTCAAGATTAAAATTATCGAGCAAATCTTTTCTTACTTTTGCTTCATCAATTCCATCCGGTACTTTGATTGCAAGTAAATGAGGTATTCTTTCATCAGGTGGAACAATTGGCTCGAGATTTAATTCATTTTTTAATCTTGCAATTAATTTATTACTGTTTTCTTTATGTCTATTCCAGGAATTTTCAATTCCTTCTTCCTTCAAAATAGAAAGAGCTTCGTGCAAAGCATAGAAATGATTTGCAGGTGCGGTATGATGATAAGCTCTTTTGTTTTCTCCAAACCAATATGATTGCAGTAAATTAAAATCATTAAACCAATACGCCAAACTTTACCAGCTAATTCGCCAAGACCAGCGCCAATTTCAAGATCAAATTGATCAAGAAGATTCATTCTTACTTTTGCTTCATCAATTCCATCCGGTACTTTGATTGCAAG
>CAZVBT010000401.1:0-7740 GCA_964625385.1 uncultured Melioribacter sp. | reverse complement strand
CCCCAAACTAAATCAACTGCATGAATGCCAACTGTTTTTCTTTCTGGAAATAATTCTGAAATTATACTTAGTGCAATTCGGTCATTAGGATCATTAAAAGTTGGAACTAATACAGCACTATTTGAAATGTAAAAATTAGCATAACTTGCTGGTAATCTTAAGTTTTCGAAGTAAAGAGGTGATGGCATAGGTAATTCAATAACATTAAGTTTATTACCATTTGCAGTTGTTTCATTTTTTAATTTTTCAAAATTTTCTTCGAGAGGAAAGTAATTTTCATCATTTTTATTTTTTTCACGAACAAGAAGAACAGTGTTTTCATTTACAAAACGGCAAAGATCATCTACATGGCCGTGTGTATCATCACCAGCAATTCCTCGTCCAAGCCAAATTACTTTTTCAATTCCTAAATATTGTTTAAATATTTTTTCATAATCTTTTTTGGTAAAACCAGAATTTCTTATTTGAGTTTTTTTATCTATCAAACATTCTTCCGTTGTAATAAGAGTGTTTTCGCCATTATAATCAATTGCGCCCCCTTCCAAAACAACTTCTTTATTTTGATATCGAGCCTCAATTAGTTTAACTTCCAAAACTTTAGATAAAACATCGGGAATATTTTTATCTTTTTTCCAGTTAGAATATTTTGCCCAGCCATTGAATTTAAATTTAACAGCAATTTTATCTTCACCTTTTTTTACAAAAGCTGGCGAAGTATCTCTCATCCAACCACGATCTGTTTCAGTAATAATAAATTCAATATTCAATAAATCAACATGGGCTCTTTCAAAATGCTTTTTAACTTTTGATACATCATTTTCTTTTTGAACGATTATTCTAACCAATTCACCTTCGGAAATATGTTTTACAATTTCTGTATAAACCCAAGGTATTGGCGAAAATTTTCCTGGCCAATCTTCTTTTTGATGTGGCCAACAAATTATAGTTGATTTATGTTCTTCCCATTCGGCTGGTATTCTGATTTTCATAATTAATCCAAAAATCTTTTTGTTAAATCGTTGTAAGCATCAATTCTTCTGTCACGAAGAAAAGGCCAATTTCTTCTGATGTTTTCAAGATGTTCTAAATTAATTTCTGCAATTATTATTTCTTCTTTATCAGCAGATGCTTTAGCAAGAATAACACCTTGAGGATCACAAATGAAAGATGAGCCCCAAAATTGAATTCCTGCTTGTTCTTTAACTGGTTGTTCAAATCCGGTTCTGTTTACAGAACAAACATACACACCATTTGCAATTGCATGTGAACGCTGAATTGTAATCCATGAATCTCTTTGAGCTTCGCCATATCTATCAATTTCGGATGGATGCCAACCGATTGCAGTTGGATAAAATAAAACAGAAGCGCCTTGTAAAGCCGTTAATCTTGCACCTTCAGGAAACCACTGATCCCAGCAAATTAATGTGCCAATATTTCCAAATTTAGTATTGAAAGTTTTAAAGCCTAAATCGCCGGGAGTGAAATAATATTTTTCGTAATAAGCCGGGTCATCTGGAATGTGCATTTTGCGATATGTGCCTAAAATTTTACCACCAGCATCAATCATTACTAATGAGTTATGATAAACACCAGCTGCTCTTTTTTCAAATATTGGAACTGCAATTGAAACTTTATTTTCTTTTGCAATTTTTTGAAATGCATTTGTTGAAATACCGGGAATTGTTTCTGCCAAATCAAAAATTTTTGAATCTTCTTTTTGACAAAAATATTGAGAACGATAAAGTTCGGGTAAACAAATTACGTTTGCACCTTGTTTAGCTGCTTTTTTTACCCATGATATTGTTTTATTCAAATTTTCTTTCGGCTGTTCGGTAAATGATAATTGAATTCCAGCAACAATAAATTTTTTGTTCATTTTGTAACCATAAATTTTTGGTGCAAAGATAAGTATTTAAGAAAAAAGAAAAGATAATTTTAATTGAAGTAACTTTTTATGTGTTCAATCAACCTATCAATATTTTGATTTTCTTCATCAGAAAGTTTATCTCTGAATGGTTCAATTAGATTTATTAACCAACGTATGTTTAATTCTTTTGTGGCCTGTTTTATTTGGTTATGATATTTATCTTCATCAGCTAGAGCAATTTCAGAAAATTTTGCTGCTGCTTTCAAATTAATTATTACGTCAACATTTTTAAGATTACTTATTCTTATCAAATTAGTTATCGCTTCATTATTTTTTAAGCATAATTCAAAAGCAACATTTGCGGCCTGTAGCATTAATTCATGCTGTTTAAGAAACTTTAAATCATTATTAGTAGCTATTTCTAATAATATTTCAATTCCTCTATCAATTGAAATTTTATATTTACTTACATTTTCAATTGTTTTGATTATTGTATTTGTAACGGCACGCGATAAACCAGATCTTGCTTTTTGAATTGTTTCCGGGGAATAAGTAACATCTTTAGCAACTTTTGCCAGTTCCTGATAATTTCCTTCTGTTATCAATTTATCTAAAGATGGATGTGTTTTATTTGCTCTTTTTTTAATCTCAACATTTTTTGCATAGTCAGCTAATTCTTCTAAATATTTTTGATTTATCTTTTCTAAGATCTGCTGAATCTTTTTATCATTTGTAGAAATTTCAAATCCATTCAGATTTAGTATTTCGATTACCATCTCAAGTTGATTAGGCTTGCCTACTGTAATTAAACAAAAAAAGTTTTTTTTGTCTGGCATAAATTCAATTGGGTCAGCTTCAATACTGCTTATTATGTATTGAAATTGTTCAAACATATACTCAAACCGTGAACGGTCATTTTCATTAATAAGCACTTTAATTTTATCTTTTTTTGAAAAAAGCATGTAAATCCAAATCTTCTTGATAAATTATCGAAAAAGTAAAGAAAACTTTTAATCTATTTCCCCAGATTTTCTCTTATTCCAAATTTATTTCTTTGTTGAATTAATTTTTTGACTTCCTTTTTATTCAACTGATTAATTTTTCCAATTTGTTCGGCTATAAAACATATTTTGGCAAAATGTTCAACAGTTTCCATTTTGAAATAAGCATCTAACAAGTTATTTCCTAAAGTAAGCACACCATGATTTTCCAATAGCAATGCATCATATTTTTTAATAAAAGGAATTAATTGCTTTGATAATTCTTTTGTGCCCGGAGTTGCATATTTAACAAGAGGAATTTCATCAAGAGAAATTATTACTTCGGGCAAAACTTTTTTAGTAAGTGATTTACCTGTTGATGCAAAAGCTGTTGAATAAATTGGATGAGCATGACAAACAGCATTTACATCCAATCTGTTTTTATAAATCGTTAAATGCATTAATATTTCTGATGTGGGTTTTTTAATTCCTTCAATAATATTGCCTTCTAAATCCACTAAAACAATATCATCTTTGGTCATAAATCCTTTACTTGTGCATGTTGGTGTAATTAAAATAATGTTATCTGCTCTTATGCTTAAATTTCCATCGTTTGAAGCAATAAAATTCTTTTGATGAAGTAATTTTCCAACTTTAATTATTTCATCTTTTAACTTGTTGAATTTCATTATTTATCTTAATTTATTTGTGCAATATTTCACCAACAAAGATACTTAAAGACAAACATTTAACTAAATTTATTTGGCAGACATGAAAAACGACATTAAAATATTGCTTATCGAAGATGATGAAATGACTCTTGATATATTTAGAAGAATTTTAAGCAAAGAATACAATTTTTTTTATACAAACAATGTAAATGAATTTTATCAATTGACAACTGAAAATAAAATTGATTTGTTCTTAATAGACCTTTCACTTGGTTTGCAAAAAAGCGGATTAACTTTAATTAAAGAATTAAGAGCAAGCGAAAAATATTCTGATACTCCAATTATAGTTGTAACTGCTCATGCATTTTCCAAAGATGAAAGAATAACACTTGAAGCAGGAGCTAATAAATTTTTAAGGAAACCAATTGAAACTTCAAAGTTACTTCGGGAAATTAACAACATAGTTCAAAATTCAATTAAAAGAAAGACAATTGTAGAATAACATTATCAAACATTTAAACCCACTCCAAATTTTTGTAAGTTTACACACAATTTTTCAACTATTTAAGAAATAAATATGAAATATCCCTTTAAAGAAATTGAACCTAAATGGCAAAAAATTTGGGAAGAAAAAAAAGTTTATAAAACAGATTTAACAAAAACTGAAAATAAACTTTATTGCCTTGTAATGTTACCATATCCATCGGCTGCCAAAATGCACATTGGACACTGGTATAATTATGGTCCTACCGATTCATGGGCGCGATACAAAAAACTAAATGGCTTTAATGTTTTTGAACCACTTGGCTACGATGCATTTGGCTTGCCCGCAGAAAATTATGCAATTAAAACTGGTGTGCATCCACAGGATTCAACTTTGAAAAACATTGCAGATATAAAAGAAATGGTTCTTAAGATGGGTGCAATGTATGATTGGGATGCTGAATTAATGACATGTGTTCCTGAATATTATAAATGGAATCAATGGTTATTCTTGCAGCTTTACAAAAAAGGAAAAGCTTATAGAAAAAATGCACCGGTAAATTGGTGTCCATCTTGTCAAACTGTTTTAGCACGAGAGCAAGTTTTAACAGATGGTTCTTGCGAAAGATGCGGAACAACGGTTATTCAAAAAGCATTAACTCAGTGGTTCTTTAAAATAACAGATTATGCCGATGAATTGCTTGATGGATTAAACAAAATTGATTGGCCCGAAAAAACTAAAATAATGCAAACAAATTGGATTGGTAAAAGTTATGGAACTGAAGTTGATTTTTCTATTGAAGGACATGATGAAAAATTAACTGTATTTACAACAAGACCCGATACATTATTTGGCGTTACTTATGTTGTGCTTGCCCCAGAAAAAGAAATTGTTCAAAGAATTACAAAGCCTGAATTCAAAGATGCAGTTGATAAATATATTGAACAAACAAAACTGTTAACCGAAGTTGATAGAACATCAACAGTAAAAGAAAAAACTGGTGTACCAACAGGAGCTTTTGCTATTAATCCTGTTAATGGCGAAAGAGTTCCAATTTGGATTGCAGATTATGTATTAGGAACTTATGGTACTGGTTATGTAATGGCTGTTCCTGCACATGATGAAAGAGACTTTGAGTTCGCTAAAAAGTTTAATCTTCCAATTAAAAAAGTAATTCTTCAAGATGGTACTAATGAAAATGATGAATTAAAAGTAGCATTTACTGAAATTGGTATAATGATAAATTCTGGTGACTATACTGGTTTAAGATCTGATGAAGGTATTAAAAAAATTTCAGATGATTTAGAAAAAAAAGGAATAGGAAGAAGAACTGTAAATTATAGACTTCGCGATTGGTTAATTTCACGTCAAAGATATTGGGGAACACCAATTCCGATAGTTCATTGTGAGCATTGTGGCGAAGTTCCAGTCCCTGAAAATCAATTACCAGTTGTTCTTCCTTACAATGTAAATTTTAAACCCGATGGTGGTTCACCACTTGCAAGTAACGAAGAATTTGTAAATACAACTTGTCCCAAATGTGGTGATCAAGCCAAAAGAGATGTGGATACAATGGATACTTTTGTTGATTCATCTTGGTATTATTTACGTTATTTAAATCCTAAATATGAAAAAGGAATGTTTGATACAGAACTTGCAAATGCATGGACGCCTGTTGATGTTTATGTTGGCGGAGCTGAGCACGCTGTAATGCATCTTCTTTATGCACGCTTTATACATAAGTTTTTACGAGATATTGGATTAGTTAACTCTGATGAACCATTTCAAAGATTAATTCATCAAGGCACAATTACAAATCAAGGTGCTAAGATGTCTAAATCAAAAGGTAATGTCGTTGATCCTACTGCTTTTACAGAACAATATGGAGCTGATGTTTTTAGAATGTATTTAATGTTTATGGGCCCTTATGAACTTGGTGGTGATTGGAGCGATAAAGGAATTGTGGGTGTAGATCGTTTCGTCCAAAGAACCTATACTTTATTTCAAAATTATAAAATCTACAAAAAAGAATTTCCATCAAAAGATAAATATGATTTAAATGAATTAAACGAAGCAGAAAAAAATGTTTATAGAAAAGTAAATCAAACGCTCGATAAGTTTTCTGTTGAATTAGAACATTTTCGTTTTAACACTGCAGTTGCTTCTTTAATGGAATTAATTAATGAATTCAAATATTTCAATGATTGTAGAAAAGATTTAATTACATATACGTTAGAAAGATTCGCAGTTATGATTTCTCCTTTAGCTCCTCATTTAGGAGAAGAATGCTGGCAATTGCTCGGAAATGATAATTTGATATTTAAAAATGCTAAATGGTATGAAGTTGATAAATCTGCTTTGACAAAAGATCTTGCTTTGGTTGTTATTCAAATTAATGGTAAAGTAAGAGCAAAAATAGAAGTTCCTTTCGGCATAAATGAATCTGAAGTGAAAAAAATTATTTATCAGGATGCAAAAGTTAAATCGTATGTTGATGGGAAAGAATTAATAAAAGAAATTTATGTACCGAATAAAATATTGAACATAGTTGTAAAATAAAAAATCGGAGAAAATATGTTAGATGTAAAATTTATTCGTGAAAATCCCGGACTTGTAAAACAAGGATTATTAAATAAAAATGCCAAAGATGTTGTTGATGAAATTCTTCACCTTGATGATAAAAGGAGATCTTTGATTGCAAATGTTGAAGATCTTAAGGCAAAGAAAAACAGAGTATCTTCAGAAATACCAAAACTTAAAAAAGTAGGACAAGATACAACAGCAATATTTGCCGAAATGAAACAGGTTGGCGATGAAATTTCAAAACTTGATAATGAATTAAAAGAAGTTGAAGATGCTATTGAAAACATTTTAAGAAATACACCAAACATTGCTCATCATTCTGTGCCGGTTGGCAAAAGTGCAGAAGATAATGTTGAAGTTCGTCGCTGGCTACCGGAAGGTTTTTCTTTTGAATATGACTTTAAA
Organism: uncultured Melioribacter sp.; assembly: GCA_964625385.1. Classification (GTDB taxonomy): domain Bacteria; phylum Bacteroidota; class Ignavibacteria; order Ignavibacteriales; family Melioribacteraceae; genus Stygiobacter. The sequence continues at coordinate 750 of CAZVBT010000401.1, read as the reverse complement.
ATTTTAGACCACATTGAAATAGGAAAAAAATTACACTTACTTGATTTTGAAAGAGGAACTAAAATTTCAGGAAGTGGTTTTCCTCTTTACACTGGTAAAGGTGCAACACTTGAAAGAGCATTAATTAATTTTATGCTTGATACTCATCTTAAAAATCATGGCTATACAGAAATTCTTCCACCCGTTTTAGTAAATCGTGATTCAATGAAAGGAACTGGTCAAATTCCTAAAATGGAAGAAGATATGTACTATATTGAAAAAGATGGACTTTATCCAATTCCAACTGCCGAAGTTCCAATTACTAATATTCATCGCGATGAAATTTTATCTGAAAAAGATTTAACAATTAAATATGTTGGTTATTCACCTTGTTTCAGAAGAGAAGCCGGATCTTATGGAAAAGAATCGAAAGGATTTTTGCGTGTTCATCAATTTAATAAAGTTGAAATGGTAAAATTTTCAAAACCGGAAAATTCTTATGATGAACTTGAAGAAATGACAAACGATGCAGAAAATATTTTGAAAGCGCTGAACGTTCCGTATAGAATTTTAATGCTTTGTACTGGCGATTTAAGTTTTTCTGCTGCAAAATGTTATGATATTGAAACCTGGTCTCCTGCAGAAAATAAATGGCTTGAAGCTTCATCATGCAGTAACTTTGAAACATTTCAGGCTCGTCGTGCTAATATTCGTTTTAGAAGAGAAGAATCTAAAAAAGTTGAATTTGTTCATACATTAAATGGTTCTGGT
>CAZVBT010000400.1:0-13560 GCA_964625385.1 uncultured Melioribacter sp. | reverse complement strand
AATACATTAAGTTTATTTTGGTAACATTAAAAATTAAGTTTTCGTTTCAAAACAAATGTTTAATTATTGTTAAATTGTTATTAATAAATATTTAAATCGAAGATATGAAAAAACTTTCATTATTACTTATAATTTTTTCTTTTTTACTCAGTTGCAAAACTGACAACCATGTTTCAAAAAAGGGAAATTATATTGTTGATGATATTGGAAATCAATTTTCATTAGAACAAAAACCACAGAGAGTTATTTCTCTTGCCCCAAATCTTACCGAAATGATTTATGATCTGAAGCTTGAAAAATATTTAGTCGGAAATACAATTTATTGCGACTATCCGGAAGAAGCAATGAGTGTTGAAAAAGTTGGGGATATGTTAACATTTAATTTCGAGAAAATTGTTTCACTTAAACCTGATATAATTTTTATAACTGTTGAAGGCAATACAAAAGAAACTTATGATAAATTCAAAGAGCTTGATTTAAAGGTATTTGTTTCTAATCCAAGAAACTATGAAGGTATTAAAAAAACTTATCAGGATATCGGGAAAATATTTTCACTAAATACTAATCCAACAATAAAAAGCTGGGATTCAACAATTAACAGAATTAAAAGTAATTCAAAATATTTTAATAAAACAGCAATGTTTGTAGTTCAGATAACTCCGCTTATGATTGCAGGTCCGAATACTTTTTTAAATGAGTATCTAAATATTTGCGGCTTCAAAAACATTGCGTTTGATTCACCATTAAACTATCCAATTTTTAGCAGGGAAGAAATAATAAAAAGAAATCCTGATTATATTATAATTCCAACAAGTGGTAATGATTCTATAGAAAAAATGATTTCGATATACCCGGAATGGAAAACATTGAAAGCGATAAAGAATAAAAAAATAATATATGTGGATAATAATTTGTTTTTAAGACCAGGACCAAAGTTTGTTAAGGCAGCAGAAAATTTATTTAGTCAAGCTCTTCAATTGGAGAAGAAGTTTCAGCATCATTAGAGATAAAAAGCATGGCACACATATCACCATTGAATTTACCAGATTTAACACACTTTTGATGTCGGTCTTTAATTTTCTTTTTATCAATTTTTCCAACAATACCAAAATCAGATAAATCTTCTCCGCATTCAGTGCAAAAGAAAATTTCTTTCTTTAAATCTTCATCTTTGCTGTATTTATGTTTTTTATTTGGCATTTTCTTTGGGCTCCCAATCTATACCATCGCAAGGAATATTTTCCAGTGTAGGATGAATATCATGTTTTAAACAAAGTACTGCAGTTTTGTCAAAGTATTTACAGGAGGAACATAATGTATTCTCAATAAGTTCTTTATTAGCTTCAAAAAACATTCTGTATTGAATAACAAGTGGATGTATAATAACTCCATAAATAGAAAGAATTACAAACCACCACCAGTATTTGTATTCAATAAAACCATAAAGCAACCATAAAGCCGGAATTAACACAGCAGTTCGAATGATTGCCCAAAAAATTATGTGTCCCATTTTTATTTTGGTAAAACATAAATTGTTTTAACCGTTTTAGTTTGTTCCTTCTTCTAACTTGTAAATAATATTTTTAAAGACACCTTTTTCAATATCTAATCTTGGTTTCTTTTTCTTTGTGCCATATTCCAATTTTTCAACAACAAATTCAAAAGTGCCAGAAATTGTTTTTGCATCTTCATTGAAAGAAATTATTTCTGTTTCACCTTCAATTGAATTCCATTGAGGTTCATCTGGATTTGGAGCCCAAATTAATTCAACATCAGGTATTTGATTTTCCTTTGGTTCTGAATATTCAAGTTTAACAGGTAATTCACCCTTTAACTTTTCCATTTTGATATAAAGAAAAAGTAACTTGCCTTCATTTTCAATTTTAATTTGAATATAATTTGTGTTTAACATTTTTATATGAGTTGCTTCAATATTTTTTGCGATAAAATCATCACCATCTATTTTACAACTGAATACAGTTTGTGCATTTAGTAAATTTGTTACGAAAATAAAAAGTAAAATAAATGTTTTATGATGTTTCATTTTTTTCTCCGTTTTGTTATTAAATCTGATTAGCGATTGCAAACTAAATTAAAATTAATTTTTATACAAGTAATTATATCTAATAAACATCTTAATAATTAATTATGAATGTCATTGCAAAAAATGAAATTACAGCTTGCCCCGATTCTATCAGGAAAGCAATCTCGGTCATTATTTAATAAAGATAATTCAGAGTATGCTTCACTAAGTTCGCAAAGACAATAATAGAATTTTTTATATGTCTATCTACGTTATAACAAAGAATTATTTATAAAATAATCATCTATAGAAAACAGCAGAAAGATAACCTACAACTTCTGAATGATCTCCGGTAACATCACCAGAATCAGAGCGAGATAAAATTTTTACTTTATTATAATTTTTATTTAATGCAACTTTAATTAATACAGCAATTGGACCGCCGCCGCAAGCTTCGCAATGATTTTTGTTTAAAGAATTAATTAGGCCATCTGCATCAAAGGTAATAATATATTTTTCAACCATTGAATCTAATTTATTTGCTTCCTCTTTTGAATGAAAATGCGATAAATCCGAACTTGATACAATTAAAGTTTCGTCATCTATAATTGTTGATAACTTTTCAGCTAAAAAATCAACAAAAATTTTTCTTTGGTCACCCATTACAATTGGAACAAGCAAAAAATTATTTAAAACCTTTTGAAGAAAAGGCAGTTGAACTTCTAAAGCATGTTCATTTCTATGACCATTTAATCCGGCAAAAATTAACTTCTCGTTTTCAACTAATTTATTAATAAACACTTTATCAAGATCAATTTCTCCAAAAGGAGTTTTATATGCATCGCCATTATAAACTGAAACTCCCGGAAAATATTCACGATGACTTGGAGAAATAACTACAACTCTTTTATAAGTTTTGTTTTTTAATGTTGAATAGGCATAAGCAGCAGTTTTGCCTGAGTAAACGTAACCAGCATGTGGAGAAACAATTCCAAATATTTGATCGAATGATTCATCTAAATCAACTTGATTAAACAATTCTTCTAAATCTTTCTCGAGTTTACTATGCGAAGCTGAGTAAAACATTCCAGCAACTGCTGGTTCTCTTACTATTTTCATTTTTTATTTTTCCTCTTTAATTGATTCTTCACTAAAAACAGTTGCAGTAAATCCACTTAAATTGATTTGTTTTTCTCTCCAAAGATTTTTTGGCAAGCCAGCTTTTTGACAAATCGCTTCAAGAAATTGTTCTTTGTTCATATTGTGTTCAATCGGAACTTGAGGCAATAATAATCCTCTTCTTCCTTCTTCTTCTACAATTAATCCATGTACACCAATAATTATTTCATCATAACTATTTAATGGAAACGGTTCAGACAAAATTGAAATTTCAATTGAAATATTTTCAAGCTCATTTTTTTGCAAAGGATAGAATCGAGGATCATGAAATGCTGCCTGAATGGCTGCATCGCAAACTGTATTAAAAAGTTTTTTGTTTGAAATTATGTAACCAATACATCCACGTAAATTTTTGTTTTCAGTAAGTGTTACAAATGCACCGGCTTTTGATTTTAATAATGGATGTTTGTTGTAATCCGGTGTTTGAATTTCTGTTTCTTCGAATTTGCTTTTAATTGAATCACGTGCTGCATTAAGTAAAATTATTTTTTCCTCGGTGTTAATTTTCATTCTTCACCTCAGATTTTAATTTAATAAATAAATTTCGATTTCGTTTTTGCCTTTTAATACAAAAAGGAAATTTTTATAAATAAAAAATGAATCTGTTAAAAAATTTTTTGCTTTGATATTGAGAATTTCTTCGTGAACAATATTTTTGTTTGAAGTATTAAAAACAGCAAAATGATTTGTTAAAGTTTGTTCATCATCCTTTGTGTGAAATGAAATAAATTTTAATTCTTTGAAAGTTGATTCTTCAATTTCACCAACAATTGAGAATTGAATTAAGTAATCTGAAATGATTGAATCATAAATGAAGTCGCCTAATTTTTTTATTTCAGGATAAATATAATTATTCCAACTCTTTTTAGATTCAGCATCATTTTTTAATTGATTAACTAGAGAATAATTACTGCCAATTTCTTCTTTAATGTCCCCGGTTAAAAAATCAAGTGAATAAAAAAATCTATCTTCAAAACCCTGAACAAAAGAATATACAAGATTATTATCGACAAAATGGAAAGTTAATTCTTTATTGTGCCAAAGAGTTTTTTGACTTGCAATATCAAAAGCAATTATTTCTTTATGTCCGGGCAAATCTCTTTGAGGATAGCGATGGAAATAAATTATATCTTTATAAATAGTTTCTATCCCAATCCAATTTTTTTCTTCAAGTTGAAGATCCGTAAAAATGCTATCACCATTTTGTAAATCGAAACATTGAAAAAAAACTTCTTTAGTTTCCTGATTTCTGTTTTCAAGAACTAATTTATCTGTATCAGAAATTAGAATTCTCCAAAGTTGTTTATCAGAGGTGTATTTAAATAATTTTTCCATCATTTTACTTCTCTAAATTTTGCAGTAAAATGACGAAGCATTGGAGCTTCGTAAACAATTTCGAAACCTTTCAGCTTATCACGATTTTTGAAGACTTCAATAATGACTTCGGCAACGTAATCAATATGACTTTGAGTATAAACTCTTCTTGGAATTGCAAGGCGGACTAATTCCATCATGGCAGGAATTAATTTTCCATTTTCATCATTTTTGCCAAACATAACACTTCCAATTTCACAAGCACGGATTCCACCTTCTACATAAATTGCACAAGTAACTGATTGACCAGGAAATTGTTCAACAGGAATATGAGGTGCGAATCTTTTTGCATCAATATAAATTGCATGACCACCCGGTGGTTCAATAATTGGAATACCGTTGTTGATTAATTTTTCACCTAAATATTCAGTACTGCGAATTCTATATTGAAGATAATGTTCATCCACAACTTCTTCTAAACCTTGTGCAATAGCTTCAAGATCTCTACCTGCTAAACCGCCATAAGTAACAAAACCTTCTGTAACGATTAAAAGATTTCTACACTTCATAGCAAGATCTTCATCATTTAATGAAAGCCATCCGCCAATATTAACAAGTGCATCTTTTTTTGCACTCATTGTTGAGCCATCAGCGTATGAAAACATTTCCTGACAAATTTCAAGAACAGATTTACCTTTATATTCTTCCTCACGCAATTTTATGAAGTAAGCATTTTCTGCAAAGCGGCAAGCATCAAGAAAAAGTGGAATGTTATTTCTTTTACAAACTGATGAAACATCTTTAATATTTTTCATTGATACAGGTTGACCACCACCGGAATTATTTGTAACAGTCAAAACAACTAAAGGAATATTTTCTCTCCCATATTTTTTAATGAAAGATTCAAGTGCGTTTACATCCATGTCGCCTTTGAATGGCGCTCTTATTTCCGGATGTTTTCCTTTTTCATTTAATAAGTCAAAAGCTTCTGCACCAGTGAATTCAATATTTGCACGTGTTGTATCAAAAAATGTATTTGCCGCAAAATATTTTCCTTTGTCACCAATTACTGAAAATAAAATTTTTTCTGCTGCTCTTCCTTGATGTGTTGGAATGATAAATTTGTCTCCCGTAATTTTTTTTACAGCACTTTCAAAGCGGAAAAAACTTTTTGCACCTGCATAACTTTCATCGCCTTTCATAATTCCGCTCCATTGCTCCGAGCTCATTGCAGATGTTCCACTATCAGTTAATAGATCGATCAAAACATCATCGGCATGAATTAAAAAAGGATTATAACCGGCATTCTTTAAAATTTCTTTTCTTTCTTCTTTAGTTGTAAATCTTATTGGTTCAACGGATTTGATTTTGAATGGTTCAATGATGGTTTTCATTTAGATCTCAATTTTATTGAAAGAAAATTAATAAATAAACGAAACATCTAAATAATTAATTTTGAATGCTATTGTGAGGAATGTAATGACATTAATTCGGTAACATTACGAAGGCAGTCTAAAGGAGTTAAATAATTTAAAGAACCAAGCCAAACCAAATAATCATTTCTTTTAATTGAAATAAAATTTTTTTTCATTAATTTAGATTTACATTTAACCAATAAATGGAGAATCAGATGGAAGAAATGCAAAACCATGAAGCACCAAAATTATCATCAGTCGATGAAACTGAAGAACTTGAACTTTCCCATACTGATAAATTAGTTGGAGTATTTACCGAACCAGTAAAAACATTTTCTAAGATTTCAAATTTTCCATCAAAAACAGTTGATTGGATTATTCCGATTTTAATTGTAATTGTCTTGGTTATTCTTTCGCAGTTTTTAATGTTAAGCAATCCTGAAATAAAGAGACAGCAACAGGAAAAAATGTTGCAAAAGGTTGAACAGCAATTTGATGAAGCTGTTAAAAAAGGGCAAATGACAAGAGAACAAGCTGATACACAATTGCAGACAATGGAAGAAAATATGGGGCAGGGAAATGTTTTTCAAACTATTGGAATCATCGTCGGCGTTCCTGTTGGAATGTTCATTGTGTTCTTTGTTGTAACTGGTTTCTTTTTTCTTGTTACTAAATATGGTTTACAATCAGATATTACTTACAGCGGAGTAATGGTTTCTTATGGATTGTCTATGTACATTGCAGCTATTGAAACAATAGTAATGGCAATTGCAGCATTAGCAATGAGCAAATTTTTAACAGGTGTTAGTGTTGCTGATTTATTTGGCATTGAAAAAAACACAATCTCTGGTTTCTTTTTAGGTAAGCTTAATGTTTTTTCAATTTGGTTTTATACAGTGTTTGCAATTGGCCTTGCGAAATTCAGCAAGTCTGATGATATAAAAAAATATATTATTTCTATAATATTAATTTGGTTAGTAATGAGCTTTTTACTTTTCTTGCTCGGAAAGCAATTTCCATTTCTATCAAGTTTTGGTGGATAAAGAATTCATAGATTATGAGTGACACAAACATTAAATAATTTTTGTTTGTGTCATTCAATTTTTATTTACTCAAAAATCTGCTTTTAGATGATCCAATTTTGTTATCTGATGCAACACAGTAAGTAAAATTTGGAGTTAAAGAATAAGTTCCAAGTTTTCCATCTTTTCTTAAGGCAATATATCCAACCTGAGTAGTTTCATTTTTCTTAAGGATTTTTTTGACACGTTCAACTGCAATTTTACATGCATGCTCGGGTGAATAACCTTCACGCATTTTTTCAACAATTAAAAAAGCGCCGCAAGTTTTCATAACTAATTCACCCAAACCAGTTGCAACCGCACCACCAATTTCATTATCAACAAAAAGAGCAGCGCCGATTATTGGCGAATCTCCAACTCTTCCATGAATTTTATAAGCTAATCCGCTTGTGGAAACACCACCACTCATATTTCCATATGAATCGATAGCAAGCATTCCAATTGTATCGTGGTCAATTCTATTCTGATTGATATTTTTATTTTTCCACTCGAGATAATTTTGTTTTGATTTTTCAGTCAAAAGGTTTTCTTCTTTGAAACCATTTTCTAATGCAAATTTTTTTGCACCATCACCTGCAAGCATAACATGTTTAGTTTTTTCCTTAACAAATCGTGCAAGAGAAATTACATTTTTAATGTTTTCAACTGCGGCAACAGAACCAGCATTTCCATTCCAATCCATTATTGAAGCATCTAAAGTTACAATACCATCTTCATCGGGTGCGCCGCCATAACCAACAGTTGTGTTTTCAGAGTCATCTTCTGCAACACGAATACCATGTTCAATTGCATCAAGTGAAGTTCTGTTTAGTTTAAGCAATTCATAAGCTTTTTCTGTTGATTTAATAGTTGTTTCCCATGTGGATACAGCTATAATTTTTTTTGATTTTGGATAAGCTTTAACTTCTTGTGAAAATGAATTATTAATAATTAATCCACTTCCGGCAAGTGCGGTTGTTTTAACAAAAACTCTTCTTGAAATTTTCATGTTATTCACCCAACTTTTTCTGTTCTATGTGTTGATTAATCTTTAATAGTTCTGGTTTTGTTTTGAGAAAATTTATAACATCATTTAATCCAAAAAAATTATTGACGCCAAATAAAGAATCGAAAATTATTTTTATAAGATTATAATCTTCTTGTGTATCAATTGTTAATCTTAATGAAGAATAATGTTTATCTGTTTTATAAGAAACCAGTTTAAATATTTCAGGATGATTGTAAATAAAAGGTGTTACATGTTCACGTTCAAAATTTTGCTTGGCTTCAAAAAAAGTTTTTTCTAAAGCATTGAAAGAAAAAACTTCTGTATCATAACCACGTGGAAAAGTTCTTTCTAAAACATTGCTTGCATAATCAGCATTTTCAACTAAAAATAATTTTATAATCTCATCAATAATATTTGAATCAATCATCGGGCAATCAGATGTTATTCTAACAATAATCTCAGACTGAAATTGTTTTGCAGCAAAATAATAGCGGCTTAAAACATTATCAGAGCTACCACGGAAAAAATTAATTTTGTTTTCAATGCAAAAATTTTCAACTAAATCATCTTCTGGCAAATCTGTTGTAGCAATTATAACATCATTAATCATTTTAGATCTTTTTACTCTTTGATAAACATGCCACAAAATTGGTTTACCAGAAAGAGGCAAGAAAATTTTTTTTGGCAATCTTGTTGAACCAATTCTGGCTTGTATTATTGCGGTAGTTTTTAGTTTGTTATTGATCAATTAAATCCCAACTTAATGGAGTGCCTTTTTCAATTTTAATTTTAGCTTTTTTGCCAATTACATCTTTTAAATATTTTGGAGCCAAACCATAATTGGGTCTTATAGAACGAACATTTTTCTCTGTAAAAATTTCACCTTGTTCAATATTTTCAACAACGAAAAGGGAACGTGCAAATTTTCTGCTTTTTAGAATTTTTTCTGATATTTCAAATTTAGGATTACCAATAGCTTTTTCAACATTACGAATTGACTGAACCATTTGTTTGAATTCATTTGGCTCAAGTGAAAATGATGAATCCGGACCACCAATTTTTCTATCGAGAATAAAATGTTTTTCAATCACTTTAGCTCCAAGAGTAACTGAAGCAATCGGTACATCAATTCCAAGTGTATGATCAGATAGACCAGTAATTAAATTGTATTTTTCTCTTAAGAATTTTATAGCAGATAAATTTGCATCTTCAATCGGAGCCGGATATTCGGAGGTACATTTCAAAAGAATTATTTTTTCATTACCAGCATTTTTACAAGTTAGAACAGCCTCATCAACTTCATCTAATGTTGCTATTCCGGTTGAAATTATAACTGGTTTATTTTTTTTTGCAATGTATTCAATTAAAGGTAAATCTGTAATTTCAAAAGAAGCAACTTTATAAGCGGGGACATTTAATTCTTCTAAAAAATCTACAGCTGTTTTATCGAACGGAGAAGAAAAACAAATTAATCCTAAACTTTCAGCATACTCTTTTAGTTTTGGCTGCCATTCCCATGGTGTAAATGCTTGCTCGTAAAGTTTGTATAGTGTGATTCCATCCCAAATTGTGCCTTGCTTTATCTGAAAATATTCTTTGTCGGAGTTAATTGTAATTGTATCTGGAGTATAAGTTTGCAATTTAACAGCATCTGCACCACAATCTTTAATTGCTTTAATACTTTGAATTGCAATATCAAAATTTTGATTATGATTAGCAGAAAGTTCGGCAATTATGAAAGTTTTTTCATCTTCACCAATGAATTTGTTTGCAATTTGAATTTTCATTTTTTCAACTGGAATAATAAAAATTCTTGTTCGTTAATTATTTCTTTACCAATTAATTTATAACCAGCATTTGTAAATGCTTTAATTGATGGTGTATTATTTGGGCGAATTATAGCATTTATAAAATTTATATTGGGTTTATCATGAAAAAGTTTATAACTAGCAGAAAAAATTAATTGTTTTGAAAAACCCTTACCTCTAAAATCTTTATCAATACTGATATTAATTTCTGCGTAGTAACCATTAATATCAAAACGAACCTGACCAATAAATTGATTTGAAGGAGTAAAAGCTAAAAGGAAATAACAATTATCATCAAGCAACTTACCAGAAAACCAATCTAAATGATCGCCCCATTTTATTGGTTCTGTATTAATTGAATTAGCACGAACCAATCTATCGTTAGAAAGATTAAAAATTATAGTTGCATCTTTTGCAATTGCATTCCTAAAATAAAAACCAGTTTTGCCAACATGTTTATCAATTATAAATTGAACAACTCTTCTTGCACCATTACCATCAATTTTCTGTTTTCCAATTTTTGAAATTGCTTCACGTACCTGTTTTTTTCTGAGATTTGAAATTAATAACAATAATCTATGTTCAAGATTTGGTAAATCGTAAGTTAATTCCTGCTGCAAAAACTTTTCTTTAACCCAACCAACAAGTTGACTTTTTTGGTTATCTGCAACTGCAATTGCAATAGAAGGAACACCAACACGAGCAAGTTCATTTAGTGTTTGTCCGGCTGCACAAATTGCCAAATCTGTATCATGCATTATTTTTATTAATTCAGAAGCAGATGGTGTGTTTATTATTTCGGTGTTTTCATCTTTGGATTCTTCAATTTTTGAAATGTGTTCAAACGAATTAGTTACAATTATTCTTTTCTTTAAAGTAGGATGATTTCTTGTAAGCAAGCGTAAAATTCTTGTAGTTAAATTAAATTTATCAGTTCCGCCAAAAGTCAAAAGGATATTTTGAATATCTAATCTTAAAGGTTTATCGAACACCTCCCAAAATTCTTTTCTAATTGGTAAATATTTTGTGCCTAACAAATATTCATTAGTCAATGTTTTTTTGTAAGGTAATGTTTCTGCATTTATTGCTCCGTTAAGAATTATTCCAGATGAATAATCTAAACGAACGTTATCATCAAAATACAAAGGAATGAGTGTAAGTTTTGAGATTGATATGTAAAATTCTTTTGGTGCAAGATATGAATCAACAATTATAACATCGCTATTTTTAATTTTTTTGAATAATTCATCTTGATTATTTAACCAGTCAATAATTTCATAATTAATATCTTCTAAAAATGGAGTAGCGGTTGAATCACCATTTAAATATAACTTTGGAACTATACTCCTTTCCTCAAAAGCTTGATAAATAGAAATACATCTTGTTAAATGACCTAATCCAGTTTCTTTATTTCCTTCAGTAATTATTGATATTTTCATTTATAGCAGTCTAATGTTTTTTTAATTGCATTGGTAATAAAGTGTAAATCTTTTTTTGTTAAAGTTGGATAAATTGGAATTGAAATTTCTCTTTCGTAAAATTTTTCAGAAACGGGAAAATCGCCAACTTGAAAACCAAACTTCTTTCTATAAAATGGCTGCAAGTGAACAGGAATATAATGAACTTGAAAAACCACACCATTCTTTTTTAGTCTGTTATAAAAATCTTTTTTATCAATTTTTAATTTATCAAATCTAATTTGCAATGGGTATAAATGATATGCATGTTTAACATTTTTAGAAACAAAAGGAATTATAACTCTATCATCATCTTTGAAAAATGAATCATAATACTGAGCTACTTTTCTTCTTGAGGCAATAAACTTTTTAAGTCTTTTTAATTGATTAATACCCAAAGCGCATTGAAAATCTGTTATACGATAGTTAAAACCAACTTCGTGCATTTCATAATACCATGGTCCATCATTTTTTTCGAGTGTGGTTTCATCTTTAGTCATTCCATGTGTGCGTAATAGTTTAACACGTTTATCTGTTAATTCATTGTTGGTTAATACTGCTCCACCTTCACCAGTAGTAATATGTTTAACAGGATGAAAGCTGAAATTAACTGCATCGGCATATTTTACTGCATATTGATTATCATCAAAATATTCTGCGCCAAGAGCATGACAAAAATCGTTAACGAGTTGAAATCCATATTTATTTTTTAATGCAGCGAGTGATTTCCAATCTGCAGGATGGCCAGCAAAATCAACAGCTACAACTGCTTTTACTTTTTTATTGATAGAAGTATAATATTTTAATTTATCTTCAAGTTTGTTTACATCAATTGTATAGGTTTTAGAATTTATATCAACAAAATCAACATTAGCACCAACAAAAATTGCACAATTAGCACTTGATAAAAATGTAATTGGTGATGTAATTATAATGTCACCTTTTTTCCAATTGAGTGCTAAGGCAATTAAGTGCAAACTTGCAGTTCCGTTTGCTACAACAGAAGCGTACTTTGCCCCAAAAAATTTTTTTAATTCATTTTCAAATTCAACAGATTTTGGTCCTTGTGTAATAAATGAAGTTGGCAAAACATTAGCAACTGCATCAATGTCTGATTGTTCAATAGTTTGTTTTCCGTAATAGTATAAATTTTTCATGAGTTCACATTTTTTGAATTAATTCTTTTAATTCATCAATTGAAAGGAAATGCGGATTAGTTCCACTATTATATTTAAATCCAAATTCACAAAACTTACCGGGTTTATGATTGCTTGTTAATCTAAATTTTTCTGTATCCCAAAGTTTTAATGATTGAACATCACCAAGCTGAACAGAAGGAAGAATAACATAATAATCATCAAATTCAATTGTATTAAGTGCATCAGCTTCTGTAATCATTTCCTCATGAATTTTTTCACCGGGACGAATTCCAACAATTTCTATTTTACAATCTGGTGCAACAGCTTTAGCTAAATCAGTTATTCTATAAGAAGGAATTTTGGGAACAAATAATTCGCCGCCCCACATTATTTCAAAAGACTTTAAGACAAAATCAACACCTTGCTGAAGAGTAATATTAAAGCGGGTCATTCTTTCATCAGTAATTGGTAAAGCACCGGTTTTCTTTTTTTCTAAAAAGAAAGGAATAACAGAACCACGACTTCCCATAACATTTCCATAACGAACTACAGAAAATTTTATATCGTGAGTGCCTTTATAATTATTTGCAGCTATAAAAAGTTTATCGGATGTTAATTTGGTAGCACCATAAAGATTAATTGGTGCAGCTGCTTTATCGGTTGAAAGGGCAACAACTTTTTTTACGTTGCATTCAAAACAAGCATCAATTACATTTTGACCACCTATTATATTTGTTTTAACAGCTTCGAATGGATTGTATTCAGCGGCAGGAACTTGTTTTAATGCAGCTGCGTGAACAACATAATCAACGCCGGTCATTGCACGAATTAATCTTTCTTTATCACGAACATCACCTATAAAATAACGCATCAAAACACCATCTTTTTTGAAACGTAAATCTTGCTGCATTTCAAATTGTTTTAATTCATCACGACTGTAAATAATTATCTTTTTAGGTGAATATTTTTTTAATACAGTCTCAACAAACTTTTTCCCAAATGATCCTGTTCCACCAGTAATTAAAATTGTTTTGCCGTTCATTATACCTCTAAAATTTCTGTTTCAAATATACCATTCTTCAGAAGGTGTTAGTAAAAAATCTTCAATAGGAATTCCATCTCCACCAACAAGCAATTTTTTATTTGGTTTATATT
>CAZVBT010000399.1:0-3392 GCA_964625385.1 uncultured Melioribacter sp. | reverse complement strand
GGTTTTTATAAACTTTATTTGAAGTTTTTTAATCTCTTCTTCGGTTAATACTTTGCCCTCGGGAAGCCTGTCAGCTATTATCTGAGCGACTATAAAACTCTCCCCTTTTTTAAACACCAATTTTTCTCTAACCGCATCTATCTTGACTCCGAATATCTCGGAAAGGACCGAAGCGTATGAAGGATGTCCTATTTTAAAAACTATTTTATTTTCGGATATGAGTTTTTTTATATAATCTACCGAAACCTCTTCAAACTCCGCCTTTGCGGGATAAGCTTCCACCATCGAAAGCGAAAAAGAAGAAACAAGGGTCATAAAATAGAAAGTTGTTGGATTAAAAAATTAAACATATTTTGACATTTTATATCGGTTTTCTGTGTGTCATATCTTAAATATACTTTTGATTCATATTTTCTAAGTTGAACAACGGTATTTACAAAGCCGGCATGTGCCTCAAAATTTCTCATTTCAATCGGAGTTCTATCTTTTATATTCTGATAATTTTGTATTAGATATAAGAAAATAAAATCTGAATTGTGTTGAATCTTTTCTGAATCGTTTTTTATTTTACTAAATTCTTTCTTAAGTATCGTGTTAGATATTTTAATCTTATTATATATAGAAAAACTATCTATAAACTTTTCTTTTATTTCTTCAAGGGAAACTCCTAACTCTTGATCGTATTTTAAATTTAAGAATGCCAAAACTCCATACATAAAAGCAAGAGAAAGCAGTATTTTATTGGCCTTATCAATTTTTGGAATCAAAGAAGAATTAAGAATTTTTTGTTCATACTCACACAAATAGGTTTGAATTATTTTGTTTATTTCTTTTAAAGTTTCTTCTTTATCAGTTTTAACATAATATAAAGGCAATGGAGCAAATTTATTTATAGAATTAAAAACTATTTTATATTTTGTTAATAGCATTTTTAACTCTTCTCTATCTTTAGTATCAGAATATATATGTTCCAAATTAGAATCCTCTCTACTTATAGGAGATATATTAAAAAAAGTTTTAAATTTTAACCTATGGAAATATATTTGATAAAATTCTTTATTGTAGTTTCCTATAATTGGCTCAGAATAAGAAACATAAATCTCTAAGTTTTTATTGCCTAAATTGAAAAGAGTATAAAAAACATGAAAATAGCGTAATGCCTCTAATATTGAAGCGACATAAATATTAATTCCTCCGGAGATATCAAAATAAACAGTGTATTTTTCATTTAAATCCTTATTTTTTAAAAAATCATTTAAAAGATTAATAAAAATTTTAAAAACTATACTTTCCAAATTAGAAATAAAAAAAATATCTTTATCTTTTTTATCTTTATATGCTCCAATCGAAGGCAAAATGAAATAGTTTGAAAATTCAAACTTGTTAAAATTTTTATCAAAATAAGATTTATATTCTTCAATACTTTGAGAATTTTCAATTGATTTGACAGGCAAACTTATTGGATATAATAATTCATGCTGTATTTTTTCGTTTTGTTTTTTAGTTTGTAAGTATTTTTTAACGGCCGTAGAAACCAATTCTTCATCTTTATAAATATTATCCTCTATTTTAAAGTTTACTTTTCTACTTTCCAGTCTCGCTATTTGATAAATTTTTATCATTCATATCCTCATGTAAATACTTATAATTTTTCATTTAAGCATGATATTAGTTTTTCTAAAAAACTTTTACATATACTTTCGTCAATTAAATACTTAGATGGAAACAAAGAAACATTTAGATGCCAAGAATCATTTTTTTTATAAATATGAAACAAAACCGGAGAAGAATGTCTTAATTTGGTTTCATTATACACATCCGCTTTTTTACTTGGATGATTAAGAAGAAAATATTTTTTACCTTTTCTTGGAAGTCCTAAACATACTTTGATATTTTTATGTACTTTATATTCTTCAGTATTCTTAAAAAATCCTCCTTGGGCTTTAGCAAAATTTAAATACACCTTAGCCAATTTTTGAAGAGGATTTTCTCCCTGATTTATATTTATAGTCACGGATGTATGATAAAACAAATTATTTATCGCAATTTCTTGATTATTAAAGAAACCATGCACTATCTCCGTAGATTTCCTTTTTATCAAATTTTCGTTAACTTCTACTTCAGTATTATTTTCTTGTAAGTTTAGTCCATTTAAACATACAATAGATCCGAAACCTTTTCTTGATTTTGCGCCCAAACCTCCGAAGTTTGTTAAAAGATAAAGCGCAAATAAAACCTGTTCATAAACCTTAGAAGCATTTAATCTTTTTTCATACCTTCCGGTATTTTCATTTTTTACATAAGAATCTTTGCATAATATTGAGACATTAAACTCGGTTCCGCTATTAACCATCCATCTATAACGATTATTGCCCATTTCCCACATTCCGAAAGATATATATTTCATTTCTTGTGTTTGGTAGCGAGGAATAATTTGTTTACTCTTATTATCTATACTTGAAACTTCTATTCTAACAGGGCTTGAGTTTTCCGTAGAGCCCCAAATAAGTTTTTCAAGTTTCCATAGCTGGGAAGTATTAAGAGTTCTTTCATAAATCTTTCTCCACCACCATCTTAACTGACCTTTCAAAGTATTAACCAAAATGTCACAATCTTCTTTTTCTTGAAATGCTCCCGCCAAAAATGCAGGGGTTGTGAATTGTAAAGTCGTTTCAAGTTTATAATTTTCCAAAGATTGAGGAATAGTCGGTACTACATATTTATTATTTTTTACTTCCGCCATTGTTCCAAATCCTGCGGCCGTTTTTGCTCCCAATCCCATATAAGCCAAAGCGCCGGATAAAAATTCAAACGCTTTTGAAACAAGTTCTTTATTTTTTAGTTTTCTTGTTTGATTACCTTCCGATACTTGAACTTCTGTTTCTTCTTCCAATTTACCTTTTAAATCTTGCCTTAAAGAAAGCACGAAATTAAATTTAGCTCCCGGCTTTACGGAAAGAAAATAGGTAGGATTTGGGTTTTCCCAATCGCCGGGCTCTTTATTTCCTCCCCCGTTGTAATACTCTTGATGATGACAATTATTAATCTCAACATTTAATTGATATGAATTATCTAAAACCGGATATGCGTCATGAAAAACTACTTTGCCGGCTCTTAATTTACTTTTGTCTTTTTCCTCATTTTCATTTCCAAAAATCTCAATGATCAACTTCTCGTCCACCTTAAGTATATCTCTCGCATATGCTCTTGCAAGACCTTTTATGCCGGAGCCGGGGACATAAACAAAGCCGTATATCGGATGAAAGCAAATACCGGTATTTTCCAAAACCGTTGCTCTTGATAGGTGTATGGTGAAAGGAGTAAGACATTCAAAAGTTTTAATCTCAGTACCCGGCAATTTTTTTAATGAATTTATCAATGAGTCGATATTT
>CAZVBT010000398.1:0-2367 GCA_964625385.1 uncultured Melioribacter sp. | reverse complement strand
AATTTACCCTGGGAATACACATTAATTAATATTTATAATAATTATAACGAAGTTTCCAATAAGAAAAATAAATTAAATGTAAATGAGTATTTAGTAACTTCTACAAATCAAAATGCAATATTAGAAATTCCAAATGTTGGTAAAATGTATATTAATGAAAATTCTAAAATTAAAATTATTTCTGGTAGTAACGATAATAATGAAATTGAATTTGTATATGGAATTGTAAAAATCAAAAATGAGAATCTTTTCCCAAGATTAAGTATTAACTTTCAAGGGTATAAAATTATTGATAAAAATGGTGAATTTTTATTGAATGCTACAAAGGGAAATGATCTGGAATTATATTTAACAAATGGATCTTTAGAAGTTAGAGAATCGGATAATTCATATAGAATTCCTAATAATCATTTAACATTATTAACAAAAAATAAAGTAATTGTCCCGGTTCACTCTGAAAGCAATGATTCATTTAAAGAATTAGTAAAAAATTTTGTTTTTAACCCAAATGATTATGATTTAATAGAAAAAATTATTTCCAATGCTGAGAATAAAAATTCTTTAACGCTTGTTTTCTTAATAAATCTGGTTGATAATTCACTAAGAGAAAAAATACTTAAAAAAATAGGGCAATATATCACTATACCTAATGAAGTTTATTCATCTGATTTTATAAATCAAGAAATTTTAAATTCATGGATAGAAGAAATTGAATGGCAATTATAAAAGTTATTTTCTAGCCTTTTATATTTTTTACTTCCTCTTCAATTTTTTTTGCCAATTCCAGAGCTGATATTCCTTCAATTTTAATTTTTGTGTTTTTAACAATCACTTCCGGAATATCACCTTCACCTTTAACGTATCTATAAATATTAAATGCTAATCTGTTTCTGTCATTTGGAACAGGAACATAATCTTTAAGAGATTCTGCAAATGTGTAGCATTTTTTTTCAATTGAATCTTCAGGAAAATATTTTACCGCTGGAGGTGGTAAAGTTGTCATAATAAATCCTATTTGTTTTTTGCAAAAATAAATAAGAGCAATCTTTCTTCCAATCTCAATGGAAAGCAATTTATTAAATGTCTAATTTTGTAAAGAAAACAAAGGATTTTATATCAAAACAAAATTTAAAATATTAGTTGTACGCTTAAGTTCACTTGGAGATGTTTTACTTACTACACCAATTGTGCGGGCGTTAAAAAAGCAATATGAAAATGTTGATATTGATTTTTTAGTAAAAAAGGATTTTGCTGATGTTTATAGATATAATCCCAATATAAATCAATTACTTGAGTTTGATAAGAATGATTTTCTTACTATCAAAAAGAAGGTAAAAAAAAATTATTATGATTTAGTAATTGACTTGCAAAATAACTTACACACTAAAAGATTGATTCTTAATCTCAAATCAAAAATTTATAAATTCAAAAAACCAACTATTAAAAAATTACTTTTAGTAAAAACTAAAATAGATTTATTAAAAAATTCTAAAACAATCGTTGAACGCTATGCCGAAACAGCAAAGGTTGAACTGGATAGCAATGGACTCGAAATTTTTAACCAACATGGAATTATTCAAAAAGAAGAATTAAATAATAAAAATATTGGATTTTGTCCCGGAGCAAAACATTATACAAAACAATGGCCAAAAGAATATTTTGTTTTACTTGGTAACGAATTAAAAAAACTTGGATTTGCAATTACATTGTTTGGAGGAAGTTCAGAAAAAAAATTATGCAATGATATTTCAAGTGAAATTCCAAATTCAATAAACTATCAAAATGAAAATGATTTATTTGAAACAGCTTTGAATATGAAAAGTTGTTTTTTGGTTGTAACGAATGATTCCGGCTTAATGCATTTAGCTGCTGCAATTAAAATTCCTGTTGTTGCTATATTTGGATCAACAGTTAAAAGTTTTGGGTTTACACCTTTTGGTGTAAAGTATAAAGTTGTTGAAAATAATTTAATTGATTGCAGGCCATGCACTCATATTGGAAAAAATAATTGTCCTAAAAGGCACTTTAAATGTATGCAAGATATAACGCCATCGCATGTGCTCGCTCAAATTCAAAATTTTTTGAAAGAATTATGAAAAATTTTTGGTATTTATTCTACAATGTTATTTTTATTCCATTCGCAAAAATTACTCTGCAGGTTGCTCAATTATATAACACAAAAATAAAATCCGGAATTACCGGACGAAAAAAACTCTTCGAGAATTTGATAATTAATCTTGCCGGTTTAGACAGAAGAAAAAAAATGATTTGGTTTCATTCTGCTTCTATGGGCGAGTTTGAACAGGCAAAACCTATAATTGAAAAAATCAGATTACAAAAAGATGTAAACATTATTGTTTCATTTTT
>CAZVBT010000397.1:0-2260 GCA_964625385.1 uncultured Melioribacter sp. | reverse complement strand
TTTTCTTAGCTCTATTTGAAATTTCAACTTGTAAATTATTCTTTATAAAATTTTCAATTTTTTCAAAAGTTAGTGAGTTGCCATCAATTATCAATTTCATTTTTTCTCCAATACATTTTCTTCAATTAATATTTTCTTTATTGAACCATTATTTACGACACTTGTTCTATATTTTATGAGAGTTGTTTCATCATGATATCTAATATGAAGTACATCAGATAGTTCATAAATCATCGAAATAATTTTTGATTTTTCATGAGGGATAATAACTTCATCTTCGACAAAATATTTTTCATAGATGTTAAGTAATAAATTTTTCAGGTTGTTAATGTTAATTCCTCTTTCTGCAGAAATTATTATGCTTTCGGGATAATTATGAATTACATAATCAATTTTACTTTTATCTTTCAAATTATCTACTTTGTTAAAAACTTTAATTTGTGTTTTCTTTTGAGCATTTAGTTCTTCAAGAGTATCATTAACCACTTTAATGTGTTCATCAAAATATTCATTTGAAATGTCAATAACATGAAGAATAATATCAGCATCTTTAACAACGTTTAATGTGCTTTTGAATGATGCAACCAAATTGTGAGGGAGTTTACGAATAAATCCAACAGTATCGCTTAACAAAATATTTTTACCTTTTGCCAGAGATAATGCTCTTGTTGTGGAATCAAGTGTAGCAAACAATTTATCTTCTGCGAGCAAATCTGAATTAGTTAATCTGTTCATCAAAGTTGATTTGCCGGCATTGGTATAGCCAACCAATGTAGCAGTGATAAAATCTTTTCTTCCAGAACTTTTTGTTAACTGTTGTGATTCAATTTTCTTTAAGTTTTCTTTCAATTTACTAATTCTTGTTCTTATTATTCTTCTATCAGTTTCAATTTGAGTTTCGCCTGGTCCTTTGGTTCCAATTCCACCGTATTGTTTAGAAAGATGCGTCCATGCTCGTGTTAATCTTGGTAACAAATATTGAAGTTGGGCTAATTCAATTTGAGTTTTTGCTTCTCTTGTTTTTGCGTGTGATGCAAAAATATCAAGTATTAATCCACTTCTATCAAGAATTTTTCTTTCGAATAATTTTTCAAGATTGCGTACTTGAGTCGGGTTTAAATCATCATCAAATATTACAAGCTGAATATTGTTAAGTTCTATAAGTTGAGCTATTTCTTCTGCTTTTCCTTTGCCAATAAAATATGCCGGATCTGGTTTCAATTTTTCCTGCAGTACTTTGAAAACGGTTTCAGCACCGGCTGTATCTGTTAAGAGTTCAAGCTCATCAAGATGTTCTTCAATTTGATCTTTTGTAAATTCTCCTGTTGATAGCGCAATTAGTATTGCCCGTTCTTTTGGTATTGGTTTTAACTCAATCATTTTTTTCGATTAATATTAGCTAAATCTTTTTTTGTGTTTTTTGCAATTAATGATTCTAAAATCAAAAGTAAAAGAGCAAATGTTAAAAAATATTTCCAGAGTTCAGTGCCAAATCTTGAATCGTATATTGCCTTGCTTAATGAATCATTTTGTTTGAGGTTATAAAATTTTCCACTAAAATTAATCGCCTTTAAATATTCTTTGAAATCATCTGCGGAAAATTTTTTTTGTTCGGATTCACGTGGATCAATATTAACATCAAAATAGTCAATCATTTTATCATTCGAGTAAAATTTGTAAACACCTTTTTTGTTGGTGTTTTTATAAACCATAAAGTTTTGATTTTGTAATGAATCTTTCTTGATGAATTCATAAATGTTAATTGGTTTTACAACTTTAATTAAAGAAACATTTGTTTTTGAAATTTCAAACTTCAATTCATTACCTGTAATATATTTTTCTTCTTTTAACTTTATTGAACTATAGTAAACAATTTTATTTAGCAATGGAGCAAACAATGATTTTAAAGGGAAGTCGTTCCAGCTTAATGTTGGTGAAGAAGTGAAAATAAATATTTTGCTTTTTAATTCATTTATTTCAAATAAAAATGGGGAGCCCTCTGCTAGCTGAATTATTGTTTTATAATTACCGTTTAACTTAGCTTGTAAAAATTTATTGATTTCAGGAGATTCAATATTTGTTTTTTTCTCTTCGTTAAAAATATTTTTAAACAGTGGATGATTAAAATCAACTTTGCCAAATTCATTTACTATTTGGTTAGAATTTATAATTCCTTTTTCAACAAACTGGTAATTAAGATTTAGTTGCTTTAAAGTTTGTGAATAATTAATTGCATTAGAGTTTTCTGATGGAAACACAA
>CAZVBT010000396.1:0-2835 GCA_964625385.1 uncultured Melioribacter sp. | reverse complement strand
AATGACATTACCTTTAAATCTTTTTTGTAACTATTTTTTGAGTAATGTTTTTCATTTATTAATAAAACTATCAGAGAGATTACTAAACATATATTTATTAATTTTGAAGCAAGCTTATGAATCTGAAACATTAGTTTATGGTTTTTCATATTAACCTCATTTTTATAAATAAACATAAAAAGAACAAATGAAAATAGGTAAATACGAATTACAAATAATAGAAAATTTTACTTTTGCGCTTGATGGCGGGGCAATGTTTGGAATTATTCCCAAACCACTTTGGCAAAATAATAATCCACAAGATGAATTAAACAGAATAAAATTAATTGATAGAAATATTTTATTAACCAGTGAATCAAAAAAAATTTTAATTGACTCAGGATTAGGAAAATATTGGGATGATAAGTTTAAACGCATTTATGATATTAATTGTAACGAAATGAATAATACGTTTGAAAAACTAAATGTACATCCTGAAGAAATTACAGATGTTATTTTAACTCATCTTCATTTCGATCACACTGGCGGTTCAACAAAATTTGAGGATGGAAAATGGATTCCAACTTTTTCGAATGCAAAATATTATGTTCAACAAAAACATTTTGAATGGGCAATTAATCCTTCTGACAGAGACAAAGGAAGCTTTATAAAAGAAAGATTTTTACCTCTTGTTGAAGAAGGTGTCTTAATACAATCAAACGAAATTGAATTTGATGATGAAATAAGTTTTATAATTGTAAATGGTCATACCTTTTCACAGCAATTAGTTAAAATATCTGATGGAAAAAACACAATTCTTTTTTGTGCAGATTTAATTCCTTTAGTTACTCAAATACCAGTTGCATATATTATGAGTTATGACTTACAACCATTAATTACTGTACAAGAAAAGAAAAGTATATTGCAAAAAGCGGCAGATGAAAATTGGCTTTTAATTTTTGAGCATGATCCATATTTCACCGCAGCTAATGTTATTAAAAATGAAAAAGGATTTACAGCAAATCAAAAATTTACCGGACTGCCTAATGAATGAAATTAATGAATTTAAAAAAGTTTGTAAGTTAAATGATTTGCAAGACAAGATTGGCAAACGTTTTTTTATTGATGATGTTGATGTTGCTGTCTTTAAAGTTGGCAATGAAGTTTTTGCTGTTAGTAATATTTGTATTCACCAAAAAGCTGCAATAATTTATGATGGTTATGTTGAAGATTATGTTGTCTCTTGTCCCGCACATGGCTGGCAGTTTTCTCTTCAAACTGGTAAAATGAACATTGGTGTTAAAGGATTAGATAAATATGAAGTTAAAATTATAAACGATGATGTTTATGTTAAAGTTTTTCAGAAAAAATTGAATTGGTAAAAATGAAATTAAGCAATGAAATTGTAATTCATTTTGCAAAGGAGCTTGGATTTGAATTAGTGGGATTTTCCAAAGCTGAACCGTTGAATAATGAAATAGAAAACCTGAAAGAGTGGATTGAAAAAAAATATCATGCAAAAATGGATTACATGAATAAAAATTTTGATAAACGATTAAATGCTAACAATATTTTACCAAACGCAAGAAGTGTAATATCTCTTGGATTGAACTACTATTACGAAGATATACACAACGAAGGTAAAAATTTTGGGAAAGTATCTCGTTATGCCTGGGGAAAAGATTATCACTTAATCATTTGGGAAAAATTAGAAACTCTTGAAAATCAACTCAAAAGCTTAGATCCAAATTTTGAATCAAAAAGTTATGTTGATACAGGACCAGTAATGGATAAAGCATGGGCAGTTAAATCAGGTTTAGGCTGGCAAGGTAAAAATTCAAATGTTATATCTAAAGAAATTGGCAGCTGGTTTTTTATTGCAAACATTATTACAAATTATGATTTTGATTATAATGATATTATAAAAGATTACTGTGGAACTTGCACTGCTTGTATAGAAGCTTGCCCAACAAATGCAATTGTTCAACCTTATATTGTTGATTCTAATAGATGTATTTCTTATTTAACAATCGAGAACAAAGAGGAAATTGATAATCATTTCAAAGGTAAATTTGAAAATTGGATTTTTGGCTGCGACATTTGTCAAGATGTTTGTCCTTGGAATAAAAAGTTTTCAATCCAATCCGGCATTGATGAATTTAAACCTATAAATAAAGAATTATCTTTAACTGAAATTTTTGAAATGGAAGAAATAGAATTCAAAAAAAGATTTGAAACAAGTCCTATAAAAAGAGCAAAATTAAAAGGCTTGAAAAGAAATGCAGAATTTTTATTGGCAAATGAATGAATCCAAAAAAAGAAATTAATATCTAATAATAAGTTAATTTGAAAAAGAAATCAGGAGAAAAAATGTCTGAAAATCATTACAAAGTAATAATAGTTGGTTCAGGACCAGCAGGTTTAACGGCTGCGTTATATGCATCAAGAGCAAATTTAAATCCAATAATATTTGAAGGAATGCAGCCTGGTGGACAATTAACAATTACAACTGAAGTTGAAAATTTTCCCGGTTTTGAACATGGAATTCAAGGACCGGAATTAATGGAGATTATGAGAAAACAAGTTGCACGTTTTGGTGCTAAATCTGTTTTCAAAAATATAACAGAAGTTGATTTTTCAAAGCGCCCTTTTGTTTTAAAATCTGATAACGAAACTTATACAGCCGATTCAGTAATTATTGCAACCGGTGCTACAGCAAAATGGTTAGGAATTCCAAGTGAAAAATACTATCAAGGTTATGGTGTTTCTGCTTGTGCAACATGCGATGGATTTTTCTTCCGTGGATTGAAAGTAGCTGTTGTTGGTGGCGGTGATACTGCAATGGAAGAAGCTAAT
>CAZVBT010000395.1:0-2917 GCA_964625385.1 uncultured Melioribacter sp. | reverse complement strand
GAATACCACTCTTTTTAGTTACTGCTTCTTATCGTGGTTTCTTTTTTGGTATTGGCAAAACTAAAATTTTTATGTTCTCTGGTATTCTTGTTAACTTTTTGAACATTGTTTTTAATATCATTTTAATTTACGGTGCTTTTGGTATCAAAGGAATGGGTTTGGCTGGTTCAGGATTAGGTTCTACTTTGGCAACAATTTGCGATGCTATTTTTTATTTCGCTGTTTCTATTTTCCCGAATTACAGAAGAAAATTTCATTATTTCAGAAATTTAAAGTTTGTTAAAGATATCGCTAAATCTATTATCAGCATTTCATTGCCGGTATCATTACAAAATATTTTTATTCTTGTTGGCTTTTTAAGTTTTATTTCAATAACTGGATTAATTGGAACAATTCAACAAGCTGCAAGTAATGTCGTTTTTTCTGCTTTATTAATTTCTTTACTCCCAACTTTTGGTTTTGGTATTGCAGTCCAGACTTTGGTTGGCAATTCAATTGGTAGTGGTGATATTAAATTAGCAAAGCATTATGGTTTTGAAACAAGTAAACTTGCAACAATTTATACAATCTTAGTTGGATTATTTTTTGCAATTGCACCTCGAGCAATTTTATCTTTAACAACAAGTGATACAAACGTAATTGAAACAGCAATACCAGCATTACGTATTGCAGCATTTGGACAAATATTTTATGGAATAGGTGTAGTGCTTGCAAATGGATTACAAGCTTCTGGTGCAACTTTATTTGTGATGTTAGCAGAGGTTTTTGTAAATTGGTTTGTATTTGTTCCAATTGCATATTTCCTTGGAGTATATCTAAAGTTTGGAATTTTAGGTGCATGGGCTGCTCTTCCTTTTTATGTTGTAATTTATGCATTAGTTATTTTCTTAAAATTCTATTTTGGAAGTTGGAAGAATTTGAAAAAAGTCTAATTAAGAACCATTCTTTTGATAGGGCTTTTCAATTTTTTATATTTTGCCCTCAAATTTTAAAGTGAACATGAACAAAATTCGTAATTTCTGTATAATAGCACACATAGATCATGGTAAGTCAACTATCGCCGATGGATTATTAGAATTCACACAAACTATCTCACAACGCGAAGCTAAAGAACAATTGCTTGATAGTTTAGATTTGGAAAGAGAGCGTGGTATAACTATTAAATCTCATGCTATACAAATGAAGTATCAGGCTAAAGATCATAATTTATACACTCTGAATTTGATTGATACACCCGGTCATGTTGATTTTTCTTATGAAGTGTCACGTTCATTAGCTGCATGCGAAGGTGCTATTCTTGTTGTTGATGCTGCTCAAGGTGTTGAAGCTCAAACTATTAGTAATCTTTATATGGCAATTGATGCCGGTTTAGAAATTATTCCTGTTATAAATAAAGTTGATTTACCAAGTGCAATGGTTGATGTTGTAAAAAAGCAAATTATAGATTTAATTGGTTGCAAAGATGATGAAATTATTTTAGCCTCTGCTAAAACTCGTTTAGGTATTGATTTAATTTTAGAAGCAATTGTTCAAAGAATTCCACCACCATCAGGAAATCCAGATGCGCCACTTCAAGCATTAATCTTTGATTCAATCTTTGATTCTTATCGTGGTGCTGTTGCTTACATTAGAATTTTCAATGGAAAAATAAAAGAGAAAGATGAAATAACTTTTTTTGCTAATAACAAAAAATATCTTGCTGAAGAAATTGGAATTTTAAGATTAGGAAGAATTCGTACTGGTGAATTGGAAACAGGTAATGTTGGTTATTTGATTGCAGGTATTAAAGAAGTTCACGATACAAAAGTTGGTGATACTGCAACCCACGTACGCAATGGTGCAGAAAAACCATTACCCGGTTATAAAGATATTCTTCCAATGGTGTTTAGTGGACTATATCCAACTAACACAGATGATTACGAAAATTTAAGAGATGCTTTAGAAAAATACAGATTAAACGATTCATCTTTAACATTTCAACCTGAAACATCGGCGGCATTAGGGTTTGGTTTTAGATGTGGATTTCTTGGAATGCTTCATATGGAAATTGTTCAGGAAAGACTTGAGCGTGAATTTGGACAATCTCTTGTTACTACTTTGCCAAATGTTGAATATTGGGTATATAAAAGAAATGGTGAAAAAATTGTTGTTGATAATCCTGCTGAAATGCCACCAATAGGAGAAATTGATTATATAGAAGAACCTTATGTAAAAGCTCAAATAGTTACTCCAAGTGAATATGTAGGTAACTTAATGCAGCTTTCGATGGAAAAAAGGGGAGTTTATAAAAACACAACTTATATTGATCCAACACGCGCAGATTTATCTTACGAATTTCCACTTTCTGAAATTATTTTTGATTTTTACGATAAATTAAAATCTATATCACGTGGTTATGCTTCCTTTGATTATGAATTTATTGGTTATCGTGAATCTGATTTAGTCAAAATAGATATTCTTCTTAATAATGAAAAAGTTGATGCACTTTCAGTCATTGTGCATGAAAAAAAAGCCTATGATTGGGGTAGAAAAATTTGCACTAAATTAAAAGAATTAATTCCGCAACAAATGTTTGAAATAGCTGTACAAGCAGCTATTGGAACAAAAGTTATTTCAAGAACAAATATTAAAGCATTAAGAAAAAATGTATTGGCAAAATGTTATGGTGGAGATATAACAAGAAAAAGGAAACTTTTAGAGAAACAAAAAGAAGGTAAGAAACGTATGAAGCAGGTCGGAAATGTTGAAATTCCTCAAGAAGCATTTTTAGCTGTACTTCAAATTGAAGATTAAAAAAATATGGATATAAAATGAAAGAAAAATCTGAAGAAAAGAAAAATTTGATAAAATCACCAAAACAAAAATTTTGGGAATTCTGGAGAAATTTATTTTGGGCAGCAATTGCTGCATTATTAAT
>CAZVBT010000394.1:0-1621 GCA_964625385.1 uncultured Melioribacter sp. | reverse complement strand
AAGCTTTGCTTTTTTGTAACTTATTTCATTATCAACTTGTGGTGGATTATTCCATCCTTCTTCAATTGCACTCCATTTCGAAATATCTAAATCGCAATCAGCAAAAGCCATAAAACGATTTTTATCGTGGCTATCCATTATGTTACCCATCAAATTATTTTCACCATATATCAAAAAAGATTTTTTAATTTCTGCATCTAATGATTTAAATGACATTTTACGTTCTAAAAAAGTTGGGAGAGCTACATCATAAAGATTAAAATTAAATTGTGCTGTTAATTGTCCATTGTTCACGTATGAATTAATTAATTCATAACTCCCAAATGTTTCTCCAATTTGATAAATATTTTTATTTAAAGGTATTTCTATTTCACTTTTTAACTTTCTTGTTAAAGTTCTCCAAAAGTCATTTGTAATGTGTTTAACGGCATCTTGACGAAAACCATCTGCATTGGTTTGTTTTAACCACCAAACTGCATTATCAACCTGAAAATTTATTGCTTCATTTGAATTGACATAATTGAATTTTGGTAAATAAGGCTCAAACCAAGTTGTTAATCTTTGCTCATCCCATAATCTTAAATTTTTTCTTCCATCGGGTAAATACAAACTTCCAAACCAATCTTTATGCTCTTTGAAAATTGGATTTTCTTGATGAACATGATTAGCGACAACATCAAGTAAAATTTTAATACCATTTTTATGAGCAATTGATACAAGTTCATTTAGTTTATCAATTGACCCAAATTTTTCTTCTGTGTTAAAAGAATTAATTGGCCAATACCCATGATAACCAGAGAACCAACGATGTGGCGCAGGTGATTCTTTATAAGCTTTGTTAGGATTATCATAAACAGGTGAAAGCCAAATTGTATTTATTCCAAGTTTATTAAAATATCCATCATTGAGTTTATTTATTATTCCTTGAAAATCACCTCCCATGTAATTAGCTTTTGATGAAAGGGAATCATGAACAACAAAATTGTTTAAAGATTTGTCTCCATCGTTAAATCTATCAATCATTAATGAATAAATAATAGCATCATTCCACAGGAAGTTGTCATTGTTAGCTATTTTTCCATCTTTAAAAAAGATTG
This sequence comes from uncultured Melioribacter sp., assembly GCA_964625385.1. Classification (GTDB taxonomy): domain Bacteria; phylum Bacteroidota; class Ignavibacteria; order Ignavibacteriales; family Melioribacteraceae; genus Stygiobacter. The sequence goes on along the minus strand of CAZVBT010000394.1, from coordinate 524 downwards.
ATTGAATATTTGTAGCATTACCATTTTTTTGAACTGCTATTCTAATTGTATTAATTTTCTTTAACTCTAAATCTGAATAAATTAATTTTATTCTATTTTCTTTAACTAAAATTTTATTTGAAGGAATTTTTTTATTATTTGCAAGAGCAATTATGTTTTGTTTTGTAATTTGATTTCCATCTTTTTGATTTTCATAAATAAATGAAAAAACATTTTCAAATTGTTCATCGTTTATTTTTAATTTTTCAAATTTATCAATGTGTAAAAAAATTCTTTTACCACTATCATCTTCAACACTGAAAACAGAATTAAAGTCACCAAAGCCGTTTGGTTTTTTGTTGGGATTATTTGGGTCAACAATTTCTTCACCATCGCCAAAAAATTTGTATTCATATCTGCCCGGTTCAAGAAAAACTTTTGCTTCAAAAATTCCATCGCCATTTTCATCTTTCATTGTAAGATTTCCACGATCCCAACCATTAAAACTTCCGAAAAGGGTTAATGTCTTGTAGTTTTTTTGTGGT
>CAZVBT010000393.1:0-5660 GCA_964625385.1 uncultured Melioribacter sp. | reverse complement strand
AAAGTTTCAAAACCTTTTATTTTGAATTCCTTCCATGACTTACCACCATCAGTAGTTTTAATAATTAAGCCATTTGAACCACTTGCCCATGCAGTCAGTGAATCAATAACAGATAAGCCGCGAAGATTTGAATTTATTTTTCTTGAATAAACTTCGAATGAAAATGAGTAGTCTTTTTCGTGTTTAATACTATCCGGCTTTAAGATAAATACTTTCTCTTTTTCTTTTACAATTTCTTTCTGTGTTGAACATGAATAACTTAAAATTATTAATACAACAAACAAAAAAAATTTTTTCATAAACACCTAAATTATTTTTAAAAAAGATAAACTAATTAAAAGATTTTGTAACATTAAAACAAATTTTATTAGGGTAAAATGAAAAGAAAATGATTTTAAAAATAAACTTGCTAGTATTAATTTATTAATATTACAAATGAATGATACATTTAGTAAAACAATTCTGAATTTATACAAGTAAACGGGAAACATTTTTTATTGCTAAAAAAAATTTATTTGAATCTACCAATTTTTGGTACGGAGAACTTATCTTGGTACAAATGAAAATAGAAGAGAAAGAATGATTTGTGAATTAGATTATTCGATAGAAATTTTAATTGAATAATTTATTTTATCTTTTTGTGAGATAAGAATTCAAAAACACCAGGTAAGACAGAGATTATAATTATTGCAAGGACAATAAATGAAAAATTATTTTTAACGATCTCTAAATTACCGAAAAAGAAACCACTATAAATAAAAATTAATGTCCATAAAACACCACCAACAATATTATACTTTAAAAATTTTGAGTAAGTCATACTACCAATTCCTGCAACAAAAGGAGCAAATGTTCTAACTATAGGTACAAAGCGAGCAATGATAATAGTTTTACCACCATATCTTTCATAAAAGTGATGTGTTTTATCGATATATTCTTTTTTAAGAAATTTCAATTTTAAATTAAAAACCTTCATCCCAAAATAATGCCCTATCCAATAATTTAATGTATCACCTAATATAGCTGCAAGTGAAAGAATTAAGAAGAGAATATGAACATTAATAAAAGAACCCGTAGCAGCAAAAGCACCTGCAGCAAAAAGTAAGGAATCACCAGGTAAAAATGGAGTAAAAACTAAACCAGTTTCAGCAAAAATTACAAGAAATAAAATTATATAAGTTAAAGTTCCATATTGATTTATAATTTCGGAAATATGCTTGTCCAAATGAAGGAAAAGATCGAATAAATAATAAATAATCTCCATTTACACCTTTGATAATAATTAAAAAAATTAAATGTAAAGATAAAAAAAAGTGTTGACATTTAATTATTCAGTTAGTAAGTTTCAAATGTTTCAAAATATCCAAAAGATCAAAATGAAACAAAATGAAAAAATTAAAAATGAAATAATCAAAAATTTTGGTATTGCATATAAAGCTTTTGGGTTAAGCAAATTAATGGGGCATATAGTTGCTTTGCTTATTTATTCTGAATCGCCAATTTCATTAGAAGATATAGCTAAAAACCTTCACAGAAGTAAAGGTCCTGTAAGTCAAATATTAAGAAGACTGCGTGATAAAGGGTTGATAAGAAGAGTATGGCAACCTACAAGCAGAAAAGATTTTTATGAAATTCAACCAGAAATTTTCGAAATAGCTTACAGAAACAATTTAGAATTAGTTAGAAGTAATACACGGTTAGCAAGACACTTTCAAAATATTATTGTAAAAGAAAAAACAGAAGATCATAAACTTTTGAAACAACGCATTGAAGAAATGGAAAGATTTTATGAATTGATGGAAAAATATCACGAAGAATTTTTAAAGGCTTGGTCAAAAGAAAGAGCAAGAATTTATAGATAAAAATTTTGGATTTAACGTTTTAAATTTTTGAAACAATTAAAATATCGGAGATAAAATGAAAAGACTTGAAAACAAAGTTGCAATTATTACAGGTGGAGCTCAAGGAATTGGAAAATCAACTGTAGAAAAATTTATAGATGAAGGTGCAATCGTTATTATTTGGGATTTAGATGAATCTCAAGCTAATGAAATTGTTAACGAGAAATTAAAAGATGGCTTTAAAATAGAATTCTTAAAAGTTAACGTTACTAACCTTAATGAAGTTGAAACTGCTGTAAAATTGGTAGTTGAAAAATATGGTCATGTTGATATTCTAATTAACAATGCAGGAATTGTTAGAGATGCTACATTACTTAAAATGACACCTGAGCAATGGAATCAAGTAATTGATGTTAACTTAACAGGGGTTTTTAATTGCACAAAAGCAGTTTCTCCATATATGGTTGAAAAACAATATGGAAAAATTATTAACGCAACTTCCGTTGTTGGAATTTATGGAAATTTTGGACAAACAAATTATGTAGCAACAAAAGCCGGCGTCATTGGTATGACAAAAGTATGGGCTCGTGAACTTGGCAGAAAAGGTATCAATGTAAATGCAGTTGCGCCTGGTTTTATTGCAACTGAAATGGTTGCAACTATGCCCGAAAAAGTTATCAATATGATGAAAGAAAAAACTCCACTTGGTAGATTGGGCAAACCAGAAGATATTGCAAATGCTTATTGTTTTTTAGCAAGTGAAGAAGCATCATTTATAAATGGTGCTGTTCTAAGTGTCGATGGTGGAGTTATATCATAAATTGAGATTAAAATGAGAAATGCATTTATTAAAGCAACAGGTTCTTTTGTTCCCTCAAAGGTAATTCCCAATTCATATTTTAATGAATTATTAGGTGAAGATGTTGATTCTTGGCTGGTTGAAAATCTTAATATTAAAGAAAGAAGATGGTGTAATGAAAATGAATCGACCAGTACTTTGGCATATAATGCAGCAATAGACATCTTAAAAAATGGGAATGTTTATCCAGAAGAAATTGATTTAATTATTATTGCAACTGATACACCTGAATATATTTCACCATCAACTGCTTCAGTAGTTCAATACAAATTAGGTGCAAAGAAAGCTGGAACTTTTGATATTAACACTGCTTGTGCTGGTTTTGTTACTGCTCTTGATGTTGCTTCAAAATTTATTATTGCAGATGAAAAATATAATAACATACTTGTAATTGGTGCTTATGCGATGAGTAAATATTTAAATATGAAAGACAAAAAAACAGTTACACTTTTTGCTGATGGTGCTGCAGGTGTTTTATTATCTTCAACTGCAGATTTATCTAAAGGTTATGTGGCAAGCGAATTATACACCGAAGGTCAATATCATGATTGGATGGGAATTTATGCTGGTGGAACATTTAAACCTTTATCAAAAAAAGTTTTAGAAAACGAAGAACACTATTTAAAATTTGCTAAAAAATTCCCTAAAGAAATTAATCCTATTACCTGGACACGAATAATAAAAAACATTACTAAAAAAGTAGATTTAATTCCTGAGCAAATCGATCAATATTTTTTTACTCAACTTAATATTAATAGTATAAACGAAACTTTGGACAACCTAAATGTATCAAGAGATAGAGCTCATACAATTATGGAAAATTATGGATATACTGGTTCGGCTTGTATCCCTATGACTTTACATGACGCAAACCAAAAAGGGAAACTAAATACAGGTGATATAATTCTATTTATGGGTTCTGGTGGTGGTTTAGCTTTTGCAAGTGCAATTTTTAATTGGTGAAAGGAATTAAAATGAATGCATCAGCTACAAATGAAATGATTATTGCATCGTGGATTCTTGTTATTCTATATGCATTAGTAATTCTTCTTTTTGTTGTCAGAGGTGCATTAAAAACAAAATCAATTAGCGAATATGCTTTGGGTAGTATGAATTTTTCTCCCGTTGCTGTTGGATTATCTTTAGCTGCGTCTATGACAAGTGCAGCTACTTATGTTATAAATCCTGGATTCATAGCTTTTTATGGTTTTAGTGCTGTAATTTCATTTGGATTTGTTTTACCAGTTGCTTCATTAATATCACTAGTAGTTTTAACAAAAAATTTTCGCAAATATGGTACAAGTGTAAAAGCTTTAACTCTTTCTCAATGGATGGGTTCACGTTATAATAGCAAAGGTTATTCAATATTTTTTGCAATACTTTCCTTATTGTTAATTACATTTATTGTTTTAATTAATGTTGGGTTAACAAATGTTCTTTCTAAAGCACTTAATGTAAATCAATTAAATGTTTTAATCTTTATTTCGGTTTTTATATTTGGTTACATGATGTTTGGCGGTGCCAACTCTATGGTTTACACTAATACAGTTCAGGCTATAGTTATGATTGTTGTTGCTGTTATTATGCTTGGTAGTGGCTTTTCATATTTATCCAATGGTTTTAGTGGTTTAGTAGATAAATTAAAAGCTATAGATCCAAAACTTGTTAAGCTTACGAATGATAATTCATTTTTATTTAGAGATTATTTTGAAATCTTTGTTACTCAAATAATTATTGGTGTAGCAATCATTTGTCAACCTCACATTATAACTAAATCACTTTTGCTTAAAACAGAAAAACAGGTAAATAAATATTTATTGACTGCTGTTGTTATTCAGTTTTTATTTTTTATTGTTGTTATCGCAGGATTATGGGCGAGACTAACTTTCCCAGATTTAACATTTAATGGCTCAGTTTTAAAAGTTGATCAAATTATATCTGCATATGTAGTGAAAAAATTTTCTTGGTTTGTAGGTTTAATTGTGGTAATGGGTTTGCTTTCTGCGGGCATTTCTACAATTGAAGGTTTAATACAATCTATCTCCACAACAATAACCACTGACTTAATCAAACCATTAATAAAAAATTTTGTAGATATTAATAACGAAGGTAACAATAAAAAGTTTATTGTTTTAAACAGAATAGTAATTATTTTCATCGGAATTATTTCATTCATTTTGTCATATAAACAATTGACAAATCCAAAATTAAGTGTGGGAATATTTGCTCAAAATGGTGTTTATGCTTTTTTCGCTGCTGCATTTGTTCCGATTTTCTTTGGTATGTTTTTGAAGAATATTAAAAAGCAAGCAGTAATTACGGCTTCTTTTACAGCTATAGTTGTGCATTTCACTTTTTATTACGGACAAATAAAAATTCCATTTACACAAGCTACAGGTGAAAATCCCGGTGTTGCTGCCGCAATGGCTATTGTTTCATCTGTAATAGTAGCAGGGCTGTTACATTTTATTTCAAGGGTTACAAATGAAAATTAATAATCATTTTGATTGGCTTGAAAAATGGTCTGTTTATAGCCCAGAAAAATTATTTTTAAGAGAGTATCATACACAACGAGAGTGGAATTATCATGATTTTAATAATCGGGCAAATTATTTGTCTAAATATTTTATTGAAGAATTAAAATTATCAAAAGGTGATAGAATTGCAGTTTATTCAAAAAACAGAGCTGAGTATGTTTTAATTTTTATGGCTTGTTTAAAAAGCGGATTAATAATTGTTCCTCTTAATTTTAGATTAACACCACGCGAATTAGATATTTTAATCAATGATGCTGAACCTCAATTATTTTTTTATGAAAGAGAATACAAAAATGAAGTTGATAGACTTGAGTCAATAGAAAAAATTTCTTGGAAGTATGAAATTGAATTAATAGAAAAATTTATGGATGAAAACTCAGATAAGAGTTTAAGCTTTGAAAATGTAATCTCTGAAGATGACAT
>CAZVBT010000392.1:0-2315 GCA_964625385.1 uncultured Melioribacter sp. | reverse complement strand
TTTGATTTAGGGAAAGCATATCTAACTCAAAGTGGTCAACTTTATGAAGAAAGTGGTGCTTTGGCTTTAGGAAAAGTTTATTCTTTCGGTCCAACTTTCAGAGCTGAAAAATCAAAGACTAGAAGACATTTAACTGAATTCTGGATGGTCGAACCTGAAATGGCATTTTATGATCTTGAAGATGATATGGATTTAGCAGAAGAATTTATTGAGTACATAGTTCAAACTGTTTTGACAGATTGCAAAGATGAATTAAATATTTTAGAACGTAATACTACAAAATTAGAAAATATAAAAAGACCATTCCCAAGAATTTCTTACACCGATGCTGTTGAAATCTTAAAGAAAAAAGGTGTTGAATTTGAATGGGGAAATGATTTTGGTGGTGCTGATGAAACATTAATTGGTGAAGAGTTTGACAGACCTGTTATGATTCATCGTTATCCAACAGAAGTTAAAGCATTTTATATGAAACGAGATCCTGAAAATGAAAAAGTTGTTTTGGCTGTTGATGTTATTGCTCCTGAAGGTTACGGTGAAATTATTGGCGGTAGTCAACGCGAAGATAATCTTGATTTATTATTACAAAGAATTAAAGAACATGGTTTGCCACAATCATATTTTGAATGGTATTTAGATTTAAGAAGATTTGGCTCAGTTCCACACAGTGGATTTGGCTTAGGTTTGGAAAGAACAGTAAGTTGGATTTGTGGACTTGAACATTTACGCGAAGCAATTCCATTCCCAAGAATGATATACAGGAATACACCGTAATGAATATTGAAATAATTCTTTTTGTTGTTTTAGCTTTTGTAGCTGCAATTTCGTCAGTTATGATGATTACAAGAAAGAATGCTGTTATTAGTGCTGTGTTTTTGGTACTTAATTTTTTTGCTCTTGCTGGTTTGTATTTATTACTTAATGCTCAATTTATAGCAGTTGTTCAAGTAATTGTTTATGCCGGTGCAATAATGGTTTTATTCCTTTTTGTTCTAATGTTGTTAAATACTGAAGCAGAACATCAACTTTTTATTGACAAGAAAGGAATTAAATTCTTTGCAATCTTCATCGCTGCATTTGTTTTTATCGAATTTGCATTTTTGATTTTCAAAAGTAACCCATCAAAAAATTTATCGCCCGATCAAGCAGCAAGTTTAAATTCCGGAACAATTCAATCTATTGGACAGCAACTTTATACTAATTATTTAATTCCCTTTGAAGTTTCTGGTTTTTTATTATTAGCTGCTACAATAGGTGCATTAGTTTTAGCTAAGAAAAAATTTGAGTAATGCTATGTTACAAATTCCAATGGAATATTATTTAATACTTAGTGCATTTATGTTTACTGTTGGTGTAGCCGGAGTATTAATTCGTAGAAATGCTATAGTAGTTTTTATGTCAATTGAATTGATGTTGAATTCAGCAAATTTAACTTTTGTAACTTTTTCTTCTTATTTAGGAAATTCAATTGGACAAATTTTTGTTTTTTTTGTAATGACAGTTGCGGCAGCAGAAGCAGCGGTGGGACTTGCAATTATAATTGCAATTTTTAGGAATAAATTATCTGTAAATATTGACGAGATTAATATCTTTAAATGGTGATGATAAATTTAATTTACTTAACAGTATTACTACCTTTAATAGGTTTTTTATTTAATGGATTATTTGGTAGTAAAATTAAAAATGAAAAATTAATTGGGATTATAGGTCCCTCAACAGTTGGAATTTCATTTTTAATAGTTGTCGGTGCTTTTATCCAAACACTTTCACTTCCAATTGAACAAAGATCTAACACGGTCGAAATTTTCACTTGGCTAAATGTAGCTGGCTTGAATATCAAATTTGCATATTTAGTTGATCAACTTTCTTTAACTATGGCTTTGATTGTAACTGGTGTTGGTTTTTTAATTCACATTTACTCAATCGGATATATGCATGGTGATAAAGGTTTTTGGAGATTTTTTGCTTATTTAAATCTTTTCATCTTTGCAATGATGAATTTAATACTTGGTGATAATTTTTTAGTTCTCTTTTTAGGATGGGAAGGTGTTGGTCTTTGTTCTTATCTTTTAATTGGTTTTTGGTACGATAGAAATTTTGAAAAAGGAACAACCTCTCAAGCTGCAAAAAAAGCTTTTGTTGTAAACAGAATTGGGGATTTTGGATTTTTACTTGGAATGTTTTTAATCTACTTTACTTTCGATTCTCTTAATTTCAAAGAAGTTTTTTCTAAAGCTGCAACATTTCCAGTTACAGAAACAACATTTAGCTTAATAGCTTTATTTCTATTTATAGGGGCAACTGGAAAATCTGCT
>CAZVBT010000391.1:0-3104 GCA_964625385.1 uncultured Melioribacter sp. | reverse complement strand
ATTCAAATCTGAAAGCTCAAATAATCTTTCATAAAATCTTGTTGCGTTGTTATAAATCAATTGTGAGTTTATATTAAGTCTTGGATTGTTGACATAAACAAGTTGAATGTCGTTAATTTCAGCATCGAAAATTTTTGCACTTATTTGCAGCCGATAACGTTGAATATCAGGATAACGATTTTCAACTATTGTATAGATTGACAATGAATCTAATTGTGGATTTGAATTTAAAAATCCTTCAACACGAACAGAATTTTTTCCATTCCAGTTTATATATATTGAATCCGGTGAATAACCATCTTTTTCAAAAGAGATAAAACCATTTTGAGTTGGAATGTTTTTAATTTCGAAATTACCAGAAGCATCTGTTTTAGTGATTATGTTATTGTTTTTCCAATAGATTTTTGTATTTGGTATTGGTTTGCGTGGAAGAGCAACCGTATAAATTGCACCAGTAATAGTTCCAATTGTGTAATCTAAAAACACAGTTGAAATTCTTTTGTTGCGTTCATTTGTCCAATTAACAAAAAGTGAATCTTTTTTGAAACCATCTTTTTCAAAGTAAATCATTCCACTTTTTATTGCAACGTTATCAATTTTAAAGTAACCACTTGAGTTCGTGGTTGCATAGGCGTTTTGATTTTTCCAAAAAACTTTTACATTATTAATTGGTTGATTTGGTAAATCAGAAGTTTGAACAAATCCATCAATACTGCCAACATTATGTTGAAGCAAAACGTTATCAATTCTTTTTGTTTTTTGTGTTGACCATTCAACAAAAAGAGAATCGTTATTGTAACCATCTTTTTCAAAATAAATCATTCCACTGCGAATAGGAACATTCTCAATTTTGAAATAACCATTCGAATTTGTTTCTACAATTATATTTGAATTTTTCCATAACACTTTTACTTTTGAAATTGGCTGCTGAGGTTGATCATTTGTAAAAACAAAACCATCTAAATCACCAAAAGTGTAAGAAAGTAAAATTGTTTCTATTCTTTTTGAGTTTTGATTATTCCATTTAAGAAACACAGAATCTTTTGAATATCCATCTTTTTCAAAAACTAATTTCCCATCAACACGTTGAATATCTTGAATTTTAAAATAACCGGTAGAATCTGTATAAGTTAAAATATTTTGATTTTTCCAAACTACTTTAACATTTGAAATTGCAACACGTGGTTGTTCATAAGTTAAAACATAACCATCAACCTGAGCAATTTTGTTGTTTGGATTTTGAGGATCCGCAGGATTTAAATGAGGCGCATCGCACGAAAAGAGTAAAGCCAAGATTAAAATTAAAACCACACCACGAAAAAATTTCATATTTGATTCTGTCCTTAAGAGAAATGCCTATTTTTTCAACTGAAAATATAGAAAAAAGAGATTAATTTTTAATTTAAAAAGAAATGAAAATCTAAAAATAGTTATAAAAACAAATCTCCTGTGGCATAAAGCACTGCTTTACCCGAAATTTTAACACGATTACCAAGATTCTCGCAAAACAATTCACCACCACGTTTTGAAAGCTGTAACGCACGAAAATTTTTCTTACCTAATTTTTCTGTCCAATAAGGAACTAAAACAGTGTGCGAAGAACCAGTAACCGGATCTTCATCAATTCCTTCATTTGGTGCAAACATACGGCTTATAAAATCAGCATTATAACCTTTTGATGAAATTATGACACCGTGTGGATCAATTTTTTTTATTAATTCAAAATTTGGTTTTGCATTTCGAATGAAATTTTCATTATCAAAAATTATGAGCGTGTAGTTTCCACCTTGTAAAACTTCTACCGGTTTTTGCTGAAATGCATTTTCAATTAATTCAAATGAATCAATTTTTTTTGGTGGATTAGATGGAAAGTCCAACGAAATTAAATCATTTTCTTTTGTTACAATTAATTCACCGCTTTTAGAAATAAATTTTATATTATTAGATTCTTTTTCTATGAAATTAAAAATCACAAAAGAAGAAGCTAAAGTTGCATGACCACATAAATCCACTTCGTTAACCGGAGTAAACCAACGAATATGATAGTAAGAATTTTCTTTAACAAAAAAAGCTGTTTCGGATAAATTGTTTTCCATTGCGATACTTTGCATTAATTCATCATCGATCCAATTTTCAAGAGGAACAATAGCAGCTGGGTTGCCAGCAAAAACTTTAGATGTAAATGCATCAACCTGATAAAATTTAAAATTCATTTTTGAAACTCTTTATTATTTGATGTTTTAATTTGTAAGAAATAAATCACGTACTTGGTCTTAAAGCTTATTTTATAATTGCTATATTATATTTGTGTTAATCTGTGAAATCTGTGGTAAAAAACTAACCACAGATAACACAGATTTGCACAGATTAATTTTATAATTATTTGGATCGAGCAAGCTTTCCTGCCATCAAGGCTGGCCTGACCCCTACATTATACATTTTACACTTGTCTACCGACAGGTAGATTATAAATTATACATTAGCAATCATAAAACATCTTTGTTTTCAATCATTATTTACATCTAATTCTTTGTTAAGAAAATATTTGAACCAGAATTTTACTCTTTCACGATTAGCATGTAGTGATTGCGGGATTCCAATACCATGTCTTTGATTTGGATATAACATCATTTCAAAATCTTTATTCAGTTTTTGTAATTCATATATCAATTGAATTGAATTTTGCATGTGAACGTTATCATCAATTGTTCCATGTGTTATTAACATTTTGCCTTTGTAATTATTAACATAAGTTAAAACAGAACCAGCTTTGTAACCATCAGGATTTTCTTTTGGTGTATCCATATATCTTTCTGTGTAAACGTTATCATATAAATGCCAATCCATTACACCAAACTCTGCAATGCCATGTGTGAAATAATCTGAACCTTTCGTCAAAGCAAGTGCAGTTACATAACCGCCATAACTTCCGCCTGTGATTCCTATTTTGGTTGTGTCAATAAATGATTTCTTTTTCAACCATTTTACTGCTTCGATGTAATCATTCATTTCCCACTTGCCAAGATTGCGATGCATTAAATCAACACCTTTTTTTCCAAAATGTCCCGAACCGCGATGATCAACTGCAAGTGTAATAATTCCAT
>CAZVBT010000390.1:0-13589 GCA_964625385.1 uncultured Melioribacter sp. | reverse complement strand
TATTCTTTGGAGAACCTTCTAAAAGAATAAATGTAATTGGAATAACGGGAACCAAAGGAAAATCAACAACTGCATTTTTTGTGAAAAATATTTTCGAGATAAATAAAAATAAATGTGGATTGATCGGCACAATTGCAAATTACATTGGTGATGTTGAAGTAAAAACTTCACTAACTACTCCACGATCACATGAAATTAATTTTCTGTTTTCTGAAATGATAAAACAAAATTGTTCTCATTGTGTTATGGAAGTTTCTTCTCATGCATTAGATTTACATCGAGTTGATTTTGTGAAATTTAGTTCCGCTATATTTACTAATATAACTTCACCATTTGCATCTTTAATTAATCCTCGTTCTGCTTTTACAGTTTTAGGTGTATATTGCTGGTTTTCTGCAAGTCGCGAATAATATTCATGCTTTACCACTTGTATTGTGAACAGTTTTAGAACGAGTATAAGAAATACAAAGAATAAAACAACCGCAACAATAATTACACGAGAATTAATCATATTTTTCTTTTAATAAATTTTCTACTTGAATAATTTGACTTTTAGGAACAATAATTTTTTCAATTTCTCTATTCGTGTTTAATCCTAATGAATCTTGGGCTAAACCAACTATTCTTGTTTCTGATGATAGTTTTTGAACTTCAACTAAATACATTTCTAGTTTATTTATTTTCTCATTTAAGATTTCTTGCTTAACAATTTTTTCTCTATTAATTCTTTTTATTTCTGTTACCAGAAAAACATAAGAAAGGACAACAAATGCAATGAGTATAACACCTATTATAAAATTTGTAAGATTTGATCCTTTTAATGCGCTATTTTCTCTGCCACTCTTAATTTTGCGCTCCTTGCTCTTCTGTTATTTTTTATTTCTTCTTCTGTTGGAACAACTGGTTTTTTTGTTATCAATTTCAATGTTTGTATTTTACCACAAATACATATCGGTGATTCTGGTGGACAAATACAACTTAAACTTTCATACTTGAAAAATTCTTTTACGATTCTATCTTCTAAAGAATGAAAAGTAATTATTGCAATTCTTCCTTCATTCGATAAAAGTTTTACAGATTTACTTAAAAATTCTTTCAACTCATCTAATTCGTTATTCACATGGATTCTCAATGCTTGAAAAACTCTTGCTAATGTTTTGTTAACAAATCTTTCTGGAGTAATATCTTCAACGATTTTTTTCAACTGAGATGAAGATTCAATTTTTTCTTTGATTCTTAAATCAACAATTTTTTTTGCAATAAGTCTCGAATTTTTTTCTTCACCAAATTCGAATAGAACTTTTGCAATTTCTTCTTGAGATGCACTATTCAAAAAATCTGAAGCAGTATAATTTTCTTCTTTGTTCATCCTGAGATCAAGGGAGGAATCCTCTCTGAAAGTAAATCCAGATTCAACATTATCAAGTTGAAAGGAGGAAACTCCCAAGTCTGCAAAGATGCCATCAAAATTTTCAATGAACTCTAATTTTGAAATTGAATCAATATTTTTGAAAGAAGTGTTATAAATAGAAAAGCGACTATCGTTCGCAAATTTTTCTTTGCAAAAAGAAAATGCCGTTTGATCTTTGTCTGTTGCAATTAGTCGCCCTTTATAACTAATTCTTTTTAATATTTCTGAAGAGTGCCCGCCAAAACCTGCAGTTCCGTCAAAGTATATTCCGTCAATTTTTGTGGTGAGAAAATCGACGCTTTCCTTTAACAGCACTGGTTCATGAATCATTTTTTAATATTGTTCATTACTTGTTTTGCTAATTCAGCAAATGGTTTTGGATATTCTTTTTTCTGTAATTCAAAAATTTCTGGATTCCAAAATTCAATCTTGTTATTCTGTCCAAGAATCAAAACATCTTTTTCTATTCCAGCAAATTCCAATAAATTTTTTGGAACGAATAATCTTAATTGTTTATCTAATTCTTGATCAGTTGCTAATTCGAATAAAAATCTTTTAAATGCTGCTTCGTCATCATTGAAATCATCAAGTGCATCAATTCTCGGTTTTATTTTTTCTTCCCAATAACTCAAAGGATAACATCAATGCATTGAACTGTTGATCGAGTAAGAACAAATGTATCCTTCGATTCTGGTTTTAGAACCTTTTTAAATTTTGCAGGAATACTAATTCTTCCTCGTGAATCAACTGAATATTTAAAACTTCCTATAAACATAATTTCCCATTATTTGGGTTTATCATACATTATTAACCACTATGTGCAAAATAAGTTATTTTCTATGGGATTGTCAAGAAAAATTATTTAAAAAATTAAAAAAATTTTCATTTGTGATTTATTTAGAGAAATAAAGAAATCTACTGTTTTTTAGAAATTGTGTTTAGAAGAAAATTATGAATTGAAAATATGAAGTGAGAATAGAATTGAGCCACCTATAGGACTCGAACCTACGACCCGCTCATTACGAATGAGCTGCTCTACCAGCTGAGCTAAGGTGGCTTTCTTTCAAAGAAATTAAACTATCTCAATTTCTTTTTATGACGATTTTTTCTCAAGCGTTTTTTTCGCTTGTGAGTTGCCATTTTATGGCGTTTTCTTTTTCTACCGCAAGGCATTTCACTTCTCCATTTTAATGTGATTTAATTAATTCTTGAGCTTTTTTTCCTATATCATTATTTGGATTTATTGCAACTGCTTTTTTCCAATAATTTTTTGCAGTTTCTATTTCATCCATTGATAGGTGAACTATTCCTAAGTTCAAATTGGCTATTTGGTGATTTGGATTATATTTCAATGCTTCTTTCATATACATTATTGCATTTTGATTTTGACCCAATTCATAATAGCAAACACCCATATCAACTAAAACATCTGGCTCTTGTGGAAATTTTTTTAAATATTGCTGATACTTATCAATCGCTTTTTCTTTAAATCCTGAATCATTTAATAAATGAGCTAGTTCTAAAAGTGTATTGAAATCGCTTGGATTAGCATTAAACTGTTTTTCAAGATTATTTATTTCTTCAAGTTTGGATAAATCTGCACCTTTTGAAATTTGATTACTTTGCTCAGTATTTTGAGTTTCAAGTTTGTGAGAATCAAAAACACCAGCTGAATACAAAATAATAAAACCAATAATTAATAATACTGCAGCAGAAATTAAAATATGTTTTAAGGAGATTGTTTTATTTCTAGCAGTGTCTTTTTGGTTATTTATTTTTAATGAGGATTTGTTATTAACTTTTTCACCGCAATTGGGACAGTAATTATATTTATCGCTTAAATTTTCAGCGCAAACTTTACACTTTTTCATCTAAAACCTTTTGTTCTTTTAATTGTTTCATGCCTAAATCTACCGCCGCTTTAAAGTCTTTCGAAAATTTGAATGAAGGGACAAAATGTTCTCCAACATAAACCTTTTCACCTGTTCTTGGATTTCTTGCATTTCGAGGTTTCTTTTTTCTTACTTTAAAACTGCCAAAACCACGAATTTCAATTCCGTTTCCAGAAGCTAATGCATCAATTATCGTTTTAAAAAAACCATCAACTACAACCTCGGTATCAATTTTTGTTAACCCAGTTCCACTGGCAATTCTATCAATGATATCAGCTTTGGTCATGCTAACCTCTTTTTTTTTACAAAGTTACAAGAAAACGGGTCAAAAGTTATTAAAAAGAAAGCTAAAAAAAAACTTTTTTATTGAGTTATTTATTTTCAAAAGTTTGTAAATATAGAAATTCAGAAGCCTATTCATAATTACACAAATACCAAATTATCTATTATTACTTTTTAAAAAGAAGATTCAAATTGGTTCTCTTATAACAATTTTGTTTCATTATAAAACATCTATTTTTCTTGTTTACCAAAAAAATGAATGAAATAAAGGTTTTTTAGTTTGGTATAATCTTTGGCTTTATAGCGAAAGAAAGGAGATATAAAAAATGACACTAGTACCAATTATTTATACAAGCTTATTAATTTTTTCGGCAATATTACTTTTTGTAATAATTATTTCATACATTTCATTTAAATTAAAACCTCAAAAGCAATTAGTACCGCTACAATCTGGCTTCATAAAAACTGTTAACATTAATAGAATTAACAATTACCAGCAAGATCAAGTTAATCAAGTTAAATCTTATCAACCAAAAAGCATAATGAAAGAAACAGTTTATTATTCAAAAAATTTGGATAATAAGAATCATATTGCACCAGTAATTAAAAACACCAGAAGACTGGAAATTATGAATACTTATGATAAAAAATTAAATATTAATAATAACAATCCGGTTAAATTTCAAGAAGTACAATATTCGGCAAACAAAAACTTCAGGATTACAGACGAAAACATATTAGATTTTTACTCTGATAACTCAGTTAGAAATTACTCATCTTTTTCTGCAATTTAATTAAATAAAAGGTAACTTAGCTAAATATTAGTCTATGTTACCTTATTCTCCCGCCAAAATTTGAACCTTACATCATTTTTTGTAAGTTTAAATCATGGAATTAGTACCAATTGTAATAACAGCACTAAAGATAGTAACTGTATTAGCAGTTATAGTTTTAGGATTATCTTATATATCTTATAAGATAAAACAGAAATCTATGCCCCCAAAAGATTTTTCAAATAACCAGCAAGTTGAGTTGGAAAAAAATTTTGTTCAACATGTGAGGAAGAGATTAACACATATAACAAAAGAAATACATATACCCGTTAGAAAAAAAGAAGCACCTCATCAACCATCTTCAAAAAGTCAAAATGAAATAATTAAACAAAGTAAAGAAAAACAGCCACGGGTTGAAATTCTTAAAGCTCCAAATCAACCTATTAAAGTTGAAGAGCCAAAGAAACCAAAAGAGTTAAATGTTTTAGATGGTGACATTTTAGAAAAATACGTAGATAAAGAAACCGATAAATTATTTACATTAAAAACTGAAAAGAAAAAGCCCAAATAATTGAAAGGAAAGTAAATGAAAGAATTAGTTTTACAAGTCAACGGTATGACTTGTAATCATTGTGTTATTGCGGTAAAAAAAGAATTATCAAAATTACAGTTAGAATCTTTTGATGTTGAAATTGGATCTGTTAAAGTAAAATTTGATGATTCTAAAGTTTCAGAAAATGATATTCAAAATGCAATTTTAGAAGCTGGTTATCAAGTCGTAAAATGAAACGATATATTTTCCCTGTTGAAGGCATGACATGTGCCAGTTGCGTTACACGTGTTGAAAAAATAATTGGAAAATTTGAATCAGTTAAGAATGTAAGTGTAAACCTTGCAAATGAAACAGTAACTTTTGAAGCTGATGAAAATCTTGATTTAAATTCAATATCAAAAGAAGTTGAAGGTTACGGTTATAAGCTAAAAATTGAAAATGAAAGTGTATTAACTAAAAATTTTGATTCAAATGATTTATATATTAAAGATGATTTTTATGATTCATTAAAAAAAGATTTTACGCTTGCTTTAATTATAACCATACCTGTTTTTTTAATAAGCATGTTAATTGATTTTCACTTCTTTCATTCAATATGGCCATTCAATAGTCAATATACTAACAATATTTTGTTGATTTTAACAACACCAGTGATTTTTATATCTGGTAAAAGGTTTTATAGTTCTTTTTGGAATAACTTAAAACATTTTAGTTTTGAGATGAATTCATTAGTAGCTATTGGAACGGCTTCAGCTTATGTTTACAGTGTTTTTGTAACATTATTTCCTAATGAAATTTCCATGCAAGAAATGTCGCATGTCTATTATGAAACAGCAGCTGTTATCATCACATTAATTTTATTTGGAAAAGTTCTTGAGCATAAGTCAAAAAGAAAAACAAATGAAGCAATTAAAAAATTAATTGAGCTCAAACCAAAAACAACAACAATTATTGTTGATGAAATAGAAAAACTAATTTCAATTAATGAATTGAAATTAGGTGATATTGTTAAAATAAAACCAGGTGAATCTATTCCTGCTGACGGAATTGTTATTTATGGTGCATCCACTATAAACGAAAGCATGATTAGCGGAGAAAGTATTCCTGTTGATAAAAAAATTGGTTCAAAAGTTATTGGTGGAACAATTAATCTAACAGGTTCAATTCATTTTCAAGTTACTGCAATTGGAGATAATAGTATATTAGGACAAATAATAAAACTTGTAGAAACTGCACAGGCATCAAAACCACCTATTCAAAAAATGGTTGATAAAGTTGCTTCGGTATTTGTACCTGTTGTTATAATAATTGCTATTTGTACTTTTTTTATTTGGATATTTTTGGGAAATGAAAATTCATTTACAAACGCATTAACTAATTTTATAGCAGTATTAATTGTTGCATGTCCTTGTGCTTTAGGTTTAGCAACGCCAACAGCGATAATTGTTTCTACTGGTTTAGCCGCACAAAATGGAATTCTAATAAGAAACGGAGAAAGTTTAGAAGTTGCTCAAAAAATATCCACAATTATATTTGATAAAACAGGAACACTAACAGAAGGTAATCCCGTTATAAAAAAAATATTTGTTTTTGGTTATGACGAAAATGAAATATTAAGATTAACAGCATCGCTCGAAAAAAATTCTGAGCATCCAATAGCAAAAGCAATAGTTAAGTATGTTCAAGAAAAAAACATTGAGATTCTTCAACCCGGAAATTTCAAAAATTTTTCCGGCTTTGGAATTATTGGCTCAGTTGATAATAAAAATCTTGTGATTGGAAATTTAAATTTGATGAAAGAGTTTGCCATTAATTTAAATAAAATTGCTATTGGGCTTACCGATGAAAATTCAAATTCAATTATTTATGTTGCAATTGAAAATGAACTTAAAGCAATTTTATTAATCGAAGATAAAATTAAAAATTCTTCTTTCGATGCAGTAAATGAACTTAAAAATCTAAAAATTAAAACGGTTATGATAACCGGCGATAATAAAAATTCTGCAGAAAAAATTGCAAAAGAAATTAATATAGATGAATTCAAAGCAGAAGTTTTACCGAACGAAAAAAGTGAAATAGTTAAAGAATATCAAAACAAGAATGAAATTGTTGCTATGGTTGGGGATGGTATAAATGATTCGCCTGCTTTAGCTCAAGCTGATATTAGTTTTGCGATTGGAAGCGGAACTGATATAGCTATTGAAAGTTCTCAAATTACATTAGTTTCAGGTAATTTAAAGTTAATACCAAAGGCAATCAAACTTTCTAAAATTACGTTAAATATTATCAGGCAAAATTTGTTCTGGGCATTTTTTTATAATATAATTTTAATTCCGTTGGCTGCAGTTGGTAAATTAAATCCTATGATTGCAGCACTGGCAATGTCTTTAAGTTCAGTAAGTGTTGTAACAAATTCATTAAGAATAAAAACAAAAAAACTATGAGCCATAAAAAGTACGAAATTCAAACCGCACCATTTGTTGTTCCTACTAATGATGGAAAATTAATTGAAGAGCATTTCGGTTTTGCAAGCAAAAATCATGGCGATTTTAGTTTTGCTCATATGATTGCTCCTGCTGGTTGGAGCGAACCATTTCAAACACCAGAATTTGATGAAATAACTTTTATTATTTCTGGAAAAAAATTAATTGAAGTTGAAGATGAAAAAATCACTCTTGAAAAAAATCAATCAATTATAATTAAAAAAGGAACTCGGGTAAGATACTCGAATCCCTTTGAAGAAAAATGTGAATATGTTTCAGTTTGTATTCCGGCGTTTACAATTGAAAGAGTAAAGAGAGAAAATGAATAAATTATTTTTTAGGTAATCTTTCAATGTAACTGCTGGTGCTTAGAATAGCAAAACTATCTTTATGTTTAAGTTCATCAAGAAAGTTACAATTCAAATAACTCATTGAACTTTTTAATCCATCACTAATTGCATTTATTACATTTTGAACGGGTCCTTTGTAAGGAACCATAGTTTCTTCACCTTCAATAAATTCACCTTTCATTTTAACACCAAATGAAGCTGAGCCACGATATTTTTTCCATAATTGGTCGTTGTATTTAATAACTTCACCAGGAGTTTCTTTTGTTCCTGCAAGCATTCTGCCTAACATTACAATATCAGCACCGGCAGCTAAAGCTTTTGAAACATCACCCGGACTTTTAATTCCACCATCAGCAATTAAAGCAACATTTAATTTCAATTCTTCGCGATGAAAATAAGCATCCAGCAAAGATGAAACTTGACCAATACCAATTCCAGTTTGAATTGAAGTTGTACACATACTGCCGCCGCCAATTCCAATTCTTACAGCATCTGCACCGGCATCAACTAACTTTGAAAGTGTTTCGCCATGAGCAATATTTCCAATAATAACTTTTAAATTGTATTTCTTTTTAACTTCCTCACACTTTTTGAGAACATGAGCATTATTTGCATTAGCTGTATCAATACAAACAATAAAATTTTTCTCAGCAATTTTTTCTAAAAGTTCATCTTCTGCAGTTAATCCAATTGAAACAGCCTGAATACCTTCGCTTGATTTTTCGTTTTTAAAAAGTTCTTTTAAGGATGAATCGAATCTGTTTACTATTCCTATGCAACCAAGTGAATTTAATTCTTTTGCCATTTCAAGACCACAAACTGTATCCATTGGACTAGCCAAAACCGGAACACTTAATTCAATATCTAAGAATTTTGATTTTATATTTACTTCTGTTCTGCTTTTAACCTGTGATATTTCTTTCGGTACAAGTGAAATATCATCATAAGTTAATGATAAAAAATATTCATTTAATTCTCTTTTAGAATATATTTTCATTTTTTCCTCTCTTTAAAGATTTTCATAAAATAAATTCCTTGTTAACAAAAATACTACAAACTTTATTTTAATTTTTTATTTCACTGACATTTTTTTGTTATCTTTATAAAAAATTTTACGAGGCAAAATGTCTGAAACAAATAAAAACATTTCATGGAAATTTCCAAAAGAATTTTGGATTGTAAACATTATGGAATTATTTGAACGTGCAGCTTATTATGGCTTCTTTATAGTTTTAACTTTGTATTTAACTGATATTGTTGGATTTAATGATAAAGAAACTGGGGTTGTGGCAGGAGTATTTTATGCTTTACTTTATTTGCTTCCACCATTTGCTGGTGCTGTCTCGGATAAAATTGGTTTCAAAAACGGATTAATACTTGCATTTGGACTTTTGACAATAGGTTATACATTACTTGGTTTATATCATGAAAAAGTTTTTGTTTTATTTTTTCTTTTAATCTCATTAATTGGTGGATCATTCATTAAACCATTGATAACAGGTACGGTTGCAAAATTAACAAGTGAAGAAAATCGTGCACGTGGATATTCACTTTTCTACTGGGTTGTTAATATAGGTTCTTTTACTGGTAAAACTTTTGTACCATACATAAGACAAGGAATTGGTTTAGAATATGTCAATTTCTTTTCTGCGGGAATGTCTTTGCTTGCAATGTTGTTTGCAATTTTCTTTTTTAAGCCAATTGATATTTCACATCAAAGCAAAAAAATTTCTGATGTATTAAACTCACTTAAAAAAGTTTTTTCTAAACCAAGATTAGTTGCATTAACATTAATTGTTACTGGGTTTTGGATAATTCAGCAACAAATGTATGCAACAATGCCAAAGTATGTAATTCGTTTACTTGGTGAAAGTGCTAAACCTGAATGGCTTGCAAATGTGAATCCTGCTGTAGTTGTTTTATTCGTGGTGATAATTACTAACTTAATGAAAAAAAAACAGGCAGTAACATCAATGTTTATAGGAATGCTTTTAATGCCTTTTTCTGCTTTATCCATGGCAAGCAGTCAATGGTTATTTAATTTGACTGGTGATTCAGTTAATATTTTGGGTTTGTTTTCATTGCATCCGCTAACTGTGATGATGATAATTGGAATTGCGATTCAAGGATTAGCAGAATGTTTTATATCACCAAGATTTTTAGAATATTTTTCACTTCAAGCTCCAAAAGGTGAAGAAGGTGTTTATTTGGGTTTTAGTCACTTACATTCATTCTTTTCTGCTCTAGTTGGTTTTATTATGTCTGGCTTTTTACTCGATAAATATTGTCCTGATCCTAAAACACTTCCTGTTGGAATTTCAGAAATTGAAAAAGCATCTTATTATTCAAATGCACACGTTATTTGGTTTTATTTTTTAGTTATTGGATTTATTGCCGCAATTTCGCTGTGGATATTTAAATTAATAACTGAAAGAATAGACTCTAAGAAAAACTTATAGTTTAATCTGTCAGTCTGATTTTTTTGTTTTGATCAATTATGAATTTGTAAAAAGTTTTTCTTAAATGATTTCCATTGTCATTCGCAGCTATTATTTTTATTTCGAATGAATTTATATCATAAATTCCTACCGGAATAGATAAAATATTTTTATTCTTATCGAATGTGAATTGTATTTCATTTTTATTATAAAAAATTTGAATTGATCTTGAATTTATTTTTTGTTGATTATCAAATTGAAAAAACAAGGTTGCAACAGAATCTGTGTATCTTGTACTATCCTCCAAAAATTTTAATGATGGAATTCCGGCTTTAAAATATTTAGCTAAGCCTCTGAATATTCCCCACGCTTGAATTTGATTGAATTCTTCGTTGCTTAATCTCAATTCTTCAAGTTTGCTGGTATGAAAAGCACACTCTACCAGAACAGCCTGAGGTTTTGTTTTTCTCAAAACAGAAAATCCTTCCTTAGGATAAATATTGTAATCAGAATATGTTCCATCAAATGAGCCAAGTCCACCAGGATTATTCATAACATAAGATAAATCTCTCTGTATAAAACGAGCTAAATCTTTATTACATGGTTCATGTTCGTAGTCATTTTCAAAAGCATGATAATAGACAGAAGTATAATTAGTATAATCATCTTCAATTTTTGATGGAGCATTATGATGAACACTAATAAAAATATCTGCATCGGTTTTATTTGCAATTTCGGATCGATCACTCAATTTAACAGTTGTATCTCTATCACGTGATAAATATACTTTTACACCAGCAAGTTCTAAATACGTTTTTAAGTTTAGTACTACTCTTAAATTAACATCGGCTTCAACAATTTCACCATTGCTGCTTTTATTTTTCCTATCTTCACCACCATGTCCAGCATCTAAAAATATTTTTTTCCCACTTAAATATTTTGAGTATTCATTTATAGTTTTATTTCTTGTGGATATTTCTTTCCAATCAATTGGTTGTTCATAAAGGGGCACATTATAAACTATTACTTTAGTGCAACCAATTTGTAAAAATGTTATTAAAGATAAAATTATAATTGATATTCTTTTACGCATGTTTTCCCTTCAAGGAAATAATGACACAAGTGACAGTGCTTTTTATTTGGTACATATTTTTGATTATATATTTCTTCAATTGATACTTTTACTTTATTCTCATACTCTAAAATTTCTTCGTGATTTATTTTCATAACAACTTTTTCATCAGGATGCTTTATAAAAATTAATTGCAAAGTATAATTTTTTATATCGGGATATAATTTTTTTAGAACAATTGCATAAAACTTTAACTGTGGAAAATAATTATTTGCTCTTTCAGTAATTTCATCGGTTGATATGTTATCAGTTTTATAATCTATAATTATTAATTCGTCTTTATTTATAATTAGTTTGTCAATTATTCCATAAAGTATGTAATTATTTTGCTTTGAATAAACTTCATATTCATTTTTATAGTTACTATAATTTTTAAAATTATTATAAATATTCGATTTAAAGAATTGCTCTAAATCTTTTAAAATAGAATCATAAATAATTTTGTTCTCTATATTTTCTCTTTTTAATTCATGATCTAAAAAATCATTTAATCCTTTTTCATGATTTTCTTTACTTAATATTTTATGAATTACTTTTCCTCTTATTTTTGATTGAAGAATATTTTCATCTTCATTTGGTTGATATTCATATTGATTTTCTCTGTTTTTTATAATTTCCAAAATTGGTTGAAATCCGATTTCATATGTTAATTGATATTTAATCGGACATTGTTCATAAATTGCAATTTTTGTTGCAGATATTATTTCGTCTTTTGGGTTATCAAAAATTTTTTGTAAAAATATTTTATCATAGCTTTTTATTTCTATCAATTCATTTTCAAGTGGAGAATCCTGAATTTCTCTCTCAACTTTAATTTCTAACTCACAATGTTCTTTTTTAGATTCATAATTATTTTCTTGTAACATTATTTCAATTTCGTCAGATATAAAAACTTTTTCATTATCCATAACATTATAAACAGTATTAAGCATTTCAAAAAAAGAATTATTTTCAATTCTATTTTTCTTTACAGCAGCAGAAATGTAAAGTTCATCTTGTGCTCTTGTTGCTGCCACATAAAAAAGCCTTTTAATTTCAGCAACTTCTTTTTTTTTAAGTGAAAATTCAAAAATACTTCCTATTGGTGTTTGATAATATTTATCAAAGAAATTGTCTAATGGAATTTTTGTTATTACGCCAAAACTTTTATCCAGAAAAAAATTTTTCTCTTTAACAGAATTTCTGAAAGCTCTGCTATTTGTATCAAACAAAAATACTATTGGGAACTCAAGTCCTTTTGATTGATGAATAGTCATTATTTTGACTGAATTGTGATCATCCGATATTGGTGCCTGTCCTTCATCTTCTTCTTTTTTTATTAGTGAACTTAATTTAATGACGAAATCATATAAATTTTTGAATGGTTGTTTATTATAATCTCTTGCAATACTAATTAGTTTTTCTACATTGGCAATTTCCTGTTCTGAATTTTCTTTGCTTGAAATAAATGACCAATACTGTGTATCGAGTAGAATACTTCGGATTATTTTTTCTACAGTAAAACTTTTCGAGTGAGTAATATTTTTTTCTAAAATTTCAATTGTATTTTTATACTTTGTTGATGTACTCGAAGAATTTTTTAGCTTTTCATAAAAAGTATTTCCACCGTTTTGACTTATGTTAAAAATTTCTAAATCAGAATAATTAAACAGTGGTGAACGTAAAATTCCAATTAAAGATGCATCGTTATTGGGATTAAGAATAAAACTTAAAAAATTGTATATATCATAAATTGTTTGCTGTTGATAAAAACCTTTTCCGCCAACAATAATAAATGGTATTTTATGCTTAACAAACTCTTGTTCAAGCTTTCTGAAAGATTTTCTTTTTCTACATAAAATTGCAATATCTTTAAAAAAATATTGTTTATTAATTTTAATTATTTCTAAAATTTTTTTTGCAACTAATGTTTCTTCACTTATATTTTTTTCATCATCTGCTATTAAAACTGCAACCTTACCTTTTGTAAGATCATTTTTGGTTGAGATTAATTTTTTATATTCAACTTCATTAAATTCTTTTTTCGGGTTTTCAAATAATTTATCGAATAAATTATTTATAAAAAGAATTAAACGGGTTTGCATTCTGAAACTGTGTGGTAAAAATAAGATACCGTTATTGTTTTCATTTTTAATTTGATTTTTTGTTAATTCAAATACTTCAAGCTCTGCATCCCGAAATGAATAGATACTTTGTTTTTCATCTCCAACTACAAATAAATTTCCTTTTTTAAGATCTTTTAATATTGGCATTATTATTTCATATTGTATTGCAT
>CAZVBT010000389.1:0-1664 GCA_964625385.1 uncultured Melioribacter sp. | reverse complement strand
TGGGCAGATAGTGCTGACTTAAGAGCATTGTTAGATCCTAAATATTTAAACACCGGAAATAGAAAAAATGATTTGGATAACTTTGCCCCAAGATTTTCATTCACTTATGACTTAAACGGAGATGGACAAACTATTCTTCGTGGTGGTGCTGGTCGTTCCTTCGATAGAGTTGCATCTTATATCAGCTATTTTGAAAGAAGAGATGCTTCATGGAGGCAATATCAATTTACATTTAATAACACAAACAATTTACCAACATTAGATCCAAATGAATTAAGAAGAAGAATTGCCTCAAAATCTGGCGGAAGTGCAGGTGCACCTGCGATGAATTTATTACCAGATAAACTTGAAAATCCTGTTATTGATCAGGTTTCTTTAGGTATTGCAAATCAGTTTAATGATGAATTGGGTGCTAGTGTTGATTTTCTATATCAGAAAATGAATAAAATTTATGTTTCTCGTAATGCTAATTATCTCGATAAATCAGTTACACCAAATAAAAGAAGACTTACTTCTAAATATGGCGATATTCAATTATGGTTTGATGATGCCAAAGCAGAAAATATGCTTATAATGACAAGTGTTAATTATAAAACTTCTAGTTTCAACATAACTGGCTCATATACTTTTAACGCTGCAAAATCTACTTATGATGGAAGCCCTTCTCAAAATAGACCGATTACTTCTGAGTTCTTATACTTTAGAAGTAATGGAGAAGAAAGACACAGATTTGTTCTTTCAGGTTATTCAAAACTTCCATTTGGTTTCAAGTTATCGGGAATATTGACTTTAGCAAGTCCACGTCCATTTGATGTTGTTGATGGTAGAGATTTAAATAAAAATAATACAACCGGTGATGATTACATCAATGGTGAACGAAATTGGTTACCAGATTTAAATAAAATCAGATATTGGTATAAAATGTTTGATCTAAGATTATCATATTTATTGAACTTGAAAGAATATGAAGTAAATATTCCTCAGGTTGAATTTATGCTTGATATTTTCAATGTTGGTAACTGGGTTAATGTTTCTGGTTATCGCGGTACAAAATATGACCAGGCTGGTAATGCTTTAACTACATTTGGATTGCCTACTGGTTATTTCCTTGGAAGGCAAGTTCAATTAGGAATTAGAGTAAGTTATTAATCTTTTTTTCACTTTTTTAACAGCCTCATCAATTATAATTGGTGAGGCAATTTTTTAAATTTTACTTAGCTTAAATTAATATGAAATATATTTTTATAATTATTAATGTTATTTTGATTTTTTCAAACCAATTCAATGCACAACAGTTAATCTCAAGTGAATTTGTTAAAGTAGCGGAAAATCAAAAATTTCCTGAAGGACCAGCATGGAATGGAATTGATGAAGTTTATTCATCAAATTGTTACGGTGATTGGATTACAAGAATTACAAATTCCAAAACTGATACTTTTTTAATTAAACCGACAAAGCCTTTTAATTTTGGTAAAACAAATGGGTTAACTTTTGATAAAAATGGAAATCTTTATGCTTGCGATTATGGTGAAGGAAAAATTTTAAAGATTAATAAAAAAGGTGAAACTACAATTTATGGTGATGGTTTTATGGGTGAAAAATTTAACAGGCCAAATGATTTAGCTTTTGATAGAAAAGGTAATTTATATTTTACTGATCCAAAA
>CAZVBT010000388.1:0-5205 GCA_964625385.1 uncultured Melioribacter sp. | reverse complement strand
AAAAGATATTGACACAACTTTGCAAATAATAGTTATTACAAAAATGACTATTAATGTAACGGATTACGATTTTGCACACAATTTAATTGAAGCCGGTGCTTTTTGGTATTGCACAAAATATCCCGGCGATATTGAAGATTATATTTACCAACCGACAGATTTTATACTTTCGATATTTAATGCTTATGAAAGAAAAAAATTACTTCGCGAAAAACAAAAACAAAATCAAAAACTTTATAACAATGTAGAAAATATTTTATCTGGCAAAAAAATTATTGGCATCTCTGAAATTGCAAACAAATTAAGAGAACAAACTTTAAAATATGCAAATAGTAACGCTCCGATTTTAATTACAGGATCAAGCGGCACAGGCAAAGAATTAATTGCATATAATCTACATTATTTAAGCAACAGGAAATTTGAAAATTTTATTCCAATAAATTGTGGAAGCATTCCTGATCAACTAATTGAAAGTGAATTGTTTGGATATGAAAAAGGTGCCTTTACAGGTGCCGATAAAGGAAAACCCGGTTTGTTTGAATTAGCAAATAATGGCACCATTTTTTTAGATGAAGTATCAGAACTTCCTCTTTCAGCACAAGTTAAACTTTTACGTGTTCTTCAGGATGGTGAAGTTGAAAAAATCGGAAGAACTGAAAAAATAAAAGTTAATGTTAGAATAATATCTGCAACAAATAAAAATCTTGAAAACGAAATAAAAGAAAAAAAGTTTAGGGAAGATCTTTACTACAGATTAAATGTTGTCCCAATTTTTGTACCGCCTTTAAAACATAGAAAAGAAGATATACATTATTTGGTGGATTATTTTATGAATGAATTTGCAATTGATATGGGTAAAGAAGTGCCGGTTATTACTCAAGAAGCAATGAAATTTCTAATGAATTATGAATGGCCCGGAAATATCCGCGAACTTAAAAATTTGGTTCAAAGACTCTTATTCTTTGACGAAAAAATTGTTGATGAAAATTTAATTGAACATGCACTTGGGAAAAAATTTAGTGATGATTATGCTAATACTGATGGAATTAGTTTTATTTCTTCTGAAGGTATTTTGCCACTAAAACAAATGGAAAAAATGTTTAGAGAAAAATATTTTAATTATGTTCGTCAAAAATCTGAATCTGACAGTGAAGCCGCTAAAAAACTTGGTTTAGCTCCACCTAATTATTATCGTATGTGCAAGGAATTAAAACTGAAATAATTATCGTTGAAGATTTTTTTATCAGCAATACTTCTAAACACTTAGATTAACGATAAGTTCTATATAATTACGCATGATAAGTTAAATTATTTCCATACGCCATATAAAATGAAATTCAATATTGCAATTAAAAAGTAATCTATTTTATTAATATATGGCTTATTATATTTCGATAGAAATTAGGTGAAAATTATGACTCAACCAGAAATTAAAGTAGGTATTTTATCCTCAAAAGAAATTCATTTTGAATTTTACGGTTTATTCATTTCACATTTTGTTGAAAGAAGATTAAGTGGAAGATTTAAGGCTGAGTATCTTGATGGTAAAATAAAAATATCAAATGAAGAGAAAGAAGTTTTTATTGGTAATGAAGTTACATTTTTTCCCAAAGACATTGAAATAGACACATTCCTTCTTAAAGATGTAGTAATAGGTATTAATTTTCATTGGCAGAAAAAAGAGAATCAAAAATTTCGTGGAAAGTTAAATTTTATAATTGAAAATGAAAAATTAACAGCAATAAATATTCTGCCGCTCGAAGAGTATTTAACAAGTGTAATATCATCTGAGATGAGCCCAAATGCATCAATCGAATTGCTAAAAGCACATGCTATTATTTCTCGTGGTTGGATTCTTGCTCAACTTGCAAAAAAGAAAAATCAAACAAAACAAATAAATGAAATAATCAATGGTGATGAAATAATAAGATGGTATGATAGAGAAGATCATTTGAATTACGATTTTTGTGCAGATGATCATTGCCAGCGTTATCAAGGTATTACAAAAATTATAAACGATAATGCTTATAACGCGATTTCTGAAACAGCTGGGTTATTCCTTGCCTACAATGATAAAATTTGTGATACTCGTTTTTCAAAATGTTGTGGTGGTATAACAGAAACCTTCGAAAATGTATGGGAAGAAGTTCCTCATAATTATCTTCAATCATTTTATGATTATAAATATGAAGATGATGATTTTAATTGGGATTTAACAAAAGAAGATATTTGTGAAAAGTGGATACAAACAAATCCCCATGCTTTTTGTAATACATCTGATAAAAAAGTTCTGTCACAAGTTCTTGTTGATTTTGATAGAGACACAAATGATTTTTATCGTTGGCAAGTTGAATATAATCAGGATGAAATTTCAGAATTAATCAAAACCAAAAGTGGTATTGATTTTGGCTTAATAAAAGAAATGCTTCCGATTCAAAGAGGGAAATCGGGTAGATTAATAAAACTAAAAATTATTGGAACTAAAGAAACAAAAATTGTTGGTAAGGAATTAGAAATAAGAAAATGGCTTTCTAAAACGCATCTTTATAGTAGTGCGTTTATTGTTAAAAAGGTAAATGTTATAGATGGAATTCCACAAAAATTTATTTTAAAAGGTGCTGGATGGGGACACGGAGTTGGTCTTTGCCAAATAGGCGCAGCAGTTATGGGAGAATTAGGTTATACTTTTGATGAAATTCTTAAACATTATTTTCGCGGTGCTTCAATCCAAAAAGGTTATTAATGAAAATCCTTTTTACTTGCATTTCAGATGGTTGGGGCGGTTTGGAAATGTTCTCTCTTACTATTCTTCTTCAACTTAAAAAGTTAAATCATGATGTTTCATTACTCGCTCTGAAATCTTCTAATCTTCACAAAGAAGCAGAAAAAGAAAACATAAAAATATTTTTAGTTGGTAATGAAAATTATTTTAACCTAATTACTTTTTTTTACATCAAAAAAATAATCCAACAAGAAAGGTTTGATTTAATTCATTCTCATTCTTCAAAAGATTTATGGTTTATTATACCAGTATTAAAATTTATTAATTCTAAGATACCAATTCATTTTACGAAACATGTCGCAAGTGGAATTTCAAAAAAAGATTTTCTTCACAATTGGCTTTATTCAAGAATTGATAAAGTTTACGCAATTAGCAGGATGATTGAACAAAATCTTTTAGTTACAACTTCATTAAAAAAAGAAAAAATAGTTTTATTGCATAATGGAATTGATACAGAAAAATTCAAGCCTGATTTATATGAAAGAAAAAATTTTAGAGAAGAATTTAAAATTGATGATAATGAAATATTAATTGGAATGATTGGAAGAATTAGTCAAGGCAAAGGACACGAAGAATTTTTGTTAAGTGCTAATAAACTTTTAAAAAAGTATGACAATTTGAAATTTGTAATAGTTGGTCATCCAAGTATAAATGAAGAAAGTTATTACAAAAAAGTGATAGAAATAGCAGAAAAAATAAATCAAAAAGGAAAAATAGTTTTTACTGGATTAAGAAAAGATACACCTAATATTTTGGCTGCAATTGATATTTATGCTTTCCCTTCGCATGATGAATCATTTGGACTTACATTAGTAGAAGCAATGAGTATGAAAAAACCTAACGTTTGTACTCGTGCTTCTGGAGTTTTAGAAATTGCAATTGAAAATGAAACATCATTGCTTTTTAATAAAGGTGATGTTGAAGACTTAACAAATAAAATATCAACTTTAATTGATTCTTATGAACTGAGAAAAAAATTAGGTGAAAACTCAAGAAAAAGAGTCCTTGAAAATTTTGATTTAGGTAAATACATACTAAAATTAATTGAACATTACCAAAAAACAATAAAATGACTTTTTTAAATCCCACAATATTATTTGGTTTACTTGCTTCAGCCATTCCAATCATCTTACATTTTCTAAATCTTAGAAAATTAAAAACGGTTGAATTTAGCACGCTTGTTTTTTTAAAAGAGCTTCAAAAAACTAAAATTAAAAGAATCAAACTAAAACAGTTACTTCTATTAATAATTAGAATATTGATAATTGTTTTTATTGTCTTATCGTTCGCAAGGCCAACAATAAAAGATTCATTTTCAAATTCAACTGCAAAGACTTCTGCAATTTTTATTATTGATAACACGTTTAGTATGTCGCTTGTTAATGAAAATGGTTCACTTTTAAATCAAGCAAAGTTGAAAGGCAAAAGCATACTTAATGAAATCGAAGATGGCGATGAAGTAACAGTAATTCCAATTGGTGAGATTAATTCTAAAAAATTTATTCCTACAAAAAACATAAAGGAAATAATAAATCAAATAGACGACATTGAAATTTCAGAAGTAAGTAACACTTTAAATCAAGCTCTGGTCGAGGCGTCAAAAATTGTTTATGAATCAAATTATTTGAATAACGAAATTTACATTTTTACAGATATGCAAAAGAGTAGATTGGTAAACTCAAAAGATGAACTTTCTGATTATGGAAAAATTTTTCCTGAAAACGCAAGACTGTTCTTAATTGATCTAAGTAATGATGAATACAGTAATTTAGGTTTAGTTTCATTTCAATCGGAAAATCAAATTTTCGAAATGAATAAAGAAATAAGCTTTAAAGTAAAAGTTAAAAATTATTCAAACACAAAAATTGATAACAATATTATTTCACTTTTTGTAAATGGAAAAAGAAGTTCACAAAAAAATTTGACTCTAAATTCTAATGAAGCAAAAGAAGTAATTTTAGAAACAACTTTACAAGATACCGGATTAGTTAATTTTTCAGCAGAGCTTGAAGATGATGTTATCTTAAACGACAACCAATTATTTTTTTCTGTCAATGTTAAACAATCTATTTCGGTTTTAATTCTTACTGACAATTCAAAGAATTCTAAATTTGTTAATTATGCATTAAACTTAAATCCTAACATCAAATTAAAAGAAATAAATTATACTCAATTAAATACCATTGACATAAATAATTATGATTTGATTTTACTTTTTGCTTCAACTAACAATCAACCATTAAATAAAATAAATGAATTTTTGTTGCAAGGGAAAAGTTTGGTTGTGTTTCCATCAGAAAACTCTAATGCAATTAATTATTCACAAACTTTAAAGCAACTAAATCTTAATTACCAGTTTGTTGAAAAAGGAATTATAAATTCTAACCAAATAGTAAATGAATTTGGCAAAGTTGATTTTAATC
>CAZVBT010000387.1:0-13457 GCA_964625385.1 uncultured Melioribacter sp. | reverse complement strand
GCGGCAAAAATAAATGCCTTGGCTTTTTGCAGATATTCTTTTAATACTTTGTCTTCTCTGTATCCTAAAATTTCCACATTTTTACCCGCAGCTTTTTTAACTTTCTCAAATTCAGGACCATCTCCTATGACTACAAGTCTTTTATCCTGCATTTTAGAAAATGCCTCAACTATGAGAGGTATTTTCTTGTATGGCACCATTCTAGAAGCGGTTAAATAAAAATTTTCTTTTTTATCTTGAACTGAAAATTTATCTATCTCAACGGGAGGGTATATTACATAAGAATCCTTACCATAACTATTTTTAATTCTTTTCGCTATATAATTAGATATGGCAATATAATTTTTAACTCTATTTATCGTTTTAATATCCCAATCTTTTATATAGTCAAGTATTGTATTGGCAAGTAACTTTTTTATCCCTTTATTTAACTTTGTCTCGGATAAATACTGGTCTCTCAAGTCCCACGCATACCTAACCGGCGAGCAACAAATGCAAATATGCTTTTGATTATTTTTTACCCTAACTCCCTTAGCAACACAGTGAGAGACCGATATAATTAAATCGTACTCATGCAAATCGAAAGTTTCAATAGCGGCCGGGAATAGCGGAAGATAACTTCTATATTTCTTTTTAGCAAAAGGAAGATATTGTATAAAAGAAGTTTTTACCTTTTTATTTTTAATAAAAAATCTTTTATCATCGGGCAGGAAATCAATTAAACTAAATAGATCCGATTCCGGAAATAAATTAATAACCTGTTCAAGAACTCTCTCTGCACCGGCATAAGTTACAAGCCAATCATGAACAATTGCTATTTTCATATATCTTTAAGGTAATAATTCTAAAAATCTGTCAACAGAAAGAATCCATTGAATAAATCCATTATTTTTTATTTTCTTACATACGCCTTTTTTATGAACTATCTGTATTGATACGGGTATCTTAAGTTTATTCTGAAATATAACTAAATTTTTTGACAATTCATCATCATTAAACTTTGCCTCTATCAAAAAAAGAGGTTGATTGTCTTTGGTAATTAAAAAATCCACTTCTCTTTTTTCTTTATCTCTGATATAAAACAAATCAAAATTGCCTTGACCGGTATATTTCCACATATTAACCGCTTTATAAAGGTGAAATGCGACAATATTTTCAAATCTTTTTGATTCATTTGTTATTTCAACCCAATCGTATAAATAAATTTTGGGTTCTTTTTTTAATGCCCTACTTATTGATTTTGAAAAAGGATTGATCTTAAAAAAATAATAAAATTGTTCAAGTATTAAAATCCATTCTTTTATGGAATTATAAGAAACCTTTACATCTTCCCTTAAAGAATTAATAGACAAAGGCGAACCGATTTTTTCCGGTAGAATATTGGAAAGGATTTCCATATTTGAAATTTCTCTTAAAGCATATAAATTTCTTATATCTTCTCTTATTAATAATTTTTTTCTCTCATTAGCCCAAATATTATAAAAACTTTCCGAATTTTTTACAAAAGGCTCGGGAAAACCAGAAAATCTATAAAGTTGCTCATATATTTCTCTATAATTAGAATTTAAATCAATTGAATTTAAGTTTTCTACAAACCTATTAAAACCGGGGAAATTCTGTCTAATTTCTCCATAAGAAAATGGAAAAAGATTTACGGCAAAATATCTTCCCAGTAAACTATCTCCCCCTTTTTTAAAAAGATCCAATCTCCCGCTTCCAGTAACGATGAACATAAACTCATTAGAATAACCGTCATAGGCACCTTTAAGATAATTCTTCCAATTATGATATTTATGTATTTCATCAAATATAACAAGAAATTTTTTCATCGTATTTCTATTTTCACTTTGAAAAAAATAAGGATTTTTTATTAATTTTTTTTGATCTTCTATTATATCCCAACTAAAATACTTTCCCTGAGAATAATTTTCTAAAATAGACTTGGCAAAAGTAGTTTTTCCGGACTGTCTTGGCCCGCTTATAAAAAGCATTTTTTCATATTTTCTCAAAACTATATCTGCAAAATCTTCTATATTTCTTCTAATCATAAATACATTTTTACATTAAACTATAAAAAAGTCAATACTTTTCTTCAGTTTGCTTTAAAAAAGTCATAAAACAAGCATTTGTTATTTTTTGATTATTTTTTTAAATGGAAAAAATCTGCTTATGTAAATTAATTGATAACCCGATTAATATTTTCTCATCCATCCGGCATAAGAACAATCCAATGATGAACAATTGCTACTTCCATAGGTTAATATCAGAAACATTAAATTATTTAGTGGAATCATACAACTCTGTATGTTTAATAGCTATTTCCGACCAAGAAAATTTTTTTCCAAGCAAGTAAGAATTATATGAAATTTTTGAATAAAGTATAGGATCATGTATTATACCGTTTGTTTTTTTAACTATTTCATCTTCATTTTCCCCTAGCATAATATTCACAGAATCAATAAGTTCGATTGGCGTTGCTTTACCAAGATTAGAAACTACTGGTATTCCAAAAGACATTGCCGACATAAGACTTGTACGCTTAAAAGATGCTCCATCAGAGTATAAAAGAACAAAAAGCTCCATTTCACCTAAAAAAGATTTCAAAAATTTCTCATCTTTATTTAGTATAAAGTTTACTTTTTTATTTTTACACACAGAATCAGCCTCTTTTTTTACTTTTTCAAAATAAGAATAATGCAATTCATCATAAGATCCTATTACATAAAACTCAAAATATTTTCCGTTTAATTTTCCAAAAACATTTAGTACATTCTCCATCATTCTACCTGGATAGAATAGTCCAAATGTGGCTACTTTATTTATCTTGTCAGGTATCCTCTTAAACGTTCCAGAGGAATTGTAAATATTTGGCGCAAGCCCTATAACAGCACTTTTCTTACCGCGAAAAAAAAGTTTATCCGAAATTTTTTCTTTTTCTCGGTCGTTGGTGAACACCAAATTTGACGAAAGAGCAGCTATCCATAGCGAAGAAAGTTTCCTGAATGGGGAAGAAATCTCATACTCATGTAGAGTCAAAACTATTTTAAAACCTTCAAGTTTAAGAAAAATAATAAGAAAAGGTAAAACTATGAAATAGCCAAGTCCTTTTCCTGGATACTGCAGATGGACAATGTCAGGAGCGAAAGATTTTATTTCAGACCATATCTTTAAAATTTTCAAAAGATTCCATTCCCCCACGTTTATGACTTTAGAGGATTCCTCGCTAGTTTTAGCTAAAATTTTTACCTGAAAAGATTTTTTTTCAGCCAATGATATTGCGAGCCGCCATGTGTAATCCCCTATACCACATCTATAAGGTTTTAACATTGAAGTTATCTGCAATATTTTCATATGAGTCAGAATCGGCTTAAAAATTCGCCAAGCAATATCCGAAAGAACCTTCGATCCAAACCCGAGGGACCAAATGAATTAAATAAAACTCTGAAAATAAATCTCAAAACGGTAAATTTAAGCAAAATCCTCATGAAAAACCCGAAGTTTTTTTTATGATTTAGTATGACAATTAGTGCCTGTCGATTCATCCTCGATTTTTTTCTTGAAATATTTTTTTCATGCACTCTGTACACCCCAAGTGGCGAATCAAGATAAAATATTTTTTTGCCTTTTTCTGACATCCTGTACCACAGTTCGTAATCACAAGTAAAATAATTAGGATAAAAAAAATTATCGTTACTTGAGAGTTCTCTAACTGTTTCTTTTTTGAATATCGTAAAATTTATTGAAAACGGATTAAGTAGCATAATCCAGGACGAGAACCTCACATGTATTCCACGTTTCAAAAAAATTTTTCTCCTCCTTATCTTTCCCCTTTCTAGTATGAAATGATCCGTAGCAACTGCGTCAGCTTGTGGGTTTAAATAAAAAGTTCTAAGTGCCTCTTCTACAAATTTGGGGAGCAAAAAATCGTCGGCACTCATAAGCAATACAAAATCACCAGAAGCCCTGGAAACAACCTTATTCCAGTTTTGCGCCATTCCGATATTGCAACAATTTTGCTTAATATCTATCCTTAAATCTTTCTTAGCGAAATCGGAGAT
This sequence comes from uncultured Melioribacter sp., assembly GCA_964625385.1. GTDB lineage: Bacteria > Bacteroidota > Ignavibacteria > Ignavibacteriales > Melioribacteraceae > Stygiobacter. The sequence goes on along the minus strand of CAZVBT010000387.1, from coordinate 9,399 downwards.
AATTTCCCATGTGCCGTCCGTGGACAAGTTGTCCTGTATCAGTATTTCCAGATTTTGAAACGTTTGCCTTATAACGGAATTTACTGCTTCAGCGATAAAATCTTTCCCATTAAAAACTGGCACACATATGGAAACGAGAGGAGTTTTTTTAAATGTCATTTTACCTTAACCAGATCCCTTATTGAATAAAAATTTCTAAAGTTAAACACAATAAAAATTAAAGAAATAATTATTAAAATCTTCATAAAAGACTCAAGATAAATACGCTTATTTTCAACACTCATTTATTGTTCCTTTATGTTTCCCAAAAAGTCCGGCAAATAATCCTAAAGTTATCCAAAATAATTTTAATCCGAGCTGATCACTTATTATGTCGGAAAGAAAAGCGGTTATAAAAAAAAGCGAGAAAGATAAAGTCCAAACATCTTTTTTCTCAAAAAACATTTTTTTAACTCTTAAAAAAACAACTACAAATAGAAATAAATATGCCGTAGTACCTAAAAACCCTATTTCCGCCAATCTAGTGAAAAATTGGCTATGAGCATCTATCTCTTTGCTAAGTTTATATTTTTCAAATAAATCTTTATAGTAGTCATTTGAATATTGATAATATAAGATACCAAAAGTTCCGGGGCCGGAACCCAAAATAGGATATTTTTTAAATATTTCGAAGGAAGCTTTCCATAGAGCAATCCGGATATTAGCGGTATATAATCCCCTTTTTTTAAGAGGTGATATCCATGGTTTATCGGATATAGGACCTGAGGCCATATTTATATCTGTACTTCTATTACTTAAAATAAAAAATAAGGTGATTAATGTGGATAAAATCATAAAAATTAAACAGGACTTCATTTTTTTAAAACTAAAATCAATAAACAGAGCAAAAAAAATAACAAAAAAAAGAAGTACCCAGATTGTTCTAATCTGAGTTAAGATAATTGAAACAAATATTATAGAAGATAGTAATAATTTTAGAAAACTGAAAGGAAATGATAAAAATAGAGCCAAAGAAAAAATAAAAACTACAAGTAAATGTGTTGCAAAAGAAGCTGCGGATAGGCCTGAAATCCTTACTATTCCGTTCATATAAATATCTCCGGTGTTAGGATAATATTGAAAAATAATAGCAAATAAAATATGAAAAACAGCAACGGCAAAAATAGAACGAACTATAAAAAATATATTTTTTCTATTAATAAAAAACATCGCAAAACACATCAGCCAGATATTTTCAAACACTTGAACTGTTTTTTTTGCCGAAACAAAAAAATTATCCGACAAAAACGCCGAAACCGTTGTAAAAAAGATTATGGCCAATGAAACCACAAAAAGCCAAGGCCATTTCTTATATTGTTTGGCAAAATATTCTCTTTTTTTTTCAAAATTCAAAAACCAGACAAAAGAAGCAAGTGCTAAAAGATCCACTATTCTTACATTAACTCCTAAAACATCTATTCTTGGATACCAAAAAAATTCAGCCATTACAATGAATGAAATGAATATTTTACTTTTTTCATTCTTAACCCTTTCTTCTATTTTAAGTAAAGTATCAAATACCATCATATGTATATAATTTGCCTTTCAAATATTTAAACATAAATTTAATTAGATTTTTTTGATTCGAATTTAAAAGTTTTAAAGCGGTTTTTGAATATAAGAAAAAACTAATTAACTGGGAAAAAATAATGGCTATGCCTACAGCATTCAAATTATACTTATTTTTAAAGAGTATCAAGAGTATTGAATAGTCAATTATGTATAAGGCATTAACTAGTATAAAAATACCGCTATTTTTAACGGCTACTAAAACCATATCGAAAGGTGCCTCTAAAAATAGTATTACAGACCAAACAGATAAAAAAATGAAAATAGATTGTATATAATTTATATCTTCAGTATTTAACTTTCCAGAGGATATTAGGTTAAGCGCATAAGGTAGAAAATAATAGGTTATTATTGCGCTTGTAATAAATATCGGCGAAAAAATTTTAAAATAATACCTTATATCATTTTTTATATTTTTTAGATCGTTCAAAGAACAGGACCTTGAAATTTTAGCCTGTAGTATTCTGTTTGACGGTCCGGTTATGATGTTTTGTAACACATTTACCATTTTCTGAGCATAATAGAAATATGAAACAAATCCGGCCGGAAAAGAAGAAAGAAAATTATTGGTAACTAATGGAAAAAGAAAATTATGAATGTTATGTCCAGCCCTAATCATAATGCTGTTTTTTATATATTTTGAAGATAGTCTATGTTTAAAATCAAGAGAAAATTTATAATTGAAATTCTTTATTACTAAAAAAATATTGAGTAATGCGCTTAATATTGTACCGAATAAACCAGCATAAATCAGAAGAGAAATATCTTTGTAGCTAATTAGATGACAAAAAATCTGTGTCAAGACTATAAAAAAAACCGGGATAATAGTTATAACATAAGGATATCCTATTTTCATTTCCGCAGTCAAAAGAGACGAACAAATGTAACTTATCGGTGTGAAAAATAGCACCCACTTATATTTTGAAACATAAATATTGAGTAGTTGTAACCTTTCAAAATCCAGTTTATATGCAAAAATTTTTATTATACCGTTTTGGAAAAATAAAAAAAATATCACGGATAAAAAACCAGTAAGTAAAGCGACAAAAATTGAAAAATTATAAAATTTTTCGGCGGATTCTCGGCTTTCCACTTTTGCGTCATTATAAAAATACATAAATTGTTCTATTGGCATGAACTGTATCAAATATACTGCCGCAAAAATAGTTTGTAGAATAAAATAAGCGTCTGTTTGAGGCGAAACTCCGAAGACTTTAACTAAAAGAAAAGCATTTGTTAGATTAAATAGTATTTGAAAAAAAACAAGTATATTGTATTTAAAGTTGAACACTTAAAAAATCCTTTTTTTTAAAAATTCTTCAAAAGTTTCGAATCTTTTATCTCTATCGGATAATATCGGACTTTTAGAAGGCCATTTAAAATTTATAGAATTCCATAAAATTCCCGAATCATGACAAGGGCTATAAACAGTAGATGTTTTATAAAGCATAACAGAATTGTTATCAAGAGAGTAAAATCCGTGCGCAAAACCTCTATCAATATATAAAACATTACTTTTTTCAGATGTTAATTCAAAGCTAAAAACTTTGCCAAATGTTTTTGATTTGTGACGCAAATCAACCACGACATCTAAAACCATACCGGATATACAATAAACAATCTTAATATGGTCAAAAGGAGGTATTTGAAAATGTAAACCTCTAAGTACATTTTTATTGGAAATAGAATAAAATTCTTCTGCCAAATCAAATGATAAATTTAAATTTTTTAAAAAATCATAACTAAAGGTTTTAATAAATTTTCCTCTTAGGTCTGAGTGTACTTTTGGCACAAACTCAAAAAGACCTTCCGAATATTTTTTAATTTCCATAAATTTTCTTATAGTATAATGCCAAATTATCCCAAAAAACAACTTCTTCATACTCTTTAAAAATATTAAATAAATTGTCTGTATTATATCTTACTTTTGGTTCATCAAAACTATTTTGTTTTTCTATGTGGAATTCACAAGGCAAATTAAATCTCTTAGACAACTCTAAAGAAAATCTTTTAACAAAATCAAGATTACTCTCAATATATCCTGAAGGATTCATTTTATATGAAAAATTATCTTCGTAAATATTGGAAACCATGTATGAGTAAGCTTTAGCCAAAAGATCCACAGGTACATTATCACGAATATAATCTGGCGTTTTAATTACTGGGATTTTACCTTTTAACCATGAATCGGCTAAGTAAGATGTAAACTTATATTCTTCAAATGGACCAAAAGGATTGGGTATTACAAATTTATAGAACTTTATTCCATAAAGTTTGCAATAATAAGAAAAAATTTTAGATGAAATTGATTTGGAAAGCCCATAAGGAGAAAAAGGAATCAAGACATCATCACCAACTCCCTCTCCTTCTTCAAAGGAACTCCCAGTTAAAATAAATTTTTTACAATCTATTTTACTAAGAATATCAAAAAGTTTAATAGGATCTCCGACAGAGTTTGATAATGATTTTATTATGTTATAGTCTTTGTTCTTGTAATCTTTGGTATCAAAAAAATGTTGCGAAAAAACATCAATTTTACCTAATGAAGATATAAACTCATAAAACACATCAGACCCATAATTTATTCCAAAATAACATTTTGTAATTTTAGATATTTTTCCCAATCTAATTTTTCTTACCCCTGAAGTATTTTCAATTTTTTCCTCAAAAAGTGGATAAACTTCATGCCCATTTGATACCAACTCTTTTATTATCCAGTAACCCGTAAATGAACCACTGCCAGTAAAAACTATTTTCATAAAATATTTTTATATCTATCTGCTCCGAAATGAGTTAAAACAAGTTTTTTAGCGCCAGATTCAAAAGATAATCTTTTAGCCAAATCAGGATTTAAATGCGGCCATTCCTTATTTTCTTCACCAGGCAAGTAAGAAGATTCAGCTATAAGCAAATCAGCATTATAAGATAATTTTACAGCATTTTCACAATAACCGGTATCCATTATACAGGATATTATTTTTCCACTTATATTAAATCTATATCCAAGCACCGGAACAGAATGAAGAAGAGGCAAATAACTTACTTCAAATGGTAATTCAACATTTTTATCTAAATTTATAATCTTCACATCGTATAGAAGCTTATTTATTGGGACAGTATAATCGCTAGACAAAAATCTTTCAAGCTTGTTTTTAAGACCTTTTTTTACAAATATATTAAGTCCATTTTCAAATTTAAATTTTACAAGTAAATGTAAACCACATATATGATCTATATGTAAATGACTTAAGAAAAGATAAGTGGGTTTAGTAAAATCGCAATACTTATCAAGTTTTTGTATTCCAAACCCAGCGTCAATAATTATATTAAAATCTCTGTTTTTTATATAAGTGCAAATAGTACTACCAAGTTCATTATCATACCATCCATTAGTACCTAACATATACACCAGTAAATCATTTGACAAAAATATTTTTTTTGATTTTTTTATCATTTTGTGTGTGCTTTTAGGTAAATCAGTTTTAGCATCATTTTTCATTTATGTATTCTTTTATTTGATTAAAACAGATTTCTGCAACACTATCTCCATTACTATATCTATTTACCCAATCAGAAATTTTTTTAATAGAATTTTCAATATCCCAATTAGTAGCCCGATTAATAAGTTTCTTTGATTTATCTGTATTTAATACAAGAAGTTTTGCTTCGTGGGGATGTATACCTCTAGCGATTGTATATCCTTTATTTGGCTTTATCTCTTCTAACAACTTTTTTACTATCCATATAACTGGCTTCAAATCTTTTTCATCTGGACCAAAATTCCAAGGGCCGCAATATTTTTTACCCCCAATATACATTTTCTCGCACAAACTCATATATCCGCTTAAACATTCAAGCACATGCTGCCATGGCCTTATGGAATGAGGATTCCTTATTAGAACTTTTTTGCCTTCAAGTATGGCTCGTATTATATCGGGAATAAGTCGATCTTTTGCCCAATCTCCTCCGCCGATTACATTTCCGGCTCTTGCCGAAGATACAAGAACTGAAAAATTGAAAAAAGACGAGCGATAAGATGAAGTTACTATCTCCGAACAGGCCTTGCTTGATGAATAGGGGTCATATCCTCCCAAAGGATCTGTTTCTTTATACCCACGTGTGGTTTCAATATTTTCATAAACTTTATCCGTAGTTACATTCAGAAAAACTTTTGGTTGATAGTATTTTCTTATTGCTTCAAGAATGTTTACGGTGCCCATAACATTTGTTTCATAAGTCTCTCTGGGAATTATATAAGAATCTCTAACTAAAGGCTGAGCGGCCATATGTATGACTATATCCGGTTTGCATAGTTTAAGAGATTTGGAAAGTTTTTCTAAATCTCTTATATCTCCTTGGGTGTGAGACGATAAAATAGATCTAACTTTTGCTTGTTCAAATAAACTCGGATTTGTCGGCGGTTTTAATGCATAACCGTAAACCTTAGCTCCCATGTAAGAAAGCCACATTGAAAGCCATGAACCTTTAAATCCCGTATGACCGGTTAAAAAAACGCGTTTATTGTTCCAAAAATTTTTATTCATATTCAATCTTTCCATAATTTCCAAGGCGCTTTCCCAGAATCCCAAAGAGATTCTAATTCGTTTTTATCCCTAAGTGTATCCATACATCTCCAAAATTTTTCATATTTATAAGCGCAAACATTTTTTTCGGATGTAATTTTTTCAATCGGTTCTCTTTCCCATATTGTCGAATCTCCATCTATATACTCAAAAACTTCCGGCTCAACCACAAAAAAACCTCCGTTTATCCAAGAGCCGTCTCCTTTAGGTTTTTCCATAAATGAATTTACAATACCGTTATTTGATATGTCCATTGCGCCAAATCTTCCGCTTGGTTGAACGGCTGTTACAGTGATTTTTTTCTTCATTTTTTTATGAAATGAAACTAAATCCTTTAAATTTATATCAGATAATCCATCTCCGTATGTAAGCATAAAAGTAGATTTTATATATTTTTCTATTCTTTTTATCCTACCACCGGTCATTGTGTTTATACCGGTGTCTACTAATGTTATCTTCCATGGCTCCGCTTTACAATGATGGACTTCCACTTTATTATTCCTTATGTCTATTGTTACGTCGCTTTGATGAAGAAAATAATTGGCAAAGTACTCCTTTATTATGTATCCCTTATATCCCAGACATATTATGAAGTCATTAAATCCATAATGGGAATAAATTTTCATTATATGCCACAGTATAGGCCTACCTCCTATCTCTACCATTGGTTTAGGTTTCAAATCAGTTTCTTCACTTAACCTAGTTCCAAGACCACCGGCAAGAATAACAACTTTCATATTTTTTCTCCTACTTATTTTCTCTGGTAAATAAAATCCTTTAGAACTTTTTCAGCATAGTTTATCATATCTTCTTTTAATCCAGGATATGTGCCAAGGAAAAAAGTATTATTCATCACAAAATCAGTGTTTTTTAGATCTCCAACAATTCTCTTTTTTATGTTTAAGTAAGCAGGTTGCTTTACTATATTTCCGGCAAAAAGATTTCTGGTTTCTATTCTTTTAGATGCGAAATAATCCACAAGAGCATTTCTTGTGAAAGGAGCATTTCCTTTAACTGAGAGTGGATAAGCAAACCAAGCTGGATCACTATTTTCAGTCGATTTTGGCAAAACAAATAATTCTTCAAATTTACTGAAAATTGAAGTCCATTTTTTGAAATTTTCTTTTCTATAAGATATGAATGAAGGGAGTTTATCTAATTGCGCACATCCTATTGCCGCCTGCATATCAGTAACTTTGAGATTATATCCAATATGAGAGTAAACATATTTATGGTCATATCCATAGGGAAGATCCCCATATTTTCCGGAAAACCTCTTTCCACAAGTATTGTTTTCTCCGCCTTTACAATAACAATCTCTACCCCAATCTCTTATGGAGATAACGGCTCTTGCTATAATATCGTCATTTGTAAAAACCATTCCGCCTTCACCCATTGTTATGTGATGAGCGGGATAAAAAGAGCATGTAGCTACATGACCAAATGTTCCGACATTTCTGAAAGATCCATTTAGGTTATACCTGGAACCTAAAGCATCACAGCAATCTTCAATGAGCCAAAGTCTATTTTCTCGAACTACATTCAAAATCTCCGCGATATTAAAAGGATTTCCAAGGGTATGAGCAATCATGATTGCTTTTGTTTTTGGGCTAATAGCTTTTTTCACTTCATCAATATTAACATTGTAAGTCTCAAGATCAATATCTACAAAAACAGGAACCAAATTATTTTGTATTATAGGATTAACGGTAGTAGGAAAACCTGCCGCAACAGTTATTACCTCATCTCCAGATTTCAATCTTTTTTCTCCAAGTAGCGGACTTGTAAGCGAAGAAAGGGCAAGCAAATTCGCCGATGAGCCGGAATTGGTAAGCATTGAATATTCTACGTTTAAAAATTCTGAAAATCTTCTTTCGAATTCCTCGCTATAACGTCCGCTAGTAAGCCAGAAATCTAAGGAAGAATCAACAAGATTTTGTATTTCTTTTTCATCAAATACTCGCCCGGCATATCTTACCTGATCTTTTTCAGGATTAAATTTTTTCTCAACAAACTTGAGATCATAATATTCTTTAACAAGCTGAGATATTTTCGCTCTGATTTCTTTTTCCTTGTTTTCCATTTTTACTCCCACTCATCAATAATCACATTTTCTGGGTTGAAACCTTTAGCGACAAGTGACTCTTTGAAGGAATTTATCATTATCGGCGGACCAGAAATAAAGCATTTAGCGGCTTCACATAGGATAATTCTATCCGTTATAGAACCAATATCCATCATACCTTTTATAACATTTAACTCTATTCTGTTGCTCAAAGATTCAAGTAAATCTCTATAGAGATAAAACTTATCATTTCTTATGCCATAATAAACGGAAATAGTAGCGCCGATATTTTCCCTGTCATAGGATTTTAGAAAAGGAACAAAAGGCGATATTCCAGTTCCGCCGGCTATCAAAAATATTTTTTTTGCGTCGAGAATGTGTTTATCTATTATAAAGTCCCCGTAAGGTAGTTTAAGCCAAACTTCTTTTCCTTCCTTAAGCTCCTTACTCATCCTATCCGTATAAGCTCCCTTCACACTATATAGTATTTGAACTTCTTTTGTCCCCGGAGATGAAGATATCGAAAAAACTCTTGATTCGGGCCAAAAGCCAGCAGAAGGGTCAAATTCATCCAATGTAAGATGCAAGAATTGACCTGGCTTAAACTTGGCTATGGTATTTTTTAGGGAAAAATTTACTGTATAAATTCCTTCGCCGTGAGAAACTATTTTACTTATTGTCGCTTTAAATTTTGAAGGATTTGCCATATGAGCTAATAATTATTATATAAATTAAATCACTTCTGCAGAAATACTTATCAGGTAATTTAAGTTACTTGTAATTCTATTTTCTTCCGTATTGATCTTCAAATCTGATTATATCGTCCTCGCCGACATATTCTCCGTTTTGAACTTCTATAAGTTCAAGCGGCACTTTACCCGGATTTTCAAGGCGATGTTTTACCGATTTGGGAACAAAAGTACTTTCGTTTTCATGTACAAGTTTAATAGTATCGCCATTTGTAACTTTTGCGACGCCTTTTACTACTATCCAGTGTTCGGATCGGTGATGATGCATTTGTATGCTAAGTTTTTCGCCCGGTTTTACTGTTATTCTTTTTATTTTATATCTTAAACCTTCTTCCAAAACGGTATAAGAACCCCATGGTCTATAAACGGTAGTATGCTCCATAACTTCTTTGGC
>CAZVBT010000386.1:0-3243 GCA_964625385.1 uncultured Melioribacter sp. | reverse complement strand
CCCAGCCTACTGTTCTTGCAGAAGATTTTATTCCACAAGCTTCAGCTATAAGTCCATAAGTTGTTACTTTACCTTTAGGAATTTTTTTTACTATTGAATAAACTTTGTCAAAGAAATCTTTTTTCATTTTAAAAGCATTTTAAAAAATCAACTATTAATAATTAATTAGCAATTATCAATTTTACAACCTGTCTACTAACAGGTAGATTTGCAATAATTATAAATTATTCACCCATTACTTTTATAATTAGCCTTTTTCTTCTTTGACCATCAAATTCTGCATAATAAACTTGTTGCCATGGTCCAAAATCAAGTTTACCATTAGTAACCGGAATAATAACTTCATGATGAACTAATAAACTTTTCAAATGAGCATCGCCGTTATCTTCTCCTGTCCGATGATGACGATAATTTTCTTTGTAAGGTGCTAAGTTTTCTAACCATTCATCAATATCCTGAATCAAACCACTTTCTGCATCGTTTACATAAACTCCAGCTGTAATGTGCATTGCAGAAACTAAAATAATTCCTTCTTTAATTCCACTTTTAATTAATGCTTCTTCAACTTTGTTGGTAATATTAATATACTCTCTTCTTTTTGAAGTATTGAACCAAATGTATTCTGTGTAAGTCTTCATTTATTTACCTTCAGTTGTTTTTGCTAATCTTTCGGCTAATGTTTTTATTAATTTTTTTGATATATCTGGATACATTTTTATTATATCATCAAGTTCGCCGGAAATCTGAAGCAAACTTGAATCTGCTAATGCTTTTATTTCGGCGGTTCTTGGTTTGCCAAGAATTAAACTCATTTCACCGATTATTTCACCAGCCTTAGTAAATTCAGCAATTTTTTTATTGCTTTTGAAAATTCCAACTTTGCCATTAACTAAAACATAAAAACATTTTGTTTTATCACCTTCAGCTGCAATCACTTCGCCACTTTTATAATTTCTTATTGATGACATAATTCCTCATCATTATACTTGAGAAAATTTCAAGAGATATTCACGAATAAAATTGTTGATATTACCATCCATTACACCTTGAGTATCTGAAGTTTCATAATTTGTGCGATGATCTTTAACTAAATTGTATGGATGAAAAACATAAGAGCGTATTTGACTTCCCCATTCAATTTTCATTTTGTTTTTTTCAATTTCGTTGGCTTCAGCAAGTTGCTTTTCTAATTCAACTTGATACAATTTTGATTTTAATAATTTAAATGCATTAGTCTTGTTTTGAATTTGTGAGCGTTCAGATTGACAAGCCGCTACTATACCAGTAGGGATGTGTGTTATTCTTACTGCTGTTTCAACTTTATTTACATTTTGTCCACCTTTACCACCAGATCGATATGTATCAATTCTCAAATCAGCTGGATTAATATCAATTTCAATTGAATCATCAACTTCAGGAATAACAAACACTGAAGCAAAAGAAGTGTGTCTTCTTTTATTTGCATCAAAAGGTGAAATACGAACTAAACGATGCACACCATTTTCAGCTTTAAGGTAACCAAATGCAAAAGGCCCTTCAACTTCAATAGTTGCACTTTTAATACCAGCTCCATCACCTTCAAGTAAATCAATCAAATTCATTTTATATGAATTTTGTTCACCCCAACGTAAATACATTCTCATTAACATTTGAGCCCAATCCTGAGCTTCAGTTCCACCAGCACCTGAATGAATTGTTAGTATGCAATTTTTATCATCATCTTTTCCGGAGAGCATACTTTTTAATTCAAATTCTGAATAGGACTTTTCTAAATTCTGAATTTCAGATTCAATTTCAGATATAAGATTTTCATCTTGTTCTGTTTCAGCTAATTCGATATAATCTAAAAGATTTTTTAATTGTGAATGAATTTTATTCCATTCATCAACCCATACTTGAAGTGATTTGGATTTTTGTAGCAGTGATTGTGCAGTTCGTTGATCATTCCAAAAATTTGGGTCTTCTGATTTTACCTGAATTGATTTTATTTCGGATTCTTTTTCATCTAATTTAAAGATAACCTCTTAGATTGTTTATTTTAGTTTCATAATCTTTTACACGTTTTAGTTGCTCTTCAAACATTATTTCTCCATTAATTTAAAATCTGCCGTGCAAATTTACACTTCTATTTCCATTCTAAGAAGAGCAGCAGCTAAAGTTTTTCCTTGTGCATCATGTTTTAATGATACAGTTCCTCCGCCACCTAAAGTATTGTGCAATAAAAAATTTAATGCTCTAATATTTGGTAATTCAAATCTTTCAACTTTGCCAAAGCAAATTCCTTCAAAGTGCTTCTTTACTTTTTCTTCTGTTAAATGCTTTTTAATAATTTCAAATCCATTATCATCATAAGCAATGATACCAATATTTGCAGCATCACCTTTATCGCCGCTTCTTCCATGTGCAATATCAATTAATCTTATTTTCATAATTCACCTTTATATTTCAAAAATTTTTATTAATGGTGTAACTAAATTTTTTGGTATTAGTGCAGGCCAATATGCTATTACTTCACTTGGCTTTGGTCTTCCACCTGCAAAGCCTGTTACACTTGGTGGACCTGTTAAAATTAATGGTGCAATTTCTTTCCCAAATCTTTCAACTGAATTGTAATCTTTACTACGTACTGCAATTCTAAAAACAATTTCATTTATTTTATCTTCATCAATTTTTGAAGATAAAGGTCCATGGCAAGAATTGTAACCAATAAATTCAGTTCTGATTTCATCAAAATTTAATTTTAATTTTTCAAGTCGAGCTCTTAAAATTTTATCTGCAGCTTTTGCTTTAGTTAATGCTTGAGGCCATGAATATGTTAAAGTCCCAATAGCTGAATATCCATCAGAATATGAACATGAAACTTTGAATGTGTCTGTTGCTTCGAAACCTTTAATGCCAAAAACACGAACTTTGTTTTCACCAACTTGTTCTAGATTAATTGATGTAAAATCGGCGATGCAGTCCGGAGTAATATATTTTTTGGGATCTCCGATTTCATAAACTAATTGTTCTGATACAGTTTCACTAGAAACTTTTCCGCCAAGCGATTCATGTTTGGTTACAATAAATTCACCATTTGGGAAAGCTTCGACAATTGGGAACCCGATATTTTCCAAATCATTAATTGATTGCCAATCACCTAAAAAATTTCCGCCGCTTGCTTGTCCACCACATTCAAGTATATGACCTGCAATTGTACCAGCTGAAAGTAGATCATAATCGTTTTCTCTCCAACTGAATTCA
>CAZVBT010000385.1:0-21554 GCA_964625385.1 uncultured Melioribacter sp. | reverse complement strand
ACCATGTGATCGGGCTTCTGCAATTCTTTGAGCGATTGATTTTCTTCCATTACTTTTTAATTCATTTAATTCTTTCTCCAACTCTCTTATTCTTTCTTTACTTAAATAGACAAAATTTGCCACTGAAAAACTCCTTTTGTTGCTTTGATAAAAAAAATTGCCGCTGAATTTTTTTCAGCGGCATCGAAAAATTATGAAATTCCTTCTAAGATTTCAACTGTAATTCTAAGAATGAGCGGAAATCAAAGGAACTAGAATTACTACTTAATCAGAAGTATTTTTTTCGATTGAGCAAAATCGTTTACATTGATTGTATAGATGTAAACGCCACTTGTCAGTCCGCCGCTGGCGGAGCTCGCATCAAAGGTTACATTGTAATATCCGGCAGACTTATTCTCATTCACTAAAGTGGCAATTTCTTTACCAAGCATATCAAATACTTTTATTTTGACAAATCCGTTTTCGGGTAACTGATAGTTTATTGTTGTTGAAGGATTAAAAGGATTCGGATAGTTTGACAGTGAATAGTCTATAGGTTTTTCATCATAAGCCAGCATTGCTACATTTTCGTTTTGATGAATCGAATATAATTGCCCATATACAACATACCATTGCGGATAGGAATATGTCATGTCTGTTGTAAAGTACTCTCGAACATCATAATTAATCAGGTCATACTGTTTATAATTTGCCAGCAAGTAATCCGGGTCCTGAAATTGTTGTACGCCTCTATTAAGAGTACTCATTAATGTTTCCGGGCCCCAAACACCATTCTTGTATACCTTTCTATAAATGTAATATGTTACGTTAGTATTCACATTATCAGTCCAATAGACTGTAATTGGAGAACCAACCGTTGTACTGAAATGCACGTTCTTTCCGGTATTATCCGGTCAGCGTGTAAAAGTTGCACCAGTCGTAACATTACCGGTTGGATTACTTATCTGCAACGGATTACTGTAATTGTTTGAGCCGTTGTAGGTCCAAATCTTAATTCATAATAAAGGCCGTCGGTGTAACCTTGAGGAGAGGAGGAAACGCTGTTATTTTGCAAATCATCATACATATACCCGGTTGGGTTTGCTACTATACCATTTACAGTTATATAGCCGCCGCTATAGTTTTTGTTGACAGTTGCGGTTACTTGTTTGGCATATACTGCAGTATAAGAATATGGTTGTGGTGTAGGCAAAGTTTTTGAAATATTTACATCTCCATCTTGCCTCCAATTTCTCCATTTACGGTAAAAGTAATTAACATACTGATTGTCTTCACCAGAAATAGTATGCGGAAAAGTTCCGGACTCTCTTGTTTGACTTGTACCGCCGTAACCTACATTTGGTAACGTTACGGAGTTGAGGTAAATATTACCGTAACAACTCGTCCTGTCACTTACAAAATCATTTGCAAGTGTAATTGTTTTGTCTGTCCAAGTATATGGTCCAGATACATTGTAACCGCTATTGTTCCATAAAAGGCTCATCCCGTTCTGATACTGGAACTTCATATCTCCATAAGCACCGCTTCCTGAATATGTAATTATATAATACTTGCCGTCAATCCTAATGTAATATGTTCCGCCTGCTGCTAAAGGACCTAAGATGGCATTCGTCGTAGTATTATCACCAATATCAAAAGCTCCGTTGGTTTGCGTATCGCCGAACCCGCTAAAAGAGGTCGTCGTATAACCTCTTGAATAAACATCAAGATTTCTTGTGCTGGGGTTAAGTGTGTAAACTGTAACCAATATGGACATAGCATAGCCTTGAGAATCCATTACTTTAAAACCTACTTCCCATGTCATTGCGCTTAAATTGGAAAGCATAACAGATAAAAAAGAGAATAAGAATATGACCCGAATAAAAATCTTAGGAATTTTCATGATGATCTCCCTAATCAATATTTTTTATGGCAACCTGTTATATTTGTTTAGCAAATAAAAAAGCAATCCCTAAAAATTAGGTGAGCAGTCCTAAATTGTTCTGGAATGTGGATTAATTTTATTTGCAAACTTTGAGACGGTGTTGCCACACCGTCTCTCTTTTTACTTTCTCCTTTTAATTTTCGCTCTTTAACTCCTTAATTTATTTTCCATGAAAGATTATTGTCTTTGTTAGATAGCCTTGAGAAGTAAAACCAACAATGAAAGTTTCGTATCCGTTCGTCCATACATTGGTGCAGACAAAATTGCGATCGATTTGTGGAAATAAGTTGACAAAGTTTTCCCAAGTATTTCCATTAAAGAACTATACCTGTTGAAAGTCGCCAACAGCCAATAGGTAATTCTCACTAATTCCAGACACGCCATATATTGAGCTATCAATTTTATAAACTTGATTCCAACCACTGGGACTATACGCCCAAATCCCTTCAAGGCCTACTGAGTAAAATTTGCCAAAATTAGTCGAATTTAAATTCCAATCACCCCATTTTATTTTACTGGATGGCGAATCTAATACAATCGAATCGGCGATTGCCCATGAATCCATATCTCCAGTAATGTAGTAATAAACATTCTTCATTCTTTTAGCGTCAGATACTATTCCAATTAAATGCATTTTGTCTTTATAATAGGCAACACTTTGTAGGAAATATTCTGCGTCTGAATAATGATTAACTTTTATTGTATTAGCAGTCCATTTGGTTTTATCGTATTTCAATACCACTCCGTTCCTTCCGCACGCCCATATATTACCGTTAGGGTCCATGCTCATATCCAACAGTTCTCCTCTTATGTTCATGTCGCTTTCCCTTGTCCATTGGTAGCCGTTGTAATGTGCTAGAAATATATTATCTCCCGAATAACCCCCTGCCCATAGATTGTTACTTGAGTATCCGGCAATATCATCCACCCTCATCCCTCCAACATCTTTTGCTATATTACTCTCGCTCCATTGTTTGCCGTCGTAATGCCATATCAATCCTCTTGCAACATCGCTCCAGCCGCAAATCCATACGTCTTTGGGAGAAAATACAAGTATGTTTCGCATCATTAGTTGTATGCTCGTGGGGTCGGGAGATTTCAATGTATCTGCAGTCCACGTCATTTCTCGCGGTGTTTTGATAGTTTGGTTTGGATTTGTGCCGGTGTCTTTGCAGCTAATTAGAGAAGCAAATAACAAAACGGCTAAGGCAATATTCAAAATTTTCACTTTTCACTCCATAATTTATTTCCCATGAAAAATTATTGTTCCTAAATACCCGCCAACATTTCCGTATCCGATAATAAATGTTTCATATCCGTTCGTCCATACATTTGAAAGTGTAAAATTTTGAACTTTAAGATGAAAAAGATCGGCTATGTTTTCCCAATTGGTCCCATCATAAAACAAGATTTTTTGAAAATCTCCTACCGTAAGTATATAATTGTCATTGATGTCTGAAATTCCATATAAAGTCCCTTCAACATCTTTAAGCTTTTCCCAACTCTTTTTTTCAAGTTTCCATATCCCAGTAAGACCATAAGACAAAAGCACATTACTTTTATTCAAGTATAACCCACTATATCCCCACTTTATTATACTTGAGGGCGATTCAATAACCATTGAATCTTTTATTTCCCAGTTATTAATGTCGCCGGCAAAAAAATAATAAATATTTCTCCCTCTGTTGAAATCAAATATTGATCCTAACGCGTAAATTTTACCGTTATAATACTCAACGCTTTTTAATAAATATGATGCGTCGGGATATTTAGATATGTAGCCTACCTTTATCTCAACTGAACTCCACTTTTTTCCATCGTATTTCAATACTACTCCGTTTCTTCCACATGCCCATATATTTCCATTAGGGTCTTTAGTCATGTCAAATATCTCTCTGGTTATTTCCATATCATCTGTCCTTGTCCAGCTTGTTCCGTCGTAATAGCCAAGATTAATTTTATTGGAATATCCTCCAGCACATATCTTGTTTGAATTATCTCGAGTCAAGCAATCTATTCCTCCAGCTAAATTTAAAGATAAATTCCAAGTTTTTCCATCGTAATGCATTATTTGTGCATGTCCCATCCATGTTGCCAGCCAGATACTTGATTGAGACTCAACGAGCAAATCTTTGGGCAATACTTGTATCGCACCTTCAGGTACAGGCAGGGTATCTGCCGTCTCCATGTCATTTCCCGCGGGTACTTAAATGGTTTTTGGTTTGGTACAGTGCCGGTGTCTTTGCAAGAAATAAGTTGTAAAAAAAAAATTGATGCAAGTAAAACAATCTTAAAGAAATTAACATTACCCCTTTTTATTCTCTTATTCTTTCTTTACTTAAATAAACAAAATTTGCCACTTGAAAACTCCTTTTGTTGCTTTGATAAAAAAATTGCCGCTGAATTTTTTATCAGCGGCATCGAAAAATTATAAGAATCTGAATTCGTTTGCAACATTAATTGAGAGTTATAAACTTATTTAATAAGAAATTGTTTATCGAATAAAAAAGAAAGTGCATATATTTATAGTGAGAAATAAATTTTTTCTCACCAATAAGTGGAGTTAATTATGAAAACATCAAATGTATTAGTTTTCATTTTACTCTTTTCATTTCCTTTATCAGCTCAGGTTAAAATTGATTATTCAGTTCCAGAAGAAGTTGCAGAAAAATTTTTAGATTATTTTTACAAAGGTCAATGGTTCGATGCTGCAAAATACTGCGGTGCTTCTGATTGTCAAAAACAAATTGAAATCATGATGACTAAAATGGCTTTAGATGATGTAACTCAAGAAGAAG
This sequence comes from uncultured Melioribacter sp., assembly GCA_964625385.1. Classification (GTDB taxonomy): domain Bacteria; phylum Bacteroidota; class Ignavibacteria; order Ignavibacteriales; family Melioribacteraceae; genus Stygiobacter. Next base: position 16,832 of record CAZVBT010000385.1, on the reverse strand, counting down.
GTAAATGCACTGCAACTGTTGACTCAGTAAAAATTGACGATTCTAAAATTAAAGGGACTATTTATTTCACCAAAAAATGCTCTGCAACTGATAAAGGAGAAAAGAAGAAGCTAACCATTATTAAAATTGATGACAAGTGGTTGGTTGATTATGTTTTTAAGAGAGATAAATATTTATAATGAAACTTAAAGCATTATTTTCTTTGTTATTGATATTAGTTGGTTGTGACGAAAAATCAACTGAATCAGAAACTTTTGTAAAAATTTTTCAGTTAGGTAAATGTATCAGTTACAATTTTGCAAAAGTATCTTCTGATAGTCTTTGTTTTAATTATAGATTTGAAAATTCTTTGAGAATAGATTTTTGTGTTAAAGGGAATTGCTGTCCTGATTCAAACAGATTTGTTTTTGATTATAAAATAAAAGAAAATCAAATAGATATTTTTGTTGATGATATTGCACCAAATCTTTGCAAGTGTATTTGTACTTATACAATTCATGCAGATATTTTAGGCTTATCAAATTCAAAATATTTTGTAAAGTGTTATACTAAAAGTGATGGTGAATATAAAGTTTTGCACGAAAGAGAAGTTTATAAATTTAAATGAACCACAAATCATTTCGCTAAAAATTATTTCAATCAAATCAATAAATGAAAAAATTTATATTACTTAATTTACTTATAGTTCGTTTGCTATTTGCACAAAATGAATCTTCATTAAGTGGATTTATTTATGATAAAACTACAGGTGAAGCTTTAATTGGTGCTAATGTTTTCATCTCAAATATTAACAGAGGTGCTGTATCAAATGTTTTTGGTTATTATTCAATACCAAAAATAAAAAGTGGTACTTATGAAGTTAACATCAGCTATGTTGGTTATAAAACATATTCTGAGAAAATAAGTCTTCAAAAAGATGAGGATAGAAAATTAAATGTTTTTTTAGAACAGGATGTTATTCAAGGAAAAGAAATTTTAGTTAAAGCAGATTCAGTTAGAATTGTTGAGAAACTTTTCAACAAACCAGTTTCGAACATAGAATTATCTCCAAAACAAATTCAAAGCGTACCTCGCGTAATTGAAGCTGATTTATTAAGAACACTTCAAACATTACCAGGCATAGTTCCTCTTTCAGATTTTTCTTCTGCAATTTATGTCCGCGGCGGAACCCCGGATCAAAATTTATTTATGATTGACGGAACAGATGTATATAATCCCGAACATGCTTTTGGCCTTTTTTCAACATTCAATACAGATGCAATTAAAAAAGTTGAAGTGTTCAAAGGTGGCTTTGGTGCTGAATATGGTGGAAGGCTTTCTTCGGTTATTGATGTCACTAATAATGATGGTAACAGAAATTTTTATGAAGGGAAAGCTTCTCTAAGTCTCCTTTCAATAAGCTCAACTATTTCTGGACCGATTGGAAATATTGGATCGATTTCAGGTTCAATTAGAAGAACTTATCTGGATCAAACAATTGCAAAATGGGTTAACGAAGTTCCTGATTATTATTTCATTGATGGTAATCTGAAAGCTTTTTTTGATTTAAGCAATTCAAATAAACTAAGTGTAAGTTATTTTGGAAGCAAAGATAATCTCAATTTTGTTCTTGATAAAAAAAGACCAGAATCACTTGGCTTCGATTATATCTGGGGAAATCAAACCGGCAGCATAAACTTAAGATCAGTTTTTACTTCGAACATTTTTGGAAATTTTTGGATTACTTTTAGTCATTTTAATTCTTTTTTTGATTTTGATGATGTTGGTGTAAAAGAAGATAATGTAATAAATGATTTGACCTTTAAAGGCAATGTTCAATATTTCTTTTCCGAAAATTTTAATTTCAAATTTGGTTTCGAACAAAAGAATGCAAATGGTGGATTAAAGCAAGATTTCCCCGGTGGAAAAGTTGATGCATCTAAATCGAGAAAATTATATTCAGTTTATTCGTCCTCAATTTGGAAACCTAATCCTTTGTGGAATTTAGAAGTTGGATTAAGAGGAGATTACTTTGTTTCAGATAAAGTTTATAAAAACATTGATCCGCGATTTAGTTTGAAGTATAGATTAAGTGAAAATGCTAATATTAAATTATCAGCTGGCTCATTTCATCAATATGCTAATCGTATTCCAAGATTATTTTTTGTAAGTATCTGGACCACAGCAGATTCATTTGTACGCGGCTCAAGTTCCAATCATTTTATTTTTGGTTATGAAAGAGCGCTTGGTGAAAAATTCCAATTTGAATTTGAAACTTATTATAAGTCATACAAAAACATTTATGCTTATAATCAAAATTATGTTGTTGATGTTGTCCCTTCAAATTATTCTAATGATAATTTTCCAATATATAATAATCAAAAAGGGCTTTTCACACGCGGAGATGGTTATTCTTATGGCGTTGAATTCCTCTTAAGAAAAGAAACTGGCGCAATAACAGGTTGGCTTTCTTATTCATTTTCTAATACAAATTATACATTTGATGGAATTAATCAAGGTAAAAGTTTTATACCTCGTCATAACAGAACACATGCAGTTAATCTTGTTTCTACAATTGACTTAAATAATTTTATCAATGAAATAAAAAATCAATCTTTTGAAAAAAATGATAAGCAATGGATTTTAGGATTAAACTTTACTTTCTTTTCGGGGCAACCTATTACTCTTCCAAGTTCTGTTTATCTTTTTACTCAATTTCCGGATTGGGAACAAAATAAAAATTCACTTGCAACTTATCCTTCAACTATTAATACGTTTAATTTGCCATACTATTCAAGGTTCGATTTTAGTTTAACTTATGAAATTAATTATGATGGTTGGATAATGTCTCCATACATACAAGTTTTTAATTTATTCAATCGAAAAAATGTTTGGTTCATTCAATATAAAAATGAAATTGTAAAAGATCGTGTTAAACAAAAAATTGAAAATGTAAATATGTTTCCATTTCTTCCAAGTTTTGGAATTACAATAAAGTTTTAGGAGTAAAATGTTAATGAAAAAAATTTTTATAATTTTATTTATAATATCTTTATTTTCCTGTGGTGAAAGTGTTGTTGAGCTTGAAGAAACTTTTGAACCAAAACTTGTGATTGAAGCTTTTATTTTTCCAAATCAAAAAATTAGTAATATAAAGGTTACAAGAAATTTTCCTTTGAACACTACACCAAAGCCACAAGATTTAATTGTTAGTGATGCAAAAGTTTCAATTACTGATTTATCAACTATGAAAGTGTGTAATCTTACCTTTAATCCAAAGACCTTAACTTATGAATACAACTCTAATGATTTCAAAATTGATTATGATAGAGAATATCAACTTAAAGTTGAAGGCAATAGTTATGGAAAGAATATTATTTTATTAGCAACCACAAAAACACCTAAAAAAGGATTTTCGATTATAAAAGAAAAAACTGTTTCTGGAACATTATCTTATCGCCAGAAAGATGAAAACGGGCTGGTTAAAAATTTACAATTAGTTTTTAATATTTCTAAAGGAACATCGTTTTATCCTGTTTCAATTGTTGCGCTTGATGCATCCGAGCAAAATTTTATTTATGACAACGCTTATCGTGAAGTTAAAAAAGATGATTTATTGAAGGATTTAGATAACTATAAATACAGACAGAGACTAATTTTTAATGTAAATTCTGATGGCGATATTTATGAGTATGATATTACATGGACATCAATTTGGTTTTACGGAAAATATAGAATGGTCGTTTATGCAGCAGATGAAAATTATCGCCAGTTTTCTTTATCTTACAAAAACGTTCAGGAGTTTGATGGTAATTTTCATGAACCAAAAGTAACATTGCAGGGTGATGGCATTGGAGTATTTGCTTCAATGATTGCAGACACGGTTTATTTCACAATTAAAAGGTAACTAATTATTATGGCGTGGATTTACATCTTTATTGCTTCAATTTTTGAAATTTGCTGGGCTGTTGGTTTAAAGTATTCAAATGGATTTACAAACTTATATCCATCTTTATTCACAATTGTTACAATGATTTTGAGTTATTCATTTCTTTCATTTGGTGCTAAAACTTTATCAATTGGAACTGCTTATGCAGTTTGGACCGGAATTGGTGCAGTTGGTACAGCAATTTATGGTATTTTATTTTTCAATGAACCTAAAGATTTTTTAAGAGTATTTTTTATTTTTTTAATTGTGGCGGGAATAATTGGATTAAGATTAACTTATAGAGAAAATTAAAATGAGAAAACTTACTCACGATGAAATTTCCCAAAATCGTTCTACTTTAGAAACTTTGAATAGAGTTGATAAACTTCCTGTTTATGTAATTTTAAATAGTATAAGAAGCAGTTACAATGTTGGATCTATTTTCCGAACTTCCGATGGAGCAATGATTAAAAAAATTTATTTATGCGGTTACACTCCAACACCGGGAAAAAAGGAAGTTCTGAAAACTGCATTGGGTTCACAGGATAGCGTTGATTGGGAATATGTTAAAGATGCAAAAGAAATTGTTTATAAATTGAAAAATGATGGAATTAAAATTTGTGCTTTGGAACTTACAGAAAATAGTTTCCCTTATTATGAAATAAATGAGAATTCTTTTCCGCTTGCTTTAATTATTGGAAATGAAATAACAGGTGTTCAACAGGAATTGCTCGATTTATGTGATTTCTCAATTGAAATTCCGCAATATGGAATTAAACAATCATTAAATGTTGCCGTGGCTTATGGAATTTCAGTTTTTGATTTAAGAAGAATTTATGACAATAAAAAAATTAGCCGGCATAAGTGAAATAACTTTCACCATTATCTTTGATGTGAATTAAAAGTAGATTTGCACGAACCAGTTTTATCAAAGTTCTCGAAGCTCTTCTTTCTGAAATGTTTGCAATCTTTCCAAGTTCTTTAACAGTTATTTTTTCATTTTTATCGAGATAATCAAAAACAATTTTTTCTTCTTTGCCAATTTGGTAATGCTTCAACGATTGTTCGCGGGTTTGTGTCTGTAATATTTTTATCATTTCTTTGCTTGCAAGAACACTTTTGTCATTAACTCTTACATACACTTGAGCAGTATTCAAATCAAGTGAATTTTTATAATCCTGAATTCTGTGTGGCTTGTTATCTGATTCATAAATCTGAACGCAAATAATATCTTTATTTTTAACTGAAATACATTCAATAGAGTAATTAACTTTTGGCTCGCAGTATTTTTCTGCTGTTTCTTTAATTAAATCTGTATCACTTTTTTCGCTTTCAATGCCATAAATTGATTTATCATCATCAACACCAATAAATAAAAAACCGCCACGTGTGTTTGCAAAAGCAATCATTTCTTTTGCAATCTTTTCGTATGACGAAAAACGTTGTTTGAATTCGACAGTTAAACTTTCGCCGTTTTCAATCATCTCTAGAATTTTTTTCCGTGAGAACATTTTTAATCTGGTATAGGTGGTTTTGTTTTTGATGAATCTTCTTTAAAAGGATTTACTTTATTTTTAAGTGTATCATTAATTTCATTATTAATGAATTTCTTTTTTGTTGTTTCGGTTTCAGCTTTAAGTCTTTCCAGATAACTTTTTTTACTTCGTGGAACAGAGTCTTCATTTAATGTATCGCTAATAGTTTTGTTATCTTCAATTTTGATTTTATTAATTTCAGATGTTTTTTCTTTTTCTAAAATTTTATTTTCTTCTTCTTTCTTTTTCAATTCTTCAGCTTGCTTTCTTTCTTCTTCTTCTTTTTTGATTCTTTCTTTTTCTTTTTGATATTCATCAAATTTAGCAATTGCATTTTTTGCCAAAGGTTCAAGTGCAAAATTTTTAGCAAGCTTTCCATAAGCAACGGCAGCCGAATCATAGTTTTTAAGATTCTCTTCGTAAATCATTCCAATGTAATAGAGTGATTTTGCTCCAAAGCGTGATTTTGGAAATTTATTTGCAAGAACTTTGAAACTATCAATTGCCTCCTGATATTTGTTTTGGTAATAAAGTTCTTCAGCTTTTTGGAAAGGTATAGAAGCTGGATCATTTGAAACTACTTCCTTTTTCTGAGAGTCTTTTGATTTAATTCCTAATTTTATTGCTGATGGTTCATAAAGTTTATCTTTAGGAAATTTATCAACAATTATTTTGTAAAGACTGTCGGCTTTTGCAGTGTCGTTTGTTGTTTCATAATAAGTAGCCATTGCAAAAAGTGTTTGCGGGTATATTGGCTTATCTTTAAAGTCATTTATGATTTTGTCGAAATAAACTAAAGCTGAATCATACTTTTCAAATTCAGAGTAAAAAAGAGAACCTTGATTAAAATAATTTGCTGCAATTGATGTAGTTATTGAAGTTGAATCGGCTTTTGGTCTTTCAGGTTTTTTTGCTTTACCTAATGCTATCAAAGTTTTTAATGGAATTGGTTGATTACTTTTATTTTTATTTAATTCTAACAACAACTTTTGCTGTTGAATCTGTAATTGTTGTTGCTGCTGCTGTCTTAAAATTTCCTGTGTCTGACTATCTTCATTATTTTGGCTGCTTGATGCTTCGAGCATTTTTTTATTTTCATCAAGGTATTCTTTTTCTGCAATTGCATAATCAAGTGAATCCTGAATATATAATTTTGGATTCTGCAAATATTTGAACTGAGTATTTAATTCATTTAATTCTTTTTTAAGGAAAAAATATCTGTCAAAGTTTTTTACTTTACCACCAGCTTCAAGTTTTAATTCGCGAGGAGCTAAAGATGAAGCAGCTTTGTTGTAATATTTATGAGCGCTATCATAATCGTTAACACCTTTTTCGTAAAGTTTACCAAGTTTATAAGCTGCAATACCAGCACTTGATAATTGCTTATAAGTTGAATCAACAAATTTTAGCATATCAATTGCACGTTCATATTTACCTTTTTCAAAATAAATTTCTGATAGTTCGTTATAAATTTCATCAAGGTTATTTTTAAATTTACCCTGGTTGCTCATTTTTGTTAGTTCGTCTTCGCTTTCATCTATACGATTTAATTTTTTCAACAGCTTTGCGATTTGTAATCTTGCTTTTAATTCAATATCAAATGTTGGTTCATAATTTAACACAGATGAAAAAGCTTCAAGTGCATTTTTGTCATCATTAAGCTTTAAATAAATTATTCCCATTTGGTTTGCAACCAGAGCTTTCATTTCATCATCTTTAGAATTGTTCAGAAAATCCTGACATTCAGTAATAGCCTGAATGTATTGCTCTCTAAAAATTAAAAAAGAGATTTTTGTTATAGATGCTTCATTAAAAATTTTATCTTCTTCATTTTCAATTGCTTCTTTTTTCACTTCTTCAATTAACATTAAGCCTTCATCGAATTCTCTAAGCTGTAAATTTGTTTTTGCCAGCCAAAGTTTATTGATCAAACTATATTTAGAATTTTTTAAACCCGCCAGCTCAATAAATTTTCTTTGTGCTTTTGAATATTCCTGTTGGTAATAAAGAGCTTTGCCAGTCATAAATAAAGCATCGGGAAAGAAAGATGATTCTTTTTCATATTGCAAAATTTTTGAACACTTTTCAATTACTTTAGTTAAATCCTGACTTATATTACCCGATGAAATATTTCCAGTGGCAAATTGTGAAGAAGATTGAGAACCAAACTGTTGACCTGAAAATTGATTTCTGTTTCTTAATTCACCTGAAAATTGTTGTGTTTGAGTTGTGGGGAATAAACTTCTTCCGCCTTGAGCATCTTCTCTGAATTGAAAAGGATCTTTCTTCTGTTTTAGAATTTCTTCTTCTGTTCTTTCAAAAAGAGTTTTTGCATTGTAATAGGTATTAAAATAGGTTGTAAAATCTCTATAGAGTCCGCAACCAGAAATCGAAAGTAAAAAAAAGATTAATGCGAAGAACGCACTTAGTTTTTGAATTTTTGTAAACATATTTAACTCAAACTAATTATTGGAAAAGTAAAAACTATTATGCGTTCACCTTTGATTTGTTGTTAAAATTAAAGTGCAGATTTACCCGATTCATCAGTTCTTATTCTTATTGCATCGGAAATATCTGAGATAAAAATTTTACCATCACCTACTTGCCCTGTTTTAGCAGTTCTTAAAATTGCATTAACAGCTTTTTCTAATAATTTATTATCAACAACTATTTCAATTTTTAATTTAGGAACAAATTCAATTTGATATTCACTGCCTCGATAAGTTTCTTTGTGTCCTTTTTGTCTTCCAAAACCCCGAACTTCAGTAATAGTCATTCCATGAATACCTTCTTCGAGCAAAGCTTCTTTTACATCATCTAGTTTATATGGACGAATGATTGCTTCAATTTTTTTCATAGAAACCTCTTATTCAGATTTGCCGTGGCAATTTTTATATTTTTTTCCACTTCCGCAAGGGCAAGGGTCATTTCTTCCAACTTTAGGTTCAACTCTTATTGGTTTTGTTTTAACATTAGATTGAGCGCCTTCTGGTTGACTTGCTCTTAATCCTAAATTATCAGCTGAATCTTTTATTGTATGAATTCTTGAAGGTTGTACAGCTCGTCTGCTTTGAACTTCAACAGGAGCTTGTGGCCAAAATTTAAAGCAAAATGTTACAACTTCATTTCTTAATTCTTCAAGTAATGTTATGAATAAATTATATGCTTCAGCTTTGTATTCAAGTAAAGGATCTTTTTGACCGTAAGCTCTTAAACCAATTCCTTCTTTAAGATCATCCATTTCTCTTAAATGGTCTCGCCATTTATTATCTATTGTATTCAGTACAGCAAATTGTTCAAGTCGTGCCATTAAATCGCTGCCAAGCATTTCTTCTTTTTTATCATAAAAATCTTTTGCAGCCTTTAAGATTTCGGATTTAACACCATCTTCACCAAGCTCTTCCCATTTTTGAGGTGCAATTTTAAAGTCAATTAGTAAATGTTGTAAAAGATCTTCTCGAAGTTTTTCGATTTCACCATTTTCATAATATTTTTTAACGAGTTCATAAACAAATTCATCAAGGTAATCAAAAATTTCACCTTTAAGTCTTTCTCCTTCAAGTGCTTGTTTTCTTCTTGAATAAATTACTTCGCGTTGTTGATTCATTACGTTATCGTATTCAAGCAGTCTTTTACGAATAGCAAAGTTGTTTTCTTCAACTTTCTTTTGTGCTCTTTCAACAGATTTTGTAATTAATGGATGTTGGATTGCTTCACCTTCTTCCATTCCAACTTTACTCATAACATTTGTAATTCTATCACTACCAAATAAACGCATCAAATCATCTTCAAGAGAAATATAAAATTTAGAAGTACCGGGATCACCTTGTCTGCCGGCACGGCCACGTAATTGACGGTCAATTCTTCTTGCTTCGTGTCTTTCTGTTCCAAGTATGTACAGACCACCAACTTCTCTTACACCAGCACCAAGTTTTATATCAGTACCACGACCAGCCATGTTTGTTGCAATAGTTACTGCTCCGGGTTGACCGGCAAAAGCAACTATTTCTGCTTCACGTTGGTGTTGTTTTGCATTAAGAACGTTGTGTGCAATTCCTTGTCTTTTTAACATTCTGCTGATGGTTTCAGATACCTCCACACTTGTTGTGCCTACAAGCACTGGTCTTCGTTGTTCTTTTAGTTCTTTTATTTTTTCGATGATTGCATTGTACTTTTCTCTTTTTGTTCTGTAGATTGCATCATCTTCATCAATTCTTGCAATTGGTTTATTAGTTGGAATTACAACAACTTCAAGTTTGTATATTTCGTAAAACTCTCCCTCTTCTGTTTCAGCAGTACCTGTCATACCTGCAAGTTTTTTGTAAAGTCTGAAATAATTTTGAAGAGTAATTGTAGCTAATGTTTGAGTATCTCGTTCTACTTTAACATTTTCTTTTGCTTCAATTGCCTGATGCAAACCGTCCGAGTATCTTCTTCCCGGTAAAATACGACCTGTAAATTCATCTACAATTGCAATTTTGCCATCTTCTGTTACAACATATTCATCATCTTTTTCAAAGAGAGTATATGCTTTTAGTAATTGGTTAATTGTGTGAATAACATCTGATCTTTCTGAGTAAAGATGGTAAAGTTCATCTTTCTTTTTGATTTTTTCTTCAATAGTAAGTGATTTATCGTTTTCAATTTTACTTATTTCAGTTCCAAGATCAGGAATTACAAAAAAGTCTTTTCCTTCGCGAGAACCAAGAGCTAATTCTTCTCTGCCTTTTTCTGTTAAATCAATTTGATTTTGTCTTTCTTCAATTGCATAATAAAGTTCTTCATCAATTTCGGGCATTCGTTTAGCATTTTCACGAAGGAATTCAAGTTCGGTTTGTTGAAGCAATTTTTTGTATTCAGGTTCTGAAAGTAATTTCATTAAAGATTTGTTTTTGGGAAAACCACGATGTGCGCGCAGCAAATTTATTCCTGCTTTTTCACGATCTTTTGGATCATTGGATTGCAATAGTTGTTCAGCTTCTTTAACTATTGATGCTACAAGATTTGCTTGTTTTCTGAATAATCTTTCAACGCGTGGTTTCATTTCATCATATTTGTGTTCAGCTTTGTCAACTGGTCCAGAAATAATTAATGGTGTTCTTGCTTCATCAATTAAAACAGAGTCAACTTCATCTACGATAGCAAAATTATGACCGCGTTGAACGCAATACTCTTTAGAGCTTGCCATGTTATCGCGTAAGTAATCGAAACCAAATTCATTATTTGTACCATAGGTTATATCACATTTGTATTGTTTTATTCTATCTTCAGGATCCATTGTATTTAAAATACAGCCAACCGTTAAACCGTGAAATTTGAATATTTCGCCCATCCATTCGCTATCGCGTTTTGCTAAATAATCATTAACAGTTACTAAATGTACACCACGACCGGTTAAAGCATTTAAATACAAAGGTAAACTTGCAACAAGTGTTTTTCCTTCACCAGTTGCCATTTCAGCAATTTTACCTTGATGAAGTACAATTCCACCAATTAATTGAACATCGTATGGAATCATATCCCAGATGATTTTGCTTCCTGCAACTTCCCAAGATTTTCCAACTAATCTTCGGCATGTATCTTTTACAACGGCATAAGCTTCTGGTAATATTTCATCTAAAACTTCTTCATATTTATCTGTTAGTTCGTTTTCAAGTTCTTCTATCTTGTCATGAATCTGATTTTTTTCATCTGAATCTTTAACTGATTGTAATTTAGTTTTTAATTCAGTTATTTCATCATTTAGATCTTTAGTTGCAGTATTTATTCTTGCTTTAAATTCTTGTGTTTTATTTTTTAATTCATCATCAGAAAGATTTCTTAATTTTTCATATTCTTGATTAATAAGATCTACGATAGGCCATAATTCTTTCATCGCTTTTTCATTTTTATCGCCGAATATTTTCTTTAAAAAATTACTTAACATCAATTTCTCCTATAATTAGCGGGCTAAAGTTAAAGAATGGCGGTTATAAATACAAAGAAACAATATCTCAGCTTGAAAAATGTTAGTTAAATTTATGTTCCTAAAAATTATAAAGTAATTTTAAATTTGATAAGTTATTTTTGTTAAAGAAATATGGAATTAAAAAATTGAAAAAAGAAAAGTTTCATTTTCCTGAAAATTTGATTAATGATTTAGTTTTAATGACAAATGGTTTAATTGACGAAAAATCATTTAATTCAGTTATTAATGTGTTAGAAAATGAAGCTTCTAAATTTTACTTTGATTCAATTGCACAATCTAATTTTTACAGAGTTTTAAATTCTATTTATGATGTTTCAACTTTCCTTAAAGAGATTATTTATTATCCACATCATGCTGAAATTATTTTAGCAATTGTTTCATCCAGCAATTATTTGACTGATATTGTTGTTCAGAATCCTGAATATTTGTATCAAATTTATGATGATAATTATTTAAGAAAATTATTTTCTTTTAGTGAATTAGAAACTGAATTAAAAAATAAAATTTGCAAATTCAAAAATTTTGATACAAAGATTAAACTTATTCGTCAGTTTAAGAAAAGATGCATCTTAAAAATTGGTTTGCAGGATATTTTGCAAATTCATGACTTAAAGGTAATAACTTTTGAATTATCAGTATTAGCAAAAGCTATTATTTCCGTGTTATTCGATTTATGTTACAATGAAACTTTAAACAAGTACAAAATAAAAAGTATTAAAAATAAGTTTTCAGTTTGTGCATTAGGTAAACTTGGTGGTGATGAATTAAATTACAGCTCGGATGTTGATCTAATAATTTTTTACGATAAAAACAGTCCGCTCAAAAATTGCAATAAAGATTATCATGAAATTCTTATCGAAACTATACAATTATTCACAAATATTTCAACTCAGATTTCTTCAAATGGTTTTATTTACAGAATTGATTTTAGATTAAGACCTGATGGAAAATATTCACCATTGTGCAAAGAAATCAATGATTACATTAAGTATTATGAAACACGTGGTGAAGATTGGGAAAAGCAAATGTTAATTAAATTAAGTTTTGTATCCGGGGATATTAATCTTTTCAATCAATTCAAATCTTTTGTTAATTCCTATGTTTATCATTCTGTTATATCTGAATCAATTAAATATAAAATCAAAAAGATGAAATTGAATATTGAGATAAATAATCTTGATGATGACATAAAAACTTTTGAAGGCGGAATCAGAGATATTGAATTTTCTGTGCAGGCTCTTCAACTTTTAAATGCTAATAAAATTTATAAATTAAAAAATGGAAACACATTAGAAACTTTGGAAATTTTATTCAGTAATAAACTTTTAAACCAAAATGAATATAATACTTTTAGAGATGCTTACATTTTATATAGAAAGATTGAACATTTTTTACAATTAATGAATGACACACAAACACATAGATTGCCTGATGATTTTTCTACTCAAATGAGACTTGCAAAATACTTAGCACTAAAAAATTATGAAGTAATTAAAAATGAAGTTGATAACAAAAGAAAAGTAGTCAGAAAAATTTATAATTCTATTTTATCTTCAAGTGAAATTAAAAAAAATATATTTGAAGAAATAAAATTTGAAAACATAAATAAAGCAGAAAGTAATATATCGTTTTTGAAAACAGGGAAAGGAATTGGTGGACGAAAAGAGTTTGATACACACACAATAGCAAGTTTTGAAAAAGTTGAGACACAACTATATAGATATCTTCAAAAAAGTGATTATCCTGATTTTGTGCTAGAAAATTTTACAAAGGTAATTCGATTTGCAAATTATCCTTCCATTTGGTTTAATGAATTTAAGAATGAAATATTTTTTGATCAGTTTTTGGATATTTGTAATTATTCTCAAAAAGCAATTGAGCTATTAATAAGTTCAAAAACAGTTGGTGAATTACTTTTAAGCCGAAAAATTTTTATAAAAAATTATAATGATGAATTTGACAATTTAAATTCACAAGAAATAATTTTTATATTATCTGTTCAACATGCACTTCATTTAATAGATGGCACTAAATTATCTGAAGTATTAAGCAACTATTTAAGGTATCACATTGATAATATTTTCAGTTTGTTTTTTCAAAATCAAAACATTTTTATTGCTGCATTAGGAAGCTTTGGTGCAAAAACTGTTACGTTTTATTCTGATATTGATTTAATTGTTGTTGTCGAAAAAACAGATAATGAACTTAAAACCGAAAATGAATTTCAAATATTTTTACAAAAATTAAAAGACGCTATTAAGCCATTTGAAATTGATTTCAGACTACGCCCTGAAGGTAAAAAGTCTCATTTAGTTTGGGATATTGAAAACTATCGAATATACCTTAATCATCGGGCTAAAGTTTGGGAGTTTCAATCATTGTGTAAATTAAGTTATATATCAGGTGATAAAAAACTTTTTGATGAATTCATAAATGTTATTGCAACCTCACTCAAAAATATCGGCGATGAAGAAATAAAATCTGAAATTCTAGATATGCATTCAAACTTAGCTAAAAGTAAAAATGAGAAAACAATAAAAAATATTTTTGGCGGTTTAAATACAATTGACTTTCTATTTCAGTTTTTAATTTTGAAGGATAAAAAGCAAAAATATTTTGATGGAAATTATTTACAAACAATTAAAAAATTTTCCCAAAAAAATAAAGACCTAAAAACTTTGTTGGATAATTATAAATTCTTGAAAGAATTTGAAATTACATATCAGAACCTGTTCAACAGCCATACGTCGTTTGTTGAATTAAATGAACAAAAACAAAAAAAAATGTCAATATTTTTTGAAATAAAAGATGAAAAAATATTCAGAGATAAAATCCAGCAAATAATCAAAACAAATATTAAAATCTTTAATAAATATTTTATGTCACTATGAACTGGATTAAAAATAATATTTTTTTCTTAGCATCAATTTTAGTTCTTGTAATATATTCATTTACATTAGCACCAAGTGTAACTCAAATTGATTCTGGTGAGTTAGCAACAGTTCAATACACTTTAGGTATTGCTCATCCAACAGGCTATCCAATTTTTACATTAATTGGATATTTGTTTTTGAATATACCTTTGGGTTTAAGAAAAATAACACAAGCAAATTTACTTGCTGCAATTTGGTGTTCTTTAGCTATATACTTTTTTATGAAGTCGCTATTCTTGTTAATGACTAATTATAATCTTTATAGAAAAGAAAAAGATAAGAGGAATAAAAAGATCACTAATCAGGTTAGTTTTAGCGATAACCAAAAAATATTATCAGCATTAGCTGGTTCATTACTTTTAGCATTTAGCAAAACATTCTGGATGCAATCTACATCGGTTGAAGTATACTCATTGCAAACATTTTTATTCTCATTAATAATTTACTTTACCTTACGGGCTTTTTTTTCTAATGATATTAAAAATTGGTTTTATGTCGGTTTTGTTTTTGCTTTTGGATTTGCTAATCACATGACAACATTACTCGTTATTCCTTTTTCATCAATACTTTTCTTGTTCAAAGAAAAATTAAATTCTAAATCAATTAAAACAATAGTTAAAACAGTTTTATTTTCTCTTCCTATATTAATTTTACTTTATCTTTATTTGCCAGTACGTGCATCTCAAAATCCAATGATGAATTGGGGCAATCCAATTAACTTTGAAAATTTTTGGAGACATTTTACAGGCAAACAATATCAAGTATGGATGTTTGCCTCTTTTCAAGCAGCCAAAAAACAACTTGTTTATTTTTTAAATAACTTTCCGGAAGAATTTACTTTTATTGGATTAATGATTGGCTTCATTGGATTATTTTATATTGCAAAAACAAATCAAAAAATTTTCATAACAACTTTGTTCACATTTTTGTTTTCTGTTTTTTATACAATTAATTATGATATAGTTGATATAGATTCATACTTTCTTTTTACTTATATGATTTTTTCAATTTGGATTGCATTTGGTTTTGTTTACTTATATGAAATAATTTCAAGTAGAATAAAAATCAAAAATTTAATTTTACCATTATTTGTTATTATTACTGCAATACCATTCGTATCGAATAAAAAAAATGCCGACCAAAGTGATATTTACATATTTGAAGACTATACAAAAACTATTTTAAATGGTGTTGAAAAAAATTCTATTATACTTTCATATCAGTGGGATTATTTTATTTCGGCTTCGTATTATTTTCAAAATGTAGAAAATTTCAGGAAAGATGTTGCAGTGATTGATAAAGAATTATTACGTCGCTCTTGGTATTACAATCAATTGAGAAGAAACCATCCAGATGTTTATAACAAAATAAAAAACGAAGCTGAAAATTTTATTGAAGCAGTTAAGCCATTTGAAAGAAACGAAAATTTTAATGTGAATATTCTCGAGCAAAATTATCAAGATGTAATGAAAAACTTAATTATAAAAAATATTGATGAAGGGAATTGCTATTTAGGATTAGAGCTGGTTCAAAATGAAATGCAAAGAGGTGAATTTAATCTGCCACAAGATTACTCATTAGTTCCTTTTAATTTTCTATTTAAAGTTGTAAGGAATAAAAATTATGTTGAAGCACCATTGCCAAATTTTGAATTGAGATTTCCAAAAGAAAACAATAAATACATTGAATTTATAAGAACAACAGCTGCAACAATGTTAGTTTATCGTGCCTCTTATGAAATTCATTTTAATAAAATTGATAGGGCAAAAATTTATCTGGAAAAGATCAAAGAGGATTTTCCGGAGTTTAATATTCCAGCAGAAATATTAAACCCGGCAGGCATGTAATTACTTTTTCTTTTTCGGTGATAAATAATGTTTTTGTAAATAGGTGGTAACTTTTTCAAAAGCTGAATCAACAGAACTAGCAAACTCGAAAAGTTTCAAATCATTTTTACTAATCATTCCATGTTCAATTAATGCGTCGAAGTTCAGAATTTCACGCCAATAACTTTCACCGTAAAGAACAATTTTAATTGGTTTAGTAACTTTTTTAGTTTGAATCAAAGTTAAAACTTCCTTCATTTCATCCATAGTGCCAAATCCACCGGGAAAAGCAATCAAAGCTTTAGCTAAATACATAAACCAGTATTTTCTCATAAAGAAATAATGAAATTCAAATGCAAGATTAGGATCAACATATTTATTAACAAACTGTTCAAATGGAATACTAATATTTAAACCGATTGAATGTCCGCCAGCAAGATAAGCACCTTTGTTTGCTGCTTCCATAATGCCAGGACCACCACCGCTACAAATCATAAATCTTTTGCCACTTGTTGGTAAAGATGAACTCCATTCAGTTAACTTCTTACTCAGTTCAACTGCATCTTCATAATATTGAGACATTTCAAGTGCTTTTAGTGCTTTATCAAAAACTGCTTTACTATTTTTTCCTTTGTCTTTTTTAGCATCACTTAATTGTTTTAA
>CAZVBT010000384.1:0-7049 GCA_964625385.1 uncultured Melioribacter sp. | reverse complement strand
TTACATTAATTTCTGTTGGATGATGTCCATAATCATCAATGACCATAACTTCTTTATCATATTTCTTTTCGAATCTTCTGTAAACACCTGTGAATGATTCTAATGATTTTTGAATAACAGAAAAATCAACACCCATTTGTTTTGCAATTGTTACAGCAACTAAAGAGTTTTTTACATTGTGCAAACCGGGAATATTGAGTTTTATTTTACCAAGTTTTTCTCCTTGATATATAACTTCGAACTCAGAATGATTTTCAGAGTGAGTAATATTTACAGCACGGATATCTGCTTGTGGGGAAATTCCATAAGTAAAAATCTTTTTATTAATATTTGGAATAATATCTTGCAAAGCTGGTTCATCAAGACATAAAACTACGAAACCAAAAAAAGGAACTTTGTTTGCAAATTCTATGAACGCAGATTTGATATCATCCAAATCTTTATAAGTATCAAGATGCTCTTTTTCTAATGTTGTTAATGCTGCTATAGTTGGTGTTAATTTCAAAAAGGTTCTATCAAATTCATCAGCTTCTACCACTATAAATTCTCCTTTTCCTAATCTTGCATTTGTTCCACCAAGTCCACTTAATTTTCCGCCAACAATAATTGTAGGATCAATTTGAGCTTCAGTTAAAACTAAGCCAACCATAGAAGTTGTTGTTGTTTTTCCATGAGTTCCTGCAATACCAATTCCATATTTCATTCGCATTAATTCAGCAAGCATTTCAGCACGTTTAATAACTGGAATTTTTCTTGCGAGAGCTTCTTTAACTTCTGGATTTTCTAAATTGACAGCCGACGAGTAAACAACAACATCGGCATTTGAAATATTTGTAGCAGAATGCCCTTCAAAAACTTTTATTCCAATTTTTTCTAATCTTTCTGTTACTTCAGTTTTGTGCAAATCAGAACCGCTAACATTAAAACCTTGGCTTAATAAAACTTCAGCCATTCCACTCATTCCAATTCCACCAATACCAACAAAGTGGATGTTTTTTATAGTTTTCATCATCATAATTAAGAAACCATTAAATTTTGAAAGTAATTATTTATTAAGATCGTTTGAAGCAGATAAACACCTACTAAATAAGTAAGAAACATTTTCAATAAAATTCCCAACGTTATTGAAAAATAAATCCACGATGGAATTGAAAATCTAACTAATATTGAAAGAGTATATGTTTTCACTTATAAAGTCTCCGATAGTTGTATTAAACTTTTAGCTATGTTTAATGCTGCATCAGGTTTAGATAATTTTTTTATGTTAATACTAATTTCATTTAATCTATTTGGGTTATTGAACAGACTTAAAACAGTTTCATAAAATTTTTCTTCAATTTTATCATCTTCAATTAATTCAGCTGCATTTTCATCAACTAAAGATTTAGCATTTTTATATTGATGATTTGCGGCAACATTAGAAGATGGAACAAAAACAACTGGTAAACCAAGTAAAGAAACTTCTGCAATAGTAGTTGCCCCTGCACGTGCGATCACTAAATCGCAAGCTGAATAGGCAGAACTCATATCACTTAAATATTCCATTACTTTCACATTTTTTTGAGAATATTTTTTAAATTCTTGAAAATAAATTTTACCAGTTTGCCACAGCACTTGAATATCGTTTTGTATAAGTTTATCTAAAGATTTTGCAATAGCGTGATTTAATGTTTTTGCACCACCACTTCCACCGATTATTAATATTGTTTTTTTAAAATCATCAAGTCCATAAGTTCTTCTAGCTTCAATTTTATCAATAAGCTTAAGATTAATTCTTATCGGGTTACCACTTAAAATTAATTTAGATTTTTCCCTGAAATATTTTTTTGATTCTTCAAAAGCTATATGAATTTCATTTGCTTTCTTTTCAAGCAACCGATTTGCAATACCGGGATAGCTATTTTGTTCTAATAAAACAATTTTGCTACCAATTATTGAAGATGCCCAAATAACTGGACCAGAAACATAAGCTCCACTTCCAATTGCAACTCGTGGTTTAAATTTTATTACAATTAATAAAGATTGAATCATTGAAACAACAAGTTTTACTGGAAATAAAAGATTGCTAAAAGTTAACCTTCTTGTGAAGCCACTAATCCAAATTGCTTTAAAGTCAAAATTATATTCAGGTATAACTTTTTCTTCAATTTTATTTTCAGCACCAACGAATAAAATTTCTGATTCAGGTTTTAATTCTCGAATTTGTTGTGCAACAGCAAGAGCTGGATAAAGATGACCACCAGTTCCACCACCAGCTAATATAAAACGATATATAGTTTTACTTTTCATCAAACCTGAGCCACTTTTAATTCTTGAGTTTTAACAGTTTGTCTTCCAATGTTAATTATCACACCAATTGAAAAAGCAAATAATATAATTGATGTTCCACCGTAACTAATAAAAGGAAGAGTTATTCCAGTTGTTGGTAATAATCCAGTAACAACAGCAGCATTTATAAAGCCAGTAATGATTATGTTAAAGCCAAGTCCGATTACAATTAATTGTCCAAATTTATCTTGAGCTTTTTTTGCAACCACCATACAAACAAGAAATAAAAAGAAGTATAAAAGAAGGACACCAACCGTTCCTAAAAAACCGAGTTCTTCACCAAGTATTGAAAAAATAAAATCAGCATAAGATTCAGGAAGAAATAAATCGCTTTGACGACTATGTCCAGGACCAACACCAAGTAATCCACCACTACCCAAAGCAATTTTAGCTTGTGTTACTTGAATATTTATATCTGTTCCATTAATTAAACTATTTAAATAAGTTAAAATCCTTTCACGAGAGTGTTTTAATATTAATGATAGCGAGCCAACTACGACACCAGCGCTTGAAAATATTCCTACAATATGTCTCCACTGTGCACCAGCAACAAATAAAACCGTAAATGAAGTTAAAACAATAATTATACTTGTACTTACATTTGGTTGTGCGATTACTAACCCTGCAACAATTGTAATCCAAATCAATGGATAAATAAAACCTTCTTTAAAACTTTTTAATCTATCACCAAATTTTTCAATCATATTACTGATATGAATTAACAAAATTACTTTTGCAACTTCAGATGGTTGAAAAAATAAAAACCATCTTTGAGCGCCTTTAACTTTTGGAGCAAAAACGAGTGTAGCTATTAGAACTATAATAATTGTAAGTAAAGCCAATTTTGAAATCTTTTTATAATTTTCATATGGAAATTTTGCACCTAAATACATTGCAAATATTGCTATACCAATCTTTAAAATATGTGAAAGGAACATTCTATAATAATCAGAATTAAATTTGTAAAAACTTACTGTACCACTTGCTGTGAAAACCATAATTGCACCAAGCAATATTAAAATAACTACTATAAGGAATAATATTTTTAACCAAAGGTTCATATTAAGTTCTTCACTGCTTCTTTAAAAACTTTTCCACGATGTTCATAATTATTAAACATGTCAAAACTTGCACAAGCGGGTGAAAGCAAAACAACAGAATTTTGCTTGGCTTCTTTTCTAGCAGCTGCAACGCATTCTTCTAATGTATTTTTAATTTCTGTTTCAACAATGGAATGAAAATAATCGTAAACTTTTTGTGCTGATGACCCAATAGCATAAATTTTTGCGACATGTTCTTTTACTAAATCTTTAATATCATCATAATTATTACCTTTATCTTTTCCACCAAGAATTAAATAAATAGGTTTTGAAAAACTTTTTAAAGCAACTACAACACTATCTACATTCGTTGCTTTTGAATCATTATAATATTCAACTCCATTTAATTCACGAACAAATTCAATTCTGTGTTCAACACCTTTAAATAATGAAAATGATTCTTTGATTTTTTGATTTGGTATGTTTAATAATTTTGAAATTGCTAAAACTGGTAAAGCGTTAGCAATATTATGTTCACCTTTAATAAATAAATCAATTGCTGAAGCAACTTTTGATACTTTACCATACCATGCAAAATTCAAATCGTTGTTTTTATAAAAAGCTCCGACAGGAATTTCTTTCTTAATTGAAAAACCAATTTTTTGAACTTTCGAATTTTTCATTGTTGCAATTGTATTAATGTCATCAGCATTGTAAATAAAAAAATCATCTTCATTTTGATTTTTAGTAATATTTATTTTTGATGCAATATATTTTGAAAAATCATTTTCATATCTATCTAAATGATCAGGCGTTATATTTAATATAATTGAAAAGAGTGGTTTAAAATTTTCTATAAAGTCTAATTGAAAACTTGAAGTTTCAAGAACAACAAAATCATCTTCAGTTAAATCAAGAACTATTTCGGAAAAAGGTTTTCCAATATTTCCAGCAGCAACAGATTTGAAACCACAATTATTTAGTGTATAATTCATCAAAGTAGTTGTTGTTGTTTTCCCATTAGTTCCAGTAATTGAAATAACTCTTGCATTACAAAACCATGAAGCAAATTCAATTTCACTATAAATTTTAATTCCTTTTAAAGCTGCTTTTGAAAGCACATCAGAATTTGTTGGAACTCCTGGACTAGTAACAATAAAATCGCAATCAAAAACTTTATCTGAATGAAACCCAAATTCATAACTAATATTTTCATTTTCGAAAATTTGTTTTGCATTTACTAATTTATCTTCAGAGCTGCTATCACTAACAAAAGGAACAGCATTTAATTTATTAGCAAGTCGGGCTGCAGCAATTCCACTTTTTTCTGCACCAATTATTGTTATTTTCTTTCCTTCGATATTCATTATCTTATCTTAAATGAAGTTAAACTTATTATTGCAAGTATTATTGTTATGATGTAAAAACGAATTACAATTTTTGGTTCATCCCAACCAAGTTTTTCAAAGTGGTGATGAATTGGAGCCATTAAAAAAATTCTTTTACCTTCACCATATTTTTTCTTTGTGTATTTGAAATACAATCTTTGAATTATAACCGAAAGTGTTTCAATGAAAAATATTCCACCAAGAATTGGAATTAATAAATCTTTTTTCAACATAATCATCATAACACCAAAAGCACCGCCAAGTGCAAGTGAACCTGTATCACCCATAAAAATTTGTGCTGGATATGAATTGTACCAAAGGAAGCCTAAACCTGCACCGATTAGTGCAGCTATAAAAACTGTAAGTTCACCACTTCCGGGTAAATAAATAATATTTAGATAATCTGCATAGATAACATTACCAGTTACATATGAAATAATTGCAAGAGCAATCATTACAATAATAATAGTTCCAATTGCTAAACCATCTAAACCATCTGTTAAATTAACAGCATTCGAAGTTGCAGTAATTATGAAAACAACCCATGGTATAAAGAGAATTCCAAAATCCCAATTCAAATTTTTAAAAAATGGTAATGTTGTTTGTGAATTATACTGAGCAAATTCTGGTAAAAAGTAAACAGACGAACCAACTATTAATCCAACAAATATTTGACCAAGCAATTTGTAGCGCGCAATTAAACCTTTTGGTAATTGTTTAACTACTTTTAAATAATCATCAATAAAACCAACAAAACCAAGTATAATTGTTGAAAAAAGAATTAAAATTATAAAAATACTTTTTATATCTGCCCAAAGTAAAACAGGAATAATAACCGAAAATAAAATTATTAAACCACCCATTGTTGGTGTGCCATATTTCTTTTTATGTGTTTCTGGTCCTTCTTCTCTAATAGGTTGGTTAACTTGAAAATTTTTCAATCTATCAATAATCTTTGTCCCAATAAAAAATGAAATTAGCAAAGCAGTAATGGCAGAAAGTGCAGAACGAAAAGTTAAAAATCTGAAAACATCAAATCCTGGTGGATTAAATATTTTATTAATGTAATCAAATAAATAATATAACATTATAGCAGCCTCGTTTTCAAAGTGTTTACGAATTCTTCCATTTTCATTCCTCGTGAACCTTTTATAAGTATAACAGAGTTTTCCACTTGTTCATACTTTAAATAAAGATTTAATTCATCTCTTTCGTTAAAATGAATTGTCTTTAATTTTTTCTTTTTCAATTCTTTATGAAGATATTTCATCATCTCACCAATTGTAAGAACAGTTAATTCATCATTTTCATAAAACAATTTTGATAATTCTTTGTGAATTTTTTTTGCTTTCTTACCTAATTCAAAAACATCACCAAGTATTGCAATTTTATTTTTATAAGTCTTTATTGTTTTTAAAACATTTAATGCAGCTTCAATTGAAATTGGGCTTGCATTGTATGTATCATCAATGATTAATGTTTTTTTTGTTTTTATTATCTCTAATCTTCCATGAGGTGCTGATAATTTCTTAACAGCTCTTTGAATTTCGTTATTATTCAATCCTAATGTTTTAGCAACAGCAAATGCAGATAAAAAATTTTTTGCATTCGATTCACCTAAAATTGGTAAACCTGTAGTGAAAGATTTTTTGATGTAATCAATTTGTATTTTTGTTTTACCTTCATTAGTAATTTTAACAACTTCACCTTTGAAATCAGCTTCTTTAGTAAAACCAAAAGTTTTAACATTCTTGAAATCATCTTTATAATTATTCAAAATTGGGTCATCAACATTTATGAAAACAGTGCCATTATTTTTGTCTGTATAAAAAAACAATGCGGATTTTTCTTTATAGACACCTTCTCTATTAATTAAAAATTCTAAGTGAGAATCACCAATGTTCGTGATTAATCCAAAATCTGGTTCACTTATTTTAGATGTATATTCAATTTCTCCAAAATGATTTGTTCCCTGCTCGAGTATTAAAATTTCAGTTTCATCATTTGCATTAAAAATTGTCAAAGGAACACCAATATGATTATTGTTATTTGCTTCAGTTTTTACAACATTGAATTTTTCTAAAAGTAATGTTGATAAAATTTCTTTCGTTGTTGTTTTTCCATTGCTTCCTGTGATTGCAATTACTTTTGTTTTTAATTTTTTCCGCCAGAAATTTGCTAAATTACCAAAAGCTATTGTTGTATCATCAACGGCAATTACGGGTAAATTCAGATTATAAAATTTTTTAACTTTTCTTTTATTAACTAAAATTGCCTTAGCGCCATTTTTAAT
>CAZVBT010000383.1:0-11064 GCA_964625385.1 uncultured Melioribacter sp. | reverse complement strand
TATGCTAATGTTATTGGAAATGAAATAGTGTCACGTTGGGTACCTCTTGCATGGCAAGCATTTAAAGATTACAGAATGAATTCTTTGGAACTTTCTGCTCTTGATGTAAAAGTTATGAAGTTGATAATTCAAAATAAGATGGAGAAAGCAATAGAAAAAGCAATAGAACTTGGTATGATTAAAAATGATGAAGGCAAAATAAAATTAAACAGAGAAGGAAAAGAGTTCGAAGAAAAAATATCTCGTTTAGGAATAAAAGCTCCATGGATTTAGTTAAATCAAAGAAAATTGACTTTGGAAAAAATTATAATAGCGGCTGTTTCAAAAAATTTCGTAATAGGAAGTAAAGGAGAAATTCCCTGGTATAGAAAAGAAGAATTAGAACATTTCAAAAAAACAACAATGGGATTTCCAGTAATAATGGGAAGAATTACTTGGGAATCCCTTCAAAAACCTCTCAAAGGAAGACTAAACATTGTTTTAACAAAAAGAAAATTTTTTAATGAAGATAAAAATGTAATTTCATTTAACTCATTAAAAAAAGCATTAACATTTTGTGAACATAATAATTTTGAAAAATGTTTTATAATAGGTGGAGAAAAAGTTTATAAACATGCAATTAAAAAAGCTGATAAAATTATTTTAAGTGTTTTAAAAATGAATGTTGTTGGTGATAAATTTTTTCCCAAAATAAAGTCTAATTGGATTTTAGCAGAAACAAAAAATTATGATGATTTTGTAGTTCATACTTATATTAGGAAAAGAAAAACTGAGAGAAACTAAATTGCCGCAAAGAATAAAAATATTACCTGAAAATCTTGCTAATAAAATTGCCGCTGGAGAGGTTGTAAATCGCCCTGAGTCTGTTGTAAAAGAATTGCTCGAAAATTCAATAGATGCTGGGGCAAAAAATATTCAGGTCGTAATTAAAAATGCTGGTAAATCACTTATTCAGATTATTGATGATGGTTCTGGAATGAGTGAAGAAGATGCATTGCTTTCAATTCAAAGACATGCAACAAGTAAAATTTCATCAATAGAAGATTTAGAAGCCATAAAAACATTTGGTTTTCGTGGTGAAGCTTTGGCTTCGATTGCTGCTGTTTCACAATTTGAATTAAGAACAAAACAAAATATTGATGAACTTGGAACGATTATTAAAATTAATGAGAGCGGAGAAATTTCAAAAGAAAAAGATAATTTAGCTGCGGGAACAACAATTTCGGTTAGAAATCTTTTTTACAATATTCCTGCAAGAAGAAATTTTTTAAAGAGTAATTCAACTGAACTTAAACATATAATTGAAACATTTAAAAAGATTTCTTTAAGTCACCCCGAAATAAGCTTTAAGTTTTACAACGACGACGATTTAATTTTTGACTTAAAAGCATGTTCTCTGGATGAACGAATGAAGCAAATTTTTGCTGATAATATTTTAGATGTTGTTTTAAAAGTAAATGAACCAACAGAATATATTAGCTTAAATGGATATGTTACTAAACCAAATTACTTAAAAAGAAGTAAAGGTGAACAGTATTTTTTTCTGAATGATCGTTTTGTCAATAGTAGAATTATAAATCATGCTGTTTATACTGCTTTCGAAAATATTTTAGAAAAAGGTGATTATCCATTCTTTGTTTTGTTTTTAACCATCGACCCTAAAAAAGTTGATGTTAATGTTCACCCTTCAAAACTTGAAGTTAAGTTTGATGATGAAAAAGAAATTTATTCTTTTGTAAATGCAGTTATTCGAAAAACTATTAGTAGTTATGATTTAGTTCCTGCAGTAACTTTTACAGACATAAATAATGAAAAGGAAAAATTATCTTTTACACAAAATAGAATTGAAAGAAATGATTTTTCTGACAGACCAAATTTTATTCAACAGAATGAACCAAAGAAAATTCATTTTACCGATGATGACATTGATAAACTTTTCGGTGAATTAAATATCCTAGCCAAAACAAATTCTCCTGATTTACCCGTTGAAACTCCATTTGAATCACAAGAAAAAGAAACATATCATGAACATCAAAACAGAAACGACGAAAGTCCTTTTATTGTAATGTTGCATAAAAAATATATTCTTTCACAAATTAAAAGTGGATTAATGATTATAGATGCACATGTTGCACATGAAAGAATTTTGTACGAACAAGCATTGCAATCTTTTGAAGCTAATATTCCTTTTTCGCAGCAGTTGCTTTTTCCTAAGAGTTTAACTTTAGATCCAGCTGATTATCAATTAGCAAAGGAATTAGAACAGTATTTAATAAATCTTGGTTTTGATATTAAATTTAAATCAAAAAATATAATTGAAATTTTTGGTATTCCATCTGATGTTAAAATTGAACATGAAGTAGAAACATTTTTAGAAATTCTACACGAGTTTAGAAAAAATCAACAATACAAACAACTTGAAGTAAGAGATAATCTTGCAAAGTCATATTCCTGCAAAGCAGCAATAAAAGCGGGTGATTTACTAACCGAAAATGAAATGAGAATTTTGGTCGATAAACTTTTTGCAACTTCAATGCCCTATGTTTGCCCTCATGGAAGACCAATTATTATTAAAATTCCATTAGAAGAATTTGATAAAAGATTTGGTAGAACTTAAATAAATCTTTTTTATTTTTAATACTAAGAAGAAACGAGGATAGTATGAATTCGGAAGAATTCAAAAAATCAAAAAATAAATTTGAAGAAAAATTA
The DNA here is from genome assembly GCA_964625385.1 of uncultured Melioribacter sp. GTDB lineage: Bacteria > Bacteroidota > Ignavibacteria > Ignavibacteriales > Melioribacteraceae > Stygiobacter. The sequence goes on along the minus strand of CAZVBT010000383.1, from coordinate 8,352 downwards.
AAAACCACAAAAGAAACAGGAATGAAGTTTACCACTGTTTCTGGCGAGCCGATAAATACACTTTATACTCCAGAAGATTTAGTAAATTTTGATTACTTGAGAGATCTAAATTTCCCGGGAGAATTTCCATTCACACGTGGAATTCACACAAATGGTTATCGTGGTAAAATCTGGACAATGAGGCAATTTGCCGGTTTTGGCTCACCTGAAGATACTAATGCAAGATTTAAATATTTACTTGCTAATGGTCAAACTGGTTTATCTGTTGCATTTGATCTTCCAACTTTAATGGGTTGGGATTCTGATGCCGAGATGAGTAAAGGTGAAGTTGGTATTTGCGGTGTTGCTATTTCTACTCTTGAAGATATGGAAATTCTTTTTGATGGAATTCCTCTTGATCAGGTTTCTACATCAATGACAATTAATTCACCTGCTGCGATGATTTTTGCTTTTTATCTTGCTGTTGCACAAAAGCAAGGTGTAACTTTTGATAAATTGAGAGGCACTTTACAAAATGATATTTTGAAAGAATACATTGCTCAAAAAGAATATATCTTTCCACCAAGACCTTCAATGAGAATTATTACTGATATGATTGAATTTACAACAAACGAAGTTCCACAATGGAATCCAGTTTCAGTTAGTGGTTATCATATTCGTGAAGCTGGATCTACCGCAGTTCAAGAATTAGCTTACACACTTGCCGATGGTTTTGCATATATTGAAGCATGTTTAGAAAGAGGAATGGATATAGATTCTTTTGCACCAAGAATTTCATTTTTCTTTAATTCACATTTAGATTTTTTTGAAGAGATTGCAAAGTTTCGAGCCGCACGAAGAATTTATGCTAAAAGAATGAAAGAAAAATATGGTGCAAAAAATCCACGTTCATGGTGGTTAAGATTTCATACACAAACAGCCGGTTGCACATTAACAGCACAGCAACCAGAAAATAATATTGTTAGAACTGCTTTTCAGGCTTTGGCTGCTGTCTTTGGCGGTACACAATCACTTCATACAAATTCTATGGATGAAACTTTAGCTTTACCAAGTGAAAAAGCTGTTAAAATTGCATTGCGAACACAACAACTTCTTGCTTTCGAAACTGGTGTGATTAATACTGTTGATCCGTTAGGTGGAAGTTATTTTATTGAATCTTTAACAAACAAAATGGAAGAACAAGCAAATAAAATTTTTGATGAAATTGATTCATTAGGTGGTGTAATTAATGCAATTGAAGTTGGATATTTCCAAAAAGAAATTGCTGATTCGGCTTATCGTTATCAAAAAGAATTAGAAAGAAAAGAAAAAATTATAGTTGGTGTTAACGATTTTGTTGAAGAGAATGAAAAGATTGATATTCCAATTTTGCAAATCTCACCTGAAGTTGAACTTAAACAAAAGAAAAGATTAGCTGATTTACGTCAAAGCAGAAATCAACAAGCTGTAGAAAATTCCTTAAAGGAAATTACACAGGCAGTTGTTGATAATAAAAATATTATGCCACCACTTATTAATGCTGCAAAAAATTATGTTACGCTTGGCGAAATGGTTACTGAATTAAAAAAACATTTTGGTGTTTATGAAGAATCTGTGATCTTTTGAAATGATATACTTTATAAAATTATTAAGAATAACAAATTGGTTTAAAAATATTTTTGTTTTTGTCCCTTTGGTATTTTCTAAACATTTGTTCGAGAAAGATTATTTCATCTCTTCTTTAATTGCATTCTTCTCTTTCTCATTAGCGGCAAGTTTTGTTTATGTGGTTAATGACATCTTTGATGCTGAAAAAGATTCTTATCATCCAACTAAAAAAAATAGACCGATTGCAAGTGGAATAATTTCAAAAAATACAGCAATGATTTTTGCATTGATAATTTTTCTTGTTTTAATTCCACTACTGCTAATATCAAAAAATTATTTTTTCACTTTTATAATCATTGGATATATAATTGTTAATTATTTTTATTCAAGAATATTAAAGGAAATAGTAATTGTCGATATTTTTTGTATTGCTATTGGTTTTATGTTAAGAATTGTTGGAGGAGCTATTACTATTTCTGTTTATATATCAAGTTGGTTAATATTAACAACTTTGTTCCTTTCATTATTTTTGGCTGTAATGAAAAGACGGGCAGAATTATCATCAATATCCGAAACTCGAAATCAAAGAACAGTTCTTGAAGATTACTCCATTAATTTTGTTGATCAAGTTTCTGCTATAACAGCTTCAGGAGTTATTATTAGTTATGCACTTTATTCTGTTGCAGATAGAACTATTATCATGTTTGGCACAGAATATTTTGTAATAACAACTTTATTTGTTGTCTTTGGAATTTTTAGATATATGTTTTTAGTAATTAATAAAAATATTGGAGAAAATATTGTTAATGCTTTATTTAAAGATGTCCCGATGATTGTTAATTTGGTGCTATATGTAATTGTCTCTTTATTAATTATTTATCACAAGATTTATGTTTAGTGATTTTTTAATTCTTATAATATTACTTTTATTAAGTGGTTTTTTTTCTTCAACAGAAATTGCTTTTATTGTTTCAAACAAAATTAAAATTGAAATTCGAGCAAGGAAAAAAAACTTAGCAGCCATTAATGCAAATTATTTTGTTAAAAATCCTGATTTATTCTTTTCATCAATTCTAATTTCAAATAATATTGTAAACATTACTTTTGCGTCAATAAGCTCTGTCTTGCTATACAATTTATTTGGCTTTTCTGAATTTACAATACTTATTATTTCTACATTATTACTTTTATTAATTGGAGAAGTATTCCCAAAATTTATCGGAAGTGAACTGGCTGATATATTAGTTTTAATTTCTGCTACACCTTTAAGAATTATAAATTTTATTTTATATCCTATCGGAAAAATTATTTCTTCAATTTCCACTACTCTTACAAAATCAAATCTAGAAGGTGAAAAAGGTATTTTAGATTTTATAAAAAAGGAAGATATTCAGGAGTTATTAGAAGAAAGCTCTGATGCAGGTAAAATGGATGAGGAACAAACTGAAATTATAAGTAAAGTAATTGATATACGTGAACAAAGAGTTTACGAAGCAATGACACCAAGAACTGAAATTGTTGGAGTTGATATCGAAAGCTCAATGGAAGAAGTAATTGATACATTTATTAAATCTGGTTATTCTAAAATTTTAGTTTATGAAGAAAATCTTGATAACATTAAAGGTTGGCTTTTTACTAAGGATATCTTTAAAAAGCCTGAAGATTGGAAAACAATTATAAGAGAAGTTTTGTTTGTCCCTGAGACTAAAAAAAGTCTTGAAATGCTTAATGAATTTTTAGAAAAACAATTTTCAATTGCTGTTGTTGTTGATGAATTTGGTGGAACAGCTGGATTAATAACAGTAGAAGATTTGATTGAAGAACTTTTTGGTGAAATTAGAGATGAATATGATGATGCAGAAGAAATGATGATCAGAAAATCAAACGATGGTTCTTTTATCTTAAATGGTAAAGTTGAAATTGATGCGTTGAATGATGAATATGATTTGAAAATCCCTGAAGGTGACTATGAGACAATTGCAGGTTATATCATGTTCAAGATTGGAAGAATACCTCTTAGAGGGGAATCTTTCAAAATTGATGATTATCAATTTTTAATCTTAAGATCAGATAAAACAAAAATTAATTTAATTAAGTTAAAAAAAATTCAAACATATTAAAAAGTTAATTATGGATTCATTTTACACAGATGAAAATATATTAAGTCTCGATAGCTTTTCATTTGAAGAGAAAATAAAAAATGAAAAAGATGCTGTATTAATTGATGTAAGAACTTTGGAAGAATATAAAATGTTAAGAATTCCAAATTCCATTTTAATAGATATTTATGAATTAAATTTCTTTGACAAAATTCTAAATTTAGATAAATCAAAAACATATTTTGTTTATTGTAGAAGTGGTGTAAGAAGTTTGGCAGCTTGTCAAGAATTGCAAAAAAATGGTTTCGAAAAAATTTTTAATCTTCGTAATGGTATTATTGAATGGGAAGGTGAAGTTGAGCGCGGTTAAATAATTTATCAAGCATTTCTATTTTTATTTATCTTTGCATAAAAAATTTAAGCCAATTGAAATTTACATTAATTAAAACTGATACTAAATCGAAAGCAAGAATTGGAGAAATTATCACTTCTCATGGAACAATTCAAACACCTATATTTATGCCTGTTGGAACGCAAGGTACTGTTAAAGCAATTACTCAAAGAGTATTAGAAAATGAAATTATTGCTGAAATAATTTTATCTAATACATACCATTTATATCTACGTCCAGGAACTGAAATATTAGAAAAAGCTGGTGGTCTTCACAAGTTCATGAATTGGAATAAACCAATTTTAACAGATAGTGGTGGATTCCAAATTTATTCCTTATCCGAATTGAGAAAAATTAAAAAAGATGGAGTTCAGTTTAAATCACATCTTGATGGTTCAATGCATTATTTTACACCACAAAAAGTAATTGAAATTCAACGTAGTATTGGCTCCGATATTATAATGCCGCTTGATGAATGTACACCATATCCTTGCGATTTTAACTATGCAAAAAAATCTAAAGAATTAACTTCTCAATGGGCGGCATTAAATAAAAAAGCATTTGAAGAAACAAAACCTTTATATGGTCATGAACAATATTTATTTGGAATAATTCAAGGAAGTGTTTTTAAAGAATTGAGAGAAAGCTCTGCAAAAGATTTAGTTAAATTAGATTTTGACGGTTATTCAATTGGTGGTTTAGCAGTTGGTGAACCAACCGAAGAAATGTATGAGATTGTTGATTTCACAACTGATTTTATCCCTGAAAACAAACCAAGATATTTAATGGGTGTTGGAAGACCAGAAAATATACTTGAAGCAATTGCCCGTGGAGTTGATATGTTCGATTGTGTTATGCCAACAAGAAATGCAAGAAATGCTTATCTTTTCACATCACTTGGAATTGTTTCAATGAGAAATACAGCGTACAAAGATGACTTTACACCACTCGATCCAAATTGTAATTGCTATACTTGCAAAAATTTTACTAAATCATATTTGCGTCATTTATTTAATGCAAAAGAAATTCTTGCATTAGAATTAGCAACTATTCATAATTTAACTTTTTATTTAAATTTAGTAAGAGAAGCTAGAAAAAGAATTGAAGATGGTACATTTACCGAGTGGAAAAATAATTTTATTAAAATAATTTCAATTAACTTACAAACAAAAAAGGAGAACTAAATGGATTTCTTATTAGCAATGGCACCACCTCCAGATGGACAAGGTGGAGGTGGCGGTATGATTAGCACTTTAATAATGTTCGGTGCAATCTTCGCAATTTTCTATTTTATGATTATTCGTCCTCAACAAAAAAGACAAAAAGAACATCAAAAAATGTTAGACTCTCTTCAAAAAGGTGATAAAGTTATTATGACAGGAGGAATTCATGGTACTGTTGCCGGAATTGAAGATAAAACAGTTTTAATTGATGTTGGCAATAATGTGAAAATTAAATTTGAAAGAAGTGCAATTACTTCTATTGTAAAATGATTTACTGTTTGTCACTCCTAGTTTGAATTTGGAGTGACATAAATTAATTAAACTATGAAAATTTTGGATAAAAAAAATAATTTCTTGCATCTTGATGAAAAATATTCATCCATTGAAAATTCTAAAATAATTATCATTCCTTTAGAATATTTTGATAATAAAAATAAACACGAAGTCCATCCATCTAAATTAATTTATGAAGCTTCAAAAAAACTTGAAAAATATGATGAAGAAATGAATCGTGAACTTTGCTATGAAGTTGGAATATGTTCACTAAATCAATTAAAAGTTTATGCTAATTCAAATCAAGATAGTTTTGCGATTAACAAATTTTCAAACATTGTAAAAAACAAGAAATTATTTACCTTATCTAATGATATTAATACAATAATTTTTCTTTCTGATTTGCTCAAAAGATATTATAATGAATTTACTTTTCTTCATCTGGATGCAAAGGCAAGAATGAAAAATAAGTCATCACAAAATCAGGATAATGTTATAAGAATTTTAGTCGAAAATAATTTTGATGTACTACAAATTGGGATACGTTCTCTAAGTAAAGATGAAGAAATATTTAAAACACAAAACTTAGTTAAGCAAATTTATGCTTGTGATTTAAATTTAGGAATGATTGGGCAAGATTGGCAAGAAATTGTAACTAGAAATTTAAATGAAAATGTTTTCATTTTACTCAATTTAAATGTTTTTGAACCACAATTTTTTGATAACATTTCTGAACCTGAACCTTCAGGTTTAAGCTGGAATGATTTGATATATTTATTCAAAATAATTGGTCAAGATAAAAACATAATTGGCGTTGATATAAATGGAGTTAAACCAAAAAAAAGAAGTAATTCAAATTATTTTATTGCCAAGTTTATTTACAAGATCATGAATTACACAATTAAAAAATAATCTCTCAAAGTGAGGGAAACATGAAAAAATATTTAATATTAGTTTGGGTTGCATTTATTTTATCAAGCGAGATATTCTCTCAAGTAATTTATATTGGTAACATTGAAGGAGAAATTGATCTTGGTATAGCGCCTTATGTAAAAAGAGTTGTAAAAGAAGCCGAAGAAAATAGAGCTGATGCAATAATTTTTAGAATTAATACTTTTGGAGGAAGGGTTGATGCTGCAGCACAAATTAAAGATGCAATTTTGAATAGTAAAGTAAAAACAATAGCTTTTATAGATAAACGAGCAATTTCTGCTGGTGCGTTGATAGCTTTATCATGCGAAAAAATTATTATGGTCCCTGGTGCTTCAATGGGAGCTTCAACAGTTGTGGACCAAGAAGGGAAAAAACAAGCTGAAAAATATCAATCGTATATGCGTTCAGAAATGAGAGCAACTGCTGAAAAAAATGGTAGAAGAACTGACATTGCACAAGCAATGGTTGATGAAAGTATTGTTATTCCAGATTTGAAAGATGACAGCACAAAGCTTGTAACTTTAACTGCAGAAGAAGCTCTTAAATTCAAAATGGCAGATGCAATTTTAAATTCAATTCAAGAAGTTAAAAATTATTTTGGATTTGCTTATGCTGAATCAAAAACTATTTCTTCCAATTGGGCGGAAGATGTTGTAAGATTTATAAGCAATCCAATTGTTTCTTCTTTATTAATTATGATTGGTCTCATCGGTTTGTTTACAGAAATTAAAACACCTGGTTGGGGACTTGCGGGAACAGCAGGACTAATTGCTTTAACCTTATTCTTTGGAACAAGTTATATTTTAGAATTAGCAACTATATGGGAAATTATTTTATTTATTGTTGGTGTAATACTTTTAATAATTGAAATATTTGTAATTCCTGGCTTTGGAGTAACTGGCATTTTAGGAATAATACTAATGATTGCCGCACTATTTTTTGGTTTAATAACTGATATCGATATTGCAACCACAAATGCAATTTCTATTGCTATTATTCAATTAGCTTCTACTTTTGTTTTAACTGCAATAGTTATTTATTTCATTTGGAAGTTTCTGCCTAAATCTCAAACATTTAACAAACTGATTCTAAATGAAAATTTAAAATCAAAATCTGGTTATTCGGCTAAACCTGAAATAGAAAATTTAGTTAGTAAAGTTGGAAAATCAATTACAGATTTAAGGCCAGCCGGCTCTATTTTAATTGACAACCAAAGAATTGATGCTATAACTGAAGGTGATTATATTGAAAAAGATAACGATGTAATTGTTAAAAAAGTTGAAGGTTCTAAAGTTATTGTTGTAAGGAAAAAGTAATTAAAAATAAATTTTGCCTAATAATTAAAAAATGCTAAAATTTGCAAAAGAAAATTAAGGAGGTAATTTAAGTTTAATTTCTACCATTACTAACAAAATGCGAGTTTACTATTTCTTCTAAGCATAAAAATATTTTCAGCACAGGAAATAAAGTTCTATTTCCAATCTTAATTTTAATTTTAGTTGTTTTTGAAATATTTTCTAGCAGCGATAATAGAATCGTTGCTAAGAATGGTTTTTTATACCTATCAGAATTTTATAACTTTAAATACAAAAACGAAACAATTCAAACAACAGCAACTCTAAAATTTAAAGATTATAATCTAATCCCTGATTCTCTTGATGATAAAAAAACTCCCGATGATACAATAAAAGTAAAGCTCTCAAAAGCTGATTCATTAAAACTAAAAGTTAAGCAAGATTCACTTGCAAGAATTGAAGCAAGTGCGAAAGATTCAACTGCGAGATTGCAATACTTTAAATATTCAAGGCAAGATTTACCTTATATTCCATTCCGACAAAAAAAATCA
>CAZVBT010000382.1:0-3008 GCA_964625385.1 uncultured Melioribacter sp. | reverse complement strand
TTCCATTTTGTGCTGTGCCAACGTCTAAGTTTATTTTAGGGAATGGAATTGTATTTGTTGTTTGCTGAGCTAAAAGATTTGAACCTACAAATAAAAACAAAACTATTGTGAGTAATGAAATTTTTTTTGCATTCATTTCATTCCCAAGTTTTGTTTTAGTAAGTCAACAAAGTTTGGTTTTAATTCCTTTCCATCAAATTCATTTTCAAAATTTTCATCGTAATCAAATTCTTTTATTAATGTAATATTGTTTTCACTTATGCCAAGAGCAAATACTTTGTCTTTTACTCTTACAAGTGATAAATATTTTTTAGGAATAATCATTTGATTATGCAGAATTTCAACATGAAGGTTATGGAATTTTTTACCCGAGAGAGAAAATGAATATCTGCGAACTAAGACTAAAACTCCAAAAAGTAATATTATGATTGTTATTAATGGTATTAAAGATTTTATTATATCTAAAAATGACATTATAAAATATCCTTTACTCTGTTTGCTGGGTCAACAAGATTTGTAATTCTAATTCCAAAATGTTTATCTATAACAACGACTTCTCCTTCTGCAATTTTTTTATTGTTTACAAAAACATCTACTGGTTCACTTGCAAGTTTATCTAATTCAATTACATAACCACGTTCAAGTTCAAGAATATCTTTTATTTGCATTTGTGTTCTACCAAGTTCAATGTAAATATTCATTGGCAAATCCTTAAGAAAGTGCAGTTTATCATTGTAAATTCCCGATGTTTGGACAGCGGAATCGTCAAACTCTTCAAACTGCGCCATAGAACCAAGAGTTTTTTCTAAAGATTCATTTTCATTCATATTTAATTCATTATTATCCATTTGCAACCTCTAAAAGATTTATTTTTCTTCTAATAATTTTTTTGTGACTTTAATTGCTTTTTTATTATTTGAAACACCTATTCTGCCTAAAAACAAAATGTGTTTTCCTGTTCTTACTTTTTGATCATCGCTTAATTTTGTATCAAGACGAATTATATCTCCTATTTCCATTTCCATGATTTCTTTGATTGAAAGTTTAGTTGTTCCAAGTTCAACTTGAATTGGAAGAGCAACTACAGATAAATTTTGAGAAACTACTTCACGTGCAGTTTTACCAAAATGTTTTACTGCACGAATTGATGAAAGCTTTTGTGAAGATAATCTTGCAAGTATATTGTCAAATGCAAAAGTTGCAAAACAAATGTTCATCAAATATGATTGTTCACCAATTAATATTTCAAATGAGATCAAAAGTACAGATTCACTTTGAGATGTTATTTGGGCAAAGTCGATATCTGGTTCAAATCTTTCAACTTCAAATTCCATGTTATCAATTGTTTGCCATGCTTTTTCTAAATCTTGCATTACACGTTCAACAACAACATTCAAAACTTTTTGTTCAATAGGGGTTATAATTTTAGTTTGCTTTGTTCCTAATCCATTACCACCAAGTAATTTATCCACTAATGAAAGAGCAAGATCGTTGTTTAATTCGAGAATTCCTTTTACATCCGTATCTTTAATTTGAAATGTAAATAAACAAGCAGGATTTGCAACAGAGAGAACATATTCAGAATAGTAAATTTGATCAACAGAAGTTACATTAATATTAACTACTGTTTGCAATTTTGTAACAAGAAAAGAACTAAAGCTTTCCGCAAAGTTTTCAAAAATACTTCTTAGAACACGTAATTGATTCTTCGAGATTCTGTTTGGTAATCTAAAATCATAAAGAATTGCTTCTTTCTCGCTCGAAGATTCTATCTTTTGTTCTGCACCGCTTTTAATGTTATTAAGCAGCGCATCAATTTCTTGTTGTGAAAGTATTTCTGCCATAATTATTGTAAAATATATTTACTGAAATAAATAGTGTTGATTTTAACTTTAGGCATCAATTGCTGAATCTTGCTTGTAATTTCCATTCTTAATGTATCTCGATAAGCCATATTTGCTAGTTGAGGTAAATTTTTACTGCTCATTACAGAAATTATTGCATCTTTCAATAAAACATCTTTCGCTTTTAATTCTTCTTCATTTTCTTTTGAAGCAACATCAAATCCCAACGATGAAAGCAATAATCTTTTCCCATCTGTATTTGCTGGATTAATTATTAAATCATCCACTACATAAACAAACTTACCAAATTCAGTTTTTTTGTTTTCACCTTCTGAAGTTTCAGATTTGCTATCCTTGGAAGTTTCACCTTCAACTTCTTCGGTTTTAGCTTTTTCTTGATGCGAGCTTGATTGCATTTTGCTTAAAAGAAAATTTGCAGTAATGAAATAAACTGCAACAAGCTGTATAATAAATAATGGAATTCCAATAATTAACACTTTAATATTAAAACCAGATTTTTTTCCACTGGTGTTTTCAACTTGTTTTTCTTGCTCTTCAGCCATTTTCAATCTCATTTTTTATATGTAGTTAAATTCCAATTGTTATGCCATTGAAAAACTTTTATAAATCAAGTTTCTTTCTTATTTGGTAAAAAACAGATTGGCTAATATTGAACAGGTGTGTAATTGTGTTTTAATTTTGCTTATAAAGGAATAGAACACTGACGACACGAACAAAACAGAATTACACAGATAAAAATTTTCAACAAGTCATTGCGAACGAACGAAGTGAGTGAAGCAATCTATTTCATCATTTAGGATTATTTCTCCAAAATATGTCGGGATCGCAATGACAATTGTAACTAATAAATAATGGCTTGATGAATCATGATCAGTTAACAAAAAAAATTTAATTTTTATTTTTCACTTGACAAAAAAAAAAAAAAATAAATATTTTGAAGTAGAAATAAAAAAAATAAAAAAAACAGAGGAGGAGGGATGAAATCCTTCATAAAATAAACAGTAAACCATGCTATAATAATAATTAATTCTTGAAACCATTCAATAAAATTTAAACAAAAAACCGGTAGAAGAAACTATGTGTGGAAATTGGATAAACTAAAACTTAAGAACTATGATTTTTTAATTTAAACCAGAATCTGGG
>CAZVBT010000381.1:0-6346 GCA_964625385.1 uncultured Melioribacter sp. | reverse complement strand
CTGAAGCATATTTCCCAACATGGTTTTACGATGAAAATCATCCTTTGGTAAATGCTGCAATGAAAGCTTCAAAAATTTCAATTGGTAAAGCTAAAACTGGTGTTTGGAGTTTTTCAACAAATGGTGTTTCTACTGCTGGTCATTTTGGAATTCCAACTATTGGTTTTGCACCAGGTAAAGAAGAATTATCTCATTCATCTAAAGAGGAGCTCATACTTGAAGATTTATATAAAGCAACAAAATATTATTCAATCTTTCCTTTTGAATTAACAAAATAATTTCAATATGATGATTATTATTGACAGGAGATTAAAATGGAAAAATCACACTTCAAAGGAAAACATTTTTTAACAGAAGATAATTGGACAAAAGAAGAACTCGATTTCGTTTTTGATACTTCATTCGAATTGAAGGAAAAATTTTACAAAGAAGAACCAACATTATGGCTTCCACATAAAACATTGTTCATGATGTTTTTTGAACAATCAACAAGAACAAGAAATTCGATGGAAGCGGGTATGACTCAACTTGGTGGACATGCTCACGATTTGACTCCAGATAAAATGCAAATTACACATGGCGAAGTTGCAAAAGACACAGCAATAATTTTAAGTAGAATGGGACACGGAATCGCATGTCGTAATTGTTTTTATGGTATTGGAAAAAAATATCTTGATGAATTAGCTCAATATTCAACTAAACCTGTAATGTCATTGCAAGATGATGTTTATCATCCATTTCAAGGTTTAGCAGATTTAATGACAATCTTTGAAAAATTTGGAAGAAACACAAAAGGTCTAAAAGTTACAATCTCTTGGGCTTATGCAACAACACATTCAAAGCCATTAAGTGTTCCACAAACACAAATTTTACTTTTTCCACGTTATGGCATAGATGTTACTGTTGCACATCCAAAAGAATTTCCATTAAGTAAAGAAATAGTTGAAAAAGCAAAGTTAAATGCAGAAGCTGGCGGCGGAAGTTTAAAATTTACAAATGATATGAACGAAGCTTTTGAAGGGGCGCAAATTGTAATTCCTAAAAATTGGGGTGGCTTTGGTTTTTATGACATAGATAATTATTTGCAAAATGAAGATGAATGCAAAAAAGAAATGAAAAGAAATTTAGAGAAATATAAAAATTGGATTTGCGACGAAAAGAAAATTAAACTTGCAGATAAGAATGTTAAACTAATGCATGCACTTCCTGCTGACCGAGGAAATGAAGTTACTGATGAAATTCTTGATGATCCAAATATTTCTATTGTTTTTGATGAAGCTGAAAATCGTCTTCACACTGCAAAAGCAATTATGGGCTTAACTATGTAGCTATTGTTTAATTAGTAAGAAATTCGTTTTGTTTTTTTCTTACAAAAGTTTATAGAGACTTGAGATACAGAATGAATAATTATTTTTACAAATGTTTTGATTGTGGAAAATCATATTCTAAAGATGATGTGGAAAGTAATTTAATTTATCTTTGCCCAACTTGTGGTGTCATAAAAAAAAATAATCCACTAAAAGGAATTTTATTAATTGAGTATGATTATGAATCAATAAAAAGAAAAATTAATAAAGAAGAATTCTTAAAAATACCTGCAGGAAAATTTTGGCTTTATAATTATTTATGGCCAATAGATTTTCAGAATGAACGGATAAAAAAAATATGCAATAAGCTGAAAAAAATTTCTTTACCAAATGACATTCATTTGGTAGAAAAATTTGACAATCAAACAATATCAATACTGGACGATACAAGAAACCCAACTTTATCATTTAAAGACAGGGCATCATCAGTCGTAGCATTAAAAGCAATAGAACTTGGATTAGATTTAATATCAACTGCATCAACCGGAAATGCAGGTTCATCATTAGCAGGCATTTGTGCAAGACTAGGTTTGAGATCAATTGTTTTTGTGCCTGAAAAAATTCCTGAAGCAAAAAGAATTCAAATACAATCTTTTGGTGCAGAACTAATTTTAGTTGATGGCGATTATGATTTAGCTTTTGATACTTGTTTAGAAATATCAAAACAAAAAAAATGGTTTAACAGAAACACTGCTTACAATCCATTAACAATTGAAGGTAAAAAGTCTGCAGCTTATGATATTTTCATTTCAACGAAAGGAAAAATTCCAAAAAATATTTTTATACCAACTGGTGACGGTGTAATACTTTCAGGTTTATATAAAGGATTTCTTGAATTAAAAAAATTAGAATGGATTGATGAATTACCAAAATTAATTTCTGTACAGGCAAAAGGCAGCGATGCATTTTTTAGATTTTTTGAAGGAAAGAAATTTGAATACAAAAAAACTAAAAGTATTGCTGATTCAATTTGTGCAGGTGCTCCACGGGCTTTATTTTTGGGCTCAAAAGCAATTGAAGAAACTAATGGTTTTGTTCTTTTAGTAGATGATGATGAAATTTTAAAAGCTCAAAAAGTTATTAGTGAAAAATTTGGAATATTAATTGAACCATCTTCGGCATCTACATTTGCAGCTTATAAAAAAAATATTCTTGATGATGCTTTACTTTTATTTACAGGAAATGGGTTAAAAGATATTTCTTCACTTTCAAAGTGGAATGGGCAACCTGATGTTCTTTCGTATAATTTAATTAAGGAAAAATATTTTTAATGAAAAAATCCATTAATGCTCTTTTGATTTCTGCGGGTTACTCGGGCAGAATGGGGGAATTTAAACCACTATTAAAAATTAATGAAAAAACTTTTTTACAAATTATCCTTGAAAAATTATTGCTTGTATGCAATAAAGTTGTTGTTGTTACAGGTTTTAAAAATGAAGAGATAGAAAAAGAAGTTGAAAACCTAAAAAAAAATTATTCAGGATTGTTTAATAATGTTAGTTGTTTTTTTAATGATATTTATTACGAAGGTATGTTTACATCAATTCAAAAAGGAATACAAGAACTTGAAAATTCAGATTGGGTGTTATTTCATTTTGTTGATCAGCCATTAATACCAGATAATTTTTATTTTGAATTAATAAATCAACTTGATGATAATTATGATTGGGTTCAACCTGTTTACAATTTTACAAATGGTCATCCTGTAATTTTTAGAAACACAATTTTTGATAAAGTACTTTCAGCACCATTTAATTTCAGGATGCAATTAATTCGTGATGATATTTCAGTCAAAAAAAAATTTTGGTTATCAGATTTTCCGGAGATCTTACAAGACTTTGATACTAAAGAAGATTTAACTAATTTTTTTGAGAATCAATAACCGCGGCTTTTTAAATACAGTGGTAGATCTTGCGTTGGTTGATAAGAATTATTATCAATGATAAAATTATTTTTATTGCAGTCATAAACTTTTTTACCATTTGATGAAATTATCAAATCCACTTTAACAAGTTTTGAAATTCTGACTATATCAGCATTTTGTAATTTTGTTAAATCTAAACCTGTATTTATAATTTCAGCCCAAGCACTTTCATCTTCAATAACATTAAATCCACGTGATTGAAAATTCCAAACTAAAATTTTTCTATCCTGATCAAACTTAAACGGAAAATTTTCCCTTGGCATAATTGGCATTATAATTACACTTGTAGGATTTTTCTTTTCAATTTTATCTACGTCCGAACAACCTTGCATTATTAACAAAAAAGAAAAAAGAAATAAAATTTTTGAGAATTTCATTTTAATAACCCATGTTTTTAATTTTTTGTGCTATTGTAACCCCAAAATTTTCATAGGAAATTGATTGATCAAAAAGTCCCCAATTTTGATTTAGTGTTAACCTTTCAAACAAAATTATTTCTTTTTTTCTTGTGTCAAAGACTTTTATCAAAATTGGTTTGTTAACTACTTTTAATGAATTAATTCCAGTTTGTCTTAATGTTGAGTAATCATTTGCTTTTCCGAAAACAATTAAATCAACATTTATATCATTTGCGATGTTTTCTATATCGGATGTATTTAAGTTTGTTAATCTTAAATCTCTGTCTAAAATTATTTCCCAAACAGAGTCACTTGTTACAACATTAAATCCTTTTTGTAAAAAACCAATCTCTAATGATTGCCGGATGTAATCTAAATTGTATGGATATTCCTGATAATCATCAAAAGGCATTATTACAACGGAATGAATGATTTGTGTTTCTTTTTCTTGTGCAGTTGCTAAAGAAATTAGAAAAAGGAAAAGAATAAAATTTATTTTAATCAGAAATTTCATTTTTATTTCCTTTGTTTGAGTATAACTTAAATTAAGTTTTTTACAAAATCAATGAGTTTTAAGTTATCACTTGTTTTATTTGTTCAAATCTGTGGTAAAGATATTAACCACAGATAGCACAGATTAACTCAGAGAATCAAATTTTCAACCTATCAACCGAAAGACAGATTTTCAATTATCAAATTGATAGTCATGCTATATGAAACAAGATTAGCAGACAAGAAATCGAAATGGAAAATATTTATAAAATCTTTAATTATATTTCACAGCAAGTTGCCCACAAGCAGCCGCAATATCATCACCTTGAGTTTCTCTTATCATAACAGTAATATTATAATTTCTTAACCGTTCTGCAAAGCGGTGTATTTCATTCATTGGAGTTGGTTCAAGTTCGGCAGAAATTCCTGTTGGATTCATGTGTTTAATACTGTTAAAAGGAATAATATTTATTTTACTTGGAAGTTTTGAACAAATTCTTGCAAGTTCTTTTGCATCTTCTATTCTGTCATTTATTCCTCTCAGCATTGTGTATTCAAATGTAATTCTTGTTTTAGAATTTAATGCATATTCTTTTAACGCTATCAAATTTTCATTCAAAGAATATCTCTTGTTGATAGGCATAATTTTACTTCTTATTTCTTCAAAAGGAGAATGCAACGATAATGCAAGTTTAATTCTGCAATTTTTCTCTGTCAATTCCTTAATCTTGTTTGCAATTCCAGCAGTTGAAATAGTAATTCGTGTTCTGCTCAATCCTTTTGTAAGTTCGTGAGTAAATATTTCAATTGATTTTAATGTGTTCTCAAAATTTAATAATGGTTCACCCATACCCATAAAAACAATATTTGTTATTTTACTTTTTCCGACATCTTTTGCTGTCAATAAATATTGGTCAACTATTTCTCCACTTGTTAAATTTCTTTTATAACCCATTAAACCAGTAGCACAAAATTTACAATCGAGCGGGCAACCAACCTGTGTTGAAATACAAAGTGTATTTCTTTCTTCTTCAGGGATTAATACAGATTCAATTTTTCTTCCATCAAAAGTTTCAAACAAATATTTTTTTGTATTTGTAGTTGGTGAACTTTGTATATCAATTAAATTCAAAGTTTGGAGTGTAAATCTTTCAGACAAGCTTTTTCTGGTTTCTTTAGAAAGATTTTTCATTTCATCAAAATCTAAAACAACATGATTATACATCCAGTTGAAAACTTGAGAAGCTCTGAATTTTGGATGTCCTGCAGAAATAAAAAATTCTTCTAATTCTTTTAGTGTTAATCCTTTTAATGTATCTTTTTTTTCATTTTTCATAGTTTAAATATATTAATTAACCCGAACAATAAATTGAAACGATTAATAAAAAAAATAAATTCATTTTTATTTTGGAAAATCATTCATTAGTTTTTCAACCGAAATAATAACCAAAACAAAATTTTGGAGAAAACATGATGTTTGAATTCACAGAAGAACAATTAATGATTCAACAAACGGCAAAAGATTTCGCCACAAGCGAAATAGCACCTTCTGCAATAGATCGTGATAAAAATGCTGAATTCCCTTTTGAGATTGTAAAAAAACTTGGCGAGCTTGGTTTTATGGGAATGATGGTCTCACCTGAATATGATGGCGCCGGTTTGGATACAATTAGTTATGTTTTAGCAATGATTGAAATTTCTAAAATTGATGCAAGCGTTGGAGTTATAATGTCTGTAAATAATTCACTTGTTTGCTATGGCTTAGAAAAATGGGGAAGCGATTACATAAAAGAAAAATATTTAAAACCACTTGCACGTGGAGAAAAACTTGGTGCGTTTGCACTTTCTGAACCTGAAGCTGGAAGCGATGCAACTAAACAACATACTTATGCTTACAAAGTTGATGGTGGCTGGTCAATTAATGGTATTAAAAACTGGATTACTAATGGTGTTAATGCAGATTATTATTTAGTGATGGCTCAAACAGATAAAGAAAAAGGGCATCATGGAATTACAACTTTTCTTGTTGAAAAAGGAACACCCGGTTTTACTCATGGAATTAAAGAAGATAAACTTGGTATTCGAAGCAGTGATACTTGTTCGCTATCTTTTGATAATTGTATTGTGCCCGAAGAAAATATTGTTTGGGAAATTGGTAAAGGTTT
>CAZVBT010000380.1:0-2407 GCA_964625385.1 uncultured Melioribacter sp. | reverse complement strand
TGTACTTGCACCATTTAACAGTATGGTATAATAAACTCCTGTACTAGTTGCTAAAAAATAGTGCATTGTTCCACTAATGTTAAACATTTTTGCCCAGCGTACAGAAATTTCACCAGTTAAATTTCCTGTTACATTTGTCCAATTATTTCCAGAATCTGAAGAATACCAAATACGACCAACAGATGTACCATAATTACTAAATGTCAATAAAACGTTTGCAGAGTTTGATTCATCTACATCTATACTACTTACATAACCCGTATTATTAATAGAACCAGTTATAGCAACAGGATTTGTTGAAGTTACATTAGCACTATTCGCATTATCAATTCTAAAAACTTTACCACCACTTGTACCATAATAAAGAACATTAGATGAACCAGCTTTTGATGATTTTACAGAAGAAATATATTCACCTGAAACTTCAGAATTTTCAAAAAATTCCCAAGTTGGGGTTACTGCAGTTGCATTCGTGGTTCTCCAAATTCCAGAGAATTTTGAGCTAGTTGTGTTTCCTCCACTAAAGTAAATAATATCACCATTATTATCATCAACATCAAACGGTGTAACGAATAATGAATTATTATTAGTTACTCCAGAAGGTTTCATTGCAGTAGTTGAACTCACAGGAGAATTACTATCACTTTTCAAAAATCTAAAAATATTACCATGAGTAGTTGACATAAAAACATAAGTACCTGAAGGATCTATTTCAGCAAAAGCCCCATCACCACCACCAACCTCTTGCCAGTTTTGTAATGAACCAGTTGTTCTTGCCATCCAGTTACCACGATCTTGAAAACCACCAGCTATAAATCCACTTCCACTAGTTTTATCGATAGATGCATGATATAATTGAGAAATATTTAAACCATTTCTTTTTGGTGTTTCCCAAAAAGTTGCAGAAGCTGTTGCCGTAATGTCGTTAGCTAAATGAACTCCTCCATCATTACCACAATAAAAAATTACATTACTACCTGGTTTGAAAACACCAATGTGATTATCTGGATGATGATTTATATAATCACCCAAACCATTTGCAGTGCCATTGTCAGATATACCGTATCCTCCTATATGTTTTTCTGCTAATGTTTGTGTATCATTCGTAACATCATGAATTTTGAATAAACTAACTCCTCCAACTATTACAAATTTGGCATCATCAGGTTTGATAGAAAGCAACATATCATAACCATCTTGAGTACTAAAATTATCAAGAGCAGGAGATGTATTCTCAGGAATTACTGAACTAATATTTATCCAAGATGAACCACCATTTGAACTCCTCCAAAGTTGATGATTATGAACATTTGGTGTAGTATTAGTACCACTTACACCTTCAGTGAAAAAGTAAACAGTTGCTGTATCTGATGGGGCAACTTTAATTATTGTTCTTCCAAAGCTTGATGGAAGTGTTGGACTGACACTATGATGCTTAAAATTTGCATCCGTTTCTGAATCGGTTACAGATTTTCTTATACCTGCTATATCACCTCCATCAGAACTTGTTGCAGTATAAACTGTCCCATTTGAAGAAATTGTAACATCACATTTTAGAGTATTAGAATTATTTGGTTCAAAAACTTTTGTCCAACTTGTTCCTCCATTTGTAGAACGATAGATGCCCCCAGTTGTAGCAGCATAAACATTACCTGAAACGGGATGAACAGCAATATTCCAAATATATTGCCAATCACTATTAAAAGAAGTAATATCACTTACAATTGTAGATGTTAACTGAGTCCATGTCTCTCCATTATCTGTTGATTTGAAAACACCATTTCCAAAATAAGTAGCCCCATTAGCACTTGCGCTATTACCTAAATTTTCTCCGGTCCCATAATACCAGGTATCTTCATGACCGCTTCTTGTATCTTGGGCAAGACAAGTAACACTAAGTAGTTGATTAAAAGTTGTTTTTTTAACCCAATTGTTTCCTCCATCAGTAGATTTCCATAATCCACCAGAAGCACCGCCTGCTATAATTGTCGGAGTACCACTAGTTCGCACATCAATACCTAATGCACGTACTCTTCCAGCAATATTATTTGGACCACGTTCAATCCATGTTAATGCTTGAACATTTTTAACCTGTGAACCTTTTAACATTATTGTAGAATATCGCTTTGGTAAATTTTCAGCAAATTTTAATTCAAGTAACCTAACATTTTCTGGAATTCTATTTGTGGCAGGATCTCTAAGCATTAAAAATTCTTGATACAATCGAGATGCATCACTAAATTCTTTTTCAGCCTTGCTATTAAAATTATGGTTATCAACTTTGGTACTATTTATATTCTGAAGGAAATAAAATGACAAAACTGCACTTAGAATTATTATAAACGAGTATAAATTATATTTTTTCATAGCACATTGTAATTTAGTTTACAACAAATATAAGTTATAT
>CAZVBT010000379.1:0-2023 GCA_964625385.1 uncultured Melioribacter sp. | reverse complement strand
AATTCTGTATAACTTCCATTTATTCTTTTTGAATTTAATTCTACGTTACTTTTAACTTCCGATACATTAAAAAAGGCAACAATCTGATGTTCATCTTTTTCTCTTATAAATGCAAAAATGTTATTGTTCTTAATTTTAAGAGGAATAAAATTGCCACCAAAGTTTCCATTCCACAAAGCAGAATTTTCTTTTTTCAATTTGAAAAGAGCAGAATAAATTTCTCTCATTTTACAATCTTTCCAATTAATTAAATCTTTTTCAAAAAACTCTAACCGTTTATCTAAACATGCTTCCTGTCCGGAATAAACAAGAGGCATTCCTGGTATTAAAGCAGATAAAACTGCAAACATTTCTCTTGCTTCTCCAAATCTTTCTTTATCTGTTCCGTGCCATGTATTTTCATCATGATTAGAAGTAAAGTTCATTCTATAAGCATCTTTAGGATATTCATCTTTTTCTTTTTTAATTAATTCATAAAAGTCTTTTGCAGATTTTTCTTTTTTATACGTTGAAACAAACAAATCTTTCAATTGCCAATTATATGTCATATCAAAAACCTGATGTAATTCCGGTTCACTTGCTTCAGCAAGCATAAATATTTTTTTCTTTTGATTTAAAATTGGAACCGCCCATTTCCAGAAATCAATTGGAACCATTGCAGCAACATCACAGCGGAAACCATCAATATCAGCTTCTTCAATCCAATAAAGCATTGCATCTAACATTGCATGCCATAATTTTTTGTTTTTGTAATTCAATGCAATTACATCTGTCCAATCGTAAGGTGAAACAAAATTTCCTTTTTTATCTTTCTTATAAAAATCGGGATTTGTTTTTGTCCAGATATTATCCCACGAAGTATGATTAGCAACCCAATCAATAATAACAAACATTCCGTTTTTATGAGCTTGATTTACAACTTCTTTAAAATCATTTAGTGTTCCAAATTCTGGATTAACTTCTTTATAATTTTTGATTGAATAATAACTTCCCAAAGTTCCTTTGCGGTTTTTTTCACCAATTGGATTAATAGGCATAAACCATAAAATTCCAATATTCATTTCTTTTAATTTATTTAAATGTGGAAGAAAAGCTTTGAATGTTCCATCTTTTGTATATTGACGAACATTTACTTCATAAATTGATAAGTTTTTACTCCATTCAACATGGGGAATTTGCTTTTTTGGCATTTGCGCAAAAGTGAACACTATTGGTAAAATAAAAAAGAAAGAAAAACTTTTAAAACTGCATTTAATTTTCATAAAGATCTCCGGATTAAAACAATTCTAAGTTAATTAAAAAATCACAATTTATGATTACAAATTTTACTATTTTATTAACAGATTAAATAAAAAATAAAAATGAAAAAATATTTAACAGATCAATCGGTAAAATTTTTTGTTTCAGTGATTGGATTATTTGCAATCTTTTTTGTTTTGAAAGAATTACAACACATTTTCGTACCACTTGTTATTGCATACTTTTTATTTTTCTTTTTTGAGCCGCTTAACACATATTTAGAAAAACATAAAATTCCGCTTGGCATTTTAATTTTTATTGATATACTTCTAACAATTTCAATTCTATATGGTTTATCAAGAGTAGTAATTGAGTCAATACTTCGCTTTAGTGAACAATTACCTTTGTATGAACAAAAATTAAATAAAATAATAAATGAAACAGCCAGATCGCTTGAAATTCGTGATTATACTTTAACACATTTTAATTTATCAAAGTTATTAAAAAAATTAGATTACTCGGTTTTAGCTGGTGGATTATTTGAATCAACACTTTCAATTGCAGCAAGTGTTTTGCTTGTTTTATTCTTTTTCATTTTTATCTCAAGTGGTCACGAAAAAACATTACAAGCTATTCGTGCACGTTTTGTTGAAAAGGAAATTAAATCCTCATTTAAAAAATTTAAGAAAGAACACAAAGATGATACGGATTTAAAAACCTTTGAAGAAAATTATCAATCAATGACAATTCAACGTGAAGAAACATTACAAAAAACTTTTAGACA
>CAZVBT010000378.1:0-6476 GCA_964625385.1 uncultured Melioribacter sp. | reverse complement strand
CAATTGCTAACATTGCATCAAAAGATTACAAGACTGAACAAGAACTTTTAATTGATGTTTTAAAGCAAATAATTGAAAGTGAAGAAATCAAATTAACTGGTGGTAGAATTTGGAAACTTGATCCGAAGAGAAAAGCTTATAGACTTTTATTTCAAACAGGTAAAGTTCAAAAAATAAGTGAAGACTTTTTATTACCATTAAAAGATTATCCTTTCTTCGATAAATTAAGTACAGAAAGAACTATACTTGCTCAAGAAACTAATAAAACATTGATTAGTAAAGGTATTTTAAAATATTCTGCTTCTGGAGTTGGGAAAAAAATTAAGTTAGGCGATAAAAGATATTATGAGTATTTACTTGCTGTAAATAGTGATATGATTGGGAATGATTTACGCGATACTTTAAATATTGTTGCAACTGTTTTAACATCTAAATTAAATGAAAGATATTTAAGTCAATCAAGAAAAAATTTAATTGAGGACATTGATAAAGCAAAACAAATTCAAAGAAGTATTTTACCAGAACATGAATATAAATTTTATGATTATGAAATTTTTGGTGTAACAATTCCGGCGCAAATAGTTGGTGGCGATTTTTATGATTACCTAAAAATTGGTGAGGCTGAAGATAGAATTGGTATTGTAGTTGGCGATGCGGCTTCTAAAGGACTTGGTGCTGCAGCAGAAGCTATGTATATTTCTGGTGCTATTAGAATGGCCAGCAATTTCCAAATTAAAATTTCTCCGATGATGTCTCAAATGAATCTACTTGTTAATAAAATTTTTAAAGATGATAAATTTGCGTCATTATTTTATGGAGAAATTTCGAATGATAAAAAAGGATTATTTTTATTTGCTAATGCTGGTCATAATCCTCCAATGTTTTATAAAAGTAATCGTAATGAAATTATTTTTTTAAATCCTACAGGACCACTTTTAGGGCCTGCACCAAATGCAAAGTTTGAAACAGATCATGTTAATTTTAACAATGGCGATCTTCTTTTAATTTACACCGATGGTGTTGT
Organism: uncultured Melioribacter sp.; assembly: GCA_964625385.1. GTDB lineage: Bacteria > Bacteroidota > Ignavibacteria > Ignavibacteriales > Melioribacteraceae > Stygiobacter. Next base: position 5,452 of record CAZVBT010000378.1, on the reverse strand, counting down.
CGAAGCTGCAAATGATAAATTTGAATTTTATGGTGAAGAAAGATTAGCAAATGTATTTCTAAATAATTTAGAAAAATCACCAAAAGAAATTGCGCTTTCAATTTTAGATGATGTAATTAAATTTAGCACCTCGGAAAGTAAATATCAGGATGATAAAACAATTGTCGTAATAAAAAGAAAATAATTATGGATATTGTTGAAAAAATATTTAATGCTGGTGTTGTTGGAGCTGGTGGAGCTGGTTTTCCGACACATGTAAAAGCTAAATCAAAAGTTGAATTTGTTTTAGTTAATGGTGCTGAATGTGAACCATTAATTCACAAAGATTTTGAATTGATGTGCAATTTTGCACCTCAAATTTTATCTGGCGTCGAATCTATGTTAAAACAAACTTCCGCAAAAAAAAGCTATTTCGGTATAAAAGCTAAAAATCAAAAAGCTATTGAAGAAGTTGAAAAAAATCTTAGCAATGGTAAAATTGAAATTACACAACTTGGTGATTTTTATCCAAGCGGTGACGAATATGAACTTGTTTATGCTGCAACAAAAAGATTAATTCCTCCTCATGGTCTTCCTCTTGATGTTGGTTGTGTTGTTAATAATGTTGAAACATTTTTTAATATTTCAAATTCTCTAAATGATATTCCTGTTACACAAAAATTAGTAACCGTTACTGGTGCTGTTAAAAATCCTTCTACGTTCTTTACCCCAATTGGAACAAGTTTTAACGATTTAATTAAACATGCTGGTGGTGTAACAACTGCAGATTTTGGAATCTTTGTTAGTGGAATTATGATGGGTAAACTAACTTTCGATTTGAATGAAGTTGTTACTAAAACTACTGCTGGAATTATAATTTTACCAATCGATCATTATTTAATCAAAAGAAACTCTCGTCCAATTCAAGATATGAACAGAATCGGAAAATCTGCTTGCGATCAATGCAGTTACTGCACAGAATTTTGTCCTCGTTATCTTTTAGGTTACGATGTTCAACCACATAAAGTGATGCGTTCACTTGGATTTACTAAAACTGGCGAAGCTGTTTGGAATCAATATGCTGATTTATGTTGCTCGTGTGGTTTATGTTCTCTTTATGCTTGTCCCGAAGACTTATATCCACGCGAAGCTTGTGATCAAGGAAAAGTTGAATTGAAAAAAATGGGAATTAAATATCATCAGAAAAAAGATCTAAAAGTTCATCCGATGAAAGAGGGAAGGAGAGTGCCATTAAAACAATTAATAAAAAGATTAGATTTATTAAAATATGATTCTCACACTCCTTTTACTTCAAATTCACCTAAACCAAATGAAGTAAAAATATACTTAAAGCAACATGTTGGTTCACCAGCAATTCCAAAAGTAAATTTAGGTTCGGTTGTTAAAGTTGGAGATTTAATTGCATCAATCGAAGATGGAAAACTTGGTGCTAATATTCATTCCTCAATATCAGGAAAAGTAACATACATTTCAGAAAATTATATTAAAATTTCATCATAAAGGTTTATTATGGAAATGAATTCACTCGGTTTAATAGAATTAACAAGTATTGCTGCAGGAATGCAAGCTGCCGATATTATGTTGAAAACATCTAATGTGCAATTAGTTGTTTCAAGAACAATTTGCAGTGGTAAATACATGGTTTTAATTGGTGGAGATGTTGCAGAAGTTCAAGCAGCCGTTGACCGTGCTGCTCAACAAATTGAATTTGCTGTTATTGATACTTTTGTAATTCCAAATGTTCACAAAGATATTTTTCCTGCTTTATCTGGTCATTCTAACATTGAAATGCTTGAAGCACTTGGAATTATTGAATCATTTTCGGTTGCATCTTTAATTGAAGGAGCTGATGCTGCAGTCAAAGCTGCTAATGTTAGAATAATTGAAATTCGTTTGGCTATGGCATTAGGTGGAAAAGCATTTTGTACTTTAACCGGAGAAGTTGCTGCTGTAACAAGTGCTGTTGATGCAGGTGCAAAGTTAATTGCTGATAAAGGTTTATTAGTTAATAAAGTTGTTATTCCTCAACCTCGTCAAGAATTATTAAGTGAAATGATATAATGAACTTAGTAGAAAAATATGGTAATTGGGCTTTAATTACTGGTGCATCTTCAGGTATTGGTGAAGAATTTGCACGTAAATTTTCTCAGCTTGGTCTTAATTTGATTATTGTTGCTCGCCGATTTGATAGATTGCAAAATCTAAAAAAAGAACTTGAACAAAAACATAACGTTCAAGTTATCCCTGTTCAAATTGATTTATCTGATGAAAAATTTATTCAGAATTTAATCCCTTTAATAAATGAAAAAGAAATTGGAATTTTAGTTAACAATGCTGGTTTTGGTTATCGAAAAGATTTTATTAATTCAGATGTTGAAACAGATGTTAAAATGATAAAAGTAAATTGTATTGCTCCAATAGTTTTAACTCATCATGTATTACCACAAATGATTGAAAGAAAAAAAGGTGCATTAATATTTTTAGGAAGTTTGGTTGCTTTTCAGCCAACGCCAACAACAGCAGTTTATGCTGCAACAAAAGTATTTGATGCTTTTCTCGGCGATGCTCTTTGGTACGAACTGAAAAAGTACAATATTGATGTTGCTACTGTTAATCCTGGTGGAACTGAAACTGAATTTCATAAGATTGCTGAATCTACAATGGGACCATTTCCACGAGCCAGTAAACAAGTTGTTGAAACTACATTAAAAGCTTTAGGTAAAAAACCAAGTGCAGTTGATGGTGTTTTCAACAAGATTTTAGCTTTCTCTTCCCGATTTATTTCAAGAAAATCGACAATTAGTTTGGCTGGTAAAATTTCTGAAAGTTTATACAAAAATTAATTTCAATTTGGATAACCTAGTGTATAGATTTAACTAATATTTAAAAGTTCTCAAACTACCTATGTTATAATGTATACTATATTTGGTCAAAATTCCCTCGAACAATACTTACTTATCATAAAAGTTTTGTTTATTAATCAATTCTGCATTTAAAAAAATTATATTGATTGACACTTTTGTCATTTATGTTTAAGAATTAACTTTTTTGATATCCAAATTTTGGGAAATATTTTTGGAGAATCTTAAAAAGTTGCGAGTTTTTGTTCGCTGCATAAATTCTCACAAAGACGTAAAGAAATTCAAATGAATTTGGTTTTGTATAAAAATAATTTTTTCAAAGAAAATTTTAAGGTATTTTTTCTCTTTTTGCTTTTTCCTAAACTTTAATTAGTTTTAACCGAGATAATTAGTTAATATTAATTACTGAGGCGAAAACGAAAACGATTTTTAAAGTATCTTTTCTTTTTAATTTTCTTTCCGATGACAGTTCTCCCTATAATGAAATGTATTTTATTTATATAAATTTTTAAGAGCTTTAGAATTTTGCCGAATTCCATTATTTGATTTTTTCAAACGGCAAATTATTTTTTTCTAACAATATCGGATTTATTGAAAAAGTTTAGAGGAGATTGTTACTCATGAGTAATAAAATTAATCTGAAAACCCTAAGCAAAAAGCAAATTTTTGTTTTTATAATCATTTTCAGCTTATTGATTACAATCTCCGGCTATATTGTTTATAAATATCAAGAAAATGCTTTGCGCCGCGAAAAGTACAATGAACTACATGCCATTTCCGACCTGAAAGCAAGCCAGATTACAAACTGGTTGCATGAAAGAAATGCTGATGTAAAAGTTATTACACAATCTCCTTTTTTTTGTGATGGAATCAGCCTTTGGCTTCAAGATACAGCCAATGTGCAGCTAAAAGACGATATCGTCTTGCGGCTTCAACCGGTTCAAAAGGAATTGGGTTACGAAAATATTTTTCTTGCAAAAACAAATGGAGATATCCTTTTATCAGCATCCAAGAGCAATGTTGAATTTGATGACTTTTTAAAACAAAAAATTTCCGAAACCTCAGTTAAAAGACAAATCGTTTTTACTGATTTTTACCTGTGCCAAAAAGAAAATAGAATTTATTTTGAAATCATTGCACCAATTATCAAAAATAAAAAAAACATTGCCGTGCTGATATTCCGCATAAATCCAAACGATTTTTTATACCCTTTGATACAAAAATGGCCCACTCCAAGCAAGAGTGCAGAGACGGCTATTCTTAGGATGGAAAACGACAGCGTACTTTTTCTCAACGAACTGCGGCACCAAAAAAACACGGCGCTAAAATTAAAAATTCCTTTAACGCGTACAGAATTACCATCAGTTCAAGCGGCATTGGGACGCACCGGGCTATATGAAGGTATTGATTACCGCGGTGTTAAAGTTCTTTCCGATATCAGGATAATTCCGGGTGTAAACTGGATTATGTATTCAAAGATTGACGAAAGTGAAATCTATGCCGGGCTCTACCTCTTAGCCGGCATCATTACTGGTTTCACCATTTTACTGATCATTGCCAGCGGTGTTGGTTTTGCCTTTATTTATAACTCACGTCAAAAAACAATTTACAGGGAACTTTACAGCAAGGAAAAAGAACTGTGGGGGCAGCAGGAAAAATTTAAAGTAACCATGGACAGCCTTGGCGAAGGCATTATTACACTCGATATCAACGGTAAAGTGCAGTACATGAATAACCTCGCCGAAGAAATGACCGGCTGGAATTTGAGGGAAGCAAGAGGCAGGGAGCTTCATGATATTTATCCGGTTAAGAACGAAGAAACAGGGCAAAGAGAACACAATATATTAGACAAAATTTACAATCAAGGTATTGTTAAAGAACTTGCCAACCATACCTTGCTAATTTCAAAAAGCGGTAAGGAGATTCCTGTAATGGATACCGGTGCACCAATTTACGATAACGATGGTGCCGTGATTGGAATTGTGATTGCTTTTCAAGATGAAACAGAAAAACGGCATCAACAAAAACAACTTGCCGAAAGCGAAACCCGTTACCGCAATTTGGTTGATAATGCTTCGATCGGCGTTTATGAAACTACAACAGACGGGAAATTTCTCTACGGAAATAAAGCGTTAATTGATATGCTCGGGTTCAAATCGCCCGAAGAATTAATGTCTTCGCCCGTACCTATTCTGTACAAAAATCCGAAGCGCCGGGAAGAACTTATCTCCGCGCTAAAACAACACGGCAAGATTGATAATTTTGAGGTTGAAATTAATTCAAAAGATGGCAGAGAACTTTATATTCTGATAAGCGCAAAGTTGAATGGAAATGTGCTGACCGGGATGGTTGTGGATATTACAGTTAGAAAACGTGCCGAAAAGGAAAAATTTCTTGCCGAAAAACAACTAAAAGAAAGCAATCAACGGTTTAGTCGTTTGGTTTCGGAATTAAATGATGTTGTTTGGACGACAAGTATTGACGGCTCTGGAATTCTTGAAGTCAATGATTCTTTTGAATCCGTTTATGGAATTTCAATCGAAGAGTTTAAAAATAATCCAAAACTCTGGATTGAAATGGTTCATCCGGAT
>CAZVBT010000377.1:0-13827 GCA_964625385.1 uncultured Melioribacter sp. | reverse complement strand
TAGTACGAGAGGACCGAAGTGAACGCACCTCTAGTGAATCAATTGTTACGCCAGTAGCATTGTTGAGTAGCTATGTGCGGATGTGATAAGCGCTGAAAGCATCTAAGTGCGAAGCACACTTCAAGATGAGGTATCCCGTCGTAAGACCTAAAGACTCCTCGGAGATTACGAGGTTGATAGGTTGCAGGTGTAAGTACGGTAACGTATTTAGCCAAGCAATACTAATAAGTCGTGCGACTTACCATAAAATTTTATGAATAGTTAGATATTACTGAGGCTCACTCTTTCAATCTTAAATTTTGTAAAACATAAGTTTTCTGGTGGTTATAGCTACGGGGAAACACCTCTTCCCATTCCGAACAGAGAAGTTAAGCCCGTAAACGCCGATGGTACTGCATGCGCAGGTGTGTGGGAGAGTAGGTAGCCGCCAGATTTTAATTTTAATCCTTCATAGTTTTTTCTATGAAGGATTTTTTATTTTAAATCAAAAAAGAATTACTAATTAAATTTGTTTTTTTTAATAAATCATTAACTTTTACTACATGATATTATTATAAATTTTATTATACAATTTTTTATCTTAGTAATAGTGGTTAATTTATTTTATTTGTCATATTTATTAAAAATTGAGGAGTAAATGTCAATTAAAAAATTTGTGTTATGTTTTATTTTAATTTTTCTTTTGTCATTAAATAATATTTTTTCTCAACCTCAAGTGGTTTCGGTTACGACTGATAAAAACTATGTAAAGTCTTTAGCAGGATCTGTGTTCAATGTTATTCTTAATGCTAAAGTTGAAAAGAATTGGCATATTAATTCAAATAAACCCAATGATGATTTTTTAATACCAAGTGAAATTTTTTTAAAGGGGAATGGAATCAGTTTATCAAAAATTAAATACCCTGAGGCACATAACATTAAACTCTCATTTTCTGATTCCCCAGTTTCTGTGTATGAGGGTTCAGTAATTTTTGACATAACTATTTCTGTTGATAAAAATGCTGTTTCAAGTAAACAAAATGTAGAAATTAAATTGAATTATCAGGCTTGTAATGATGAATCATGTCTTCCTCCTAATTCTGCAAAAGCAAATTTCGAATTAGAAATAATTCCAGAATCAAAAGCTAATATATCTGAGGTTAAAATTAATGATAGCTTAAAAGAAACATCGCAAAAAATTGAAACATTTTTTTCTGAAAAAGTTGAAGATAAACCTCAACCAATAGAAGAATTAAAAGATGGAGAAAATTCTTTAGCTAATACATTAGAATCAAGTGGAATTATTTTAAGCTTAATTTTTGTTTTTCTTGGCGGATTGGCACTCAATCTCACCCCTTGTGTATATCCTTTAATTCCTATAACTATAGGTTATTTCGGTGGTCAATCCGAAGGAAAGACAAGCAGACTCTTTTTGCTTGGTGTGTTATATGTACTTGGAATGGCAATTACTTATTCTGTTATAGGTGTTATAACAGCATTAAGTGGAGCTGTATTTGGTACACTTCTTCAAAATCCAATTGTTATAGTAGCTATTGTACTCATTTTTGTTGCACTTGCTTTAAGTCAGTTTGGAGTTTATGAATTCAAACTTCCAGATAAGTTAGTTATGAAAGCTGGTGGTGCAAAAGGTGGAATAATGGGTGCATTTTTTATGGGGTTAACAATGGGTATTGTAGCTGCTCCATGTATTGGTCCATTCGTTCTTGGTTTAGTAACTTACGTTGCCGCAAAAGGTGATCCATTTTATGGCTTTTTAATGTTTTTTGTTTTAGCTCTTGGTTTAGGATTACCATATTTATTGTTAGCTTTATTTAGTGGAAAGATTAAAAAACTTCCACGAGCTGGTGATTGGATGGAAGGTGTTAAACATATATTTGGTTTTCTTCTTCTTGGTATGGCCTTCTATTTTGTTGATCCTATTTTACCTAAGTCGATTCAAGGTTTCTCATTACCTATATTTGGAATAATTGCCGCAATTGTTATTTTGTTTTTTGACAAAACGGCAAATCATATTAAAGGATTTAAACTCTTCAAAGTAATTTTTTCTTTGGTTGTTTTATCAATTTCAATTTATGCCCTTGTTCCTTCCAAAAAACTTGAACCAGAATGGAAGAAGTTTACAATTGCGAGTTATGAAGAATCATTGAAAAACAATCAAGCGATGATAATAGATTTCTACGCGGATTGGTGTATTCCATGCAAAGAACTTGACGCACTTACTTTTTCAGATTCAAGAGTTGTCAAAGAGTTAGAAAATTATACAACTTATAAAGTTGACATGACAAAGATCAATGATGAAAATGAAGAACTTCGAAAAAAGTTTAATGTTGTTGGAATGCCAACTGTTTTGATTATAAATTCTAAAGGTGAAGAAATTCATCGTCTTACAGGATTTGTAGATGCAGAGGAGTTTCTTAAATTAATATCAAATTAATTAAATGAAGCCTGATAGAAATATCAGGTTTTTATTGAGAGATTTGTTAGGAATCAATATAGTTATAAATTTTTAACTAATCTTAAAAAATATTTAAAAAAGTATTGTAAAGATGAATGGAAAATGCACTGGTTACATGCCTTTGTCGATGGAGAACTAAGAGTTAAGATCACAAAAGATTTTGATGCTACAGCAATACCAAAATCATTTTTGGTAGATGGTAATACAAATAGAATTCTTGCTCTTACAATTGATTTACGTGGTGAGAATTTGGAAAAGACTTTAGTGAAATATTTGAAGTAAAAATATTTTAGTATTTGTATTCATTCACTGCAAAACTCCTGCATCTCAGCAAAAATTATTTTTTCTTGAGAGGTTTTTTTAACTTCAAATAGTTTATGAATGTTTGATTGTGAAAGAAATCATGAAGTAAATTTTATTTCCTTTTGGTTTTGTTATAATAGAAATTTATAAGAAATCTCGTGAAAATTTCTGAAATAATTAAAGGATTAATTATTTCTGGTTTATTTCTTTGCCGCCTAAGTTGTTAATTATTGAATCAACAATTTTAGAATTACTTTCTTGTCTAATTTTTTTTTGAATTTGTTTTTTTGATTTAACATCAATTTTGAATTTCTTCCCAAACTTTTCTTCAACTTTGTTGGTAAGGTAATTAAGGTTGTTTTTTATTATTTCTTCATCTTGTGAATCTTCAATTTCTAATTCAATTTTATTATCATTTAATTTTGGTATTGTATTAGTTAAAACTGAGCCAAAGAAAAATTTATCTTTTTGAATGTAATCGATAAATGATTGCCATTTATTAATGAGATCATCAACTTTAAAGTTTTCTGTAATTTGTGGAATAATGAAATTATCAATTTTATTTTGTGTCTGAATAGATTCTAATTTTATTTTTGGTTCATTAATTTTTATTTGGTTATTGTTTTCTTTGATTGTTTCAAAATCTTTTAAATTACTTTTTTCAGAAAGTTCAATTTTATTAATTAATTCTTTAATTGAAGTAGATTTTTCAAGAGCAATTATTTGAGATAGGGCAACTTCAATCTTAATTTTTTGATTTGGTGATGTTTTTAATTCATATTGAGTTTTATTAATGAAAGAAAGGATTCTTAAAATATCAGCTTCTGAAAATTGATCGATATAGTTCAAATATTTTTCTTTGTATAAATCTGCTTCTTCTATCAGCTTGTTATCTTTTCTGATTACTACAGTTAAAATATTTCTGAAATGTTCAGTTAAACCATTTAAGAAATCAATATAATTCCAACCATTCTCATAAATCTTATTTGTAATCGTAAAAGCTGAGTTGAAATTTTTATTTAATATTGCATCAGATAATTCAAAGTAAATTTCTTCATCAATCAGATTAAAAATTTTTTCGAGTTCAGATGAATCAACTTTATTGCCGCTAAAAGATATAACCTGATCGAATATGCTTTGTGCATCTCGAAGTGCGCCATCGGCTTTTTTTGCAATAAGTGTTAATGATTTATCATCTATGTCAATATTTTCAGATTTAGCAATTTTATTCAAATGATTTTTAATTGTTGAAATTTCAATTCTTCTAAAATCAAAGCGTTGACAACGTGAAATAATGGTTAATGGAACTTTATGAACATCTGTTGTTGCAAAAATAAAAATTGTATGTTCAGGTGGTTCTTCTAAAGTTTTAAGAAGTGCATTGAATGATTCAGTTGTAAGCATATGTACTTCATCTATGATATAAACTTTGTAGTTTCCTTTTGTTGGTGCATATTTAACAGATTCTCTTAATGTTCTAATTTCTTCAATTCTTCTATTAGAAGCACCATCTATTTCAATTATATCGAGTGTTTGAGAATTTAAAAATGATTGGCACATTTCACATTCATTGCATGGTTCACCATTTTTAACATTTAAGCAGTTTAATGTTTTTGCCAATAAACGTGCAGTGGTTGTTTTTCCGCAGCCACGTGGACCAGTAAATAAATATGCATGTGCAACTCTTTTATTTATTATTGCATTTTTTATAGTTGTTGTTATGTGTTCTTGTCCTACAACTTCTTCAAAAGTTTGAGGACGCCATTTCCTTGCTGTTACAATATAACTCATATAAACTTCTTTGGTTGATTAAAATTGACGAATTAAAATTAATTAATAAAATAATTTTAAAATCTAAAATATTTTATCGAACGAAAATTTATTTAATAACAAGTTACAAATTTGATTTAAATATTTTTTATCAATTCCATTGAAAGCTGAAAAGTTATAGCTATCTAAATCTAATACGCCAAGAGTTTTATCGTTTTTAATTAGAGGTACAACAATTTCAGATTTTGAGCCTGAATCACAAGCAATATGGCCAGGGAATTTATCAACGTTTTCAACTATTATAGTTTCTTTCATTTTTGCAGATGTTCCACAAACTCCATTTCCAAAATCAATTTTTGTACAAGCAATTTTTCCTTGAAATGGTCCTAAATATAATTTATTCTCTTTTGTGAGATAAAAACCAACCCAACTAATTTTTGAGAAAGTTTCTTTTAAAACTGCTGTGATATTTGAAAGTGATGATAACAAAGGCTCATCTTCATTTATTAAATGTTCAATTTGCAGAATAAGTTGTTTATATATTTCTTCGTCTGATAGATTCTTATTTATGTTTATTTGTTCTGACATTCTTTTTCTTGGATTTTGATTTTGTATTAATTTCAAAAACGTATGGTATTGCTTCTTTAATAGTTTTAATCGGTATTATTTTCAAGCCCTTTTTAATTTCATCTTTAACTTCGGATAAATCTTTTTCATTGTCAGAAGGTATTAAAACTGTTTTTATTCCACTTCTTCTTGCGGCTAAAAGTTTTTCATTCAATCCACCAATAGCAATAACTTTACCCCGAAGAGTAATTTCACCAGTCATAGCTATATCACTTTTGGCAGGTAAGCCACTGAATGCTGAATACATAGCTAAAGCCATTGTAATACCAGCAGAAGGTCCATCTTTTGGAATAGCTCCTTCTGGAAGATGTATATGAATTTCTTTTCCTTTAGAAAAGTTTGGATCTAAACCAAACTCTTTAGCGTTTGAACGCAAATAACTTAATGCAGCTTGAGCAGATTCTTTCATTACATTTCCAAGCTGACCAGTTAAAGTAAGTTTTTCAGAGCCATTCATTACAGTAGCATCAACATGTAAAATTTCTCCTCCAACACTTGTCCATGCTAAACCAGTTATGCTACCAACTCTTAATTCATTTTCTGTTTTTTGTGTTCTGAATCTTGGAACGCCGAGATATTTTTCCACGACAGATTCATCAATTACAAATTTATTTTTCTTTTTAGAATTAGAAAGAACAATATCTTTAGCGGTTTTTCTTAGTACAGAAGAAATTTCTCTTTCAAGATTACGAACACCGGCTTCGCGTGTGTATTCTAAAATAATTTTTTTAATTGCGTCATCTTTAAAGTCAATTTTAAATTTTTGCAAACCATGTGCATCAATTTGTTTTTGAATGATATGACGTTTTGCAATTTCGATTTTTTCATGTTCAAGATAGCCGGGCAATTCAATTATTTCCATTCTATCTTGAAGTGGTAAAGGAATATTGTAACGAACGTTAGCAGTAGTAATAAACATAACCTGAGAGAGATCATAATCAACGTCAAGATAATGATCGTTAAAAGTATGATTTTGTTCCGGGTCTAAAACTTCTAACATTGCTGCTGATGGATCGCCGCGAAAGTCCATACTCATTTTATCAATTTCATCAAGAAGCATAACTGGATTTATTGTTTTAGCTTTTTTCATTGATTGTATAATTTTGCCGGGCATTGAACCAATATAAGTTCTGCGATGTCCTCGAATTTCTGCTTCATCACGAACACCACCAAGTGAAATTCTTATAAAGTTTCTGTTTAATGCTCTTGCAATAGATTTACCAAGTGATGTTTTTCCAACACCGGGAGGTCCAACAAAACATAAAATTTGTCCACGCATGTTTTTGACTAAATTAAGTACAGCAATGTGTTCAACAATTCTTTCTTTTGGTTTTTCTAAACCATAATGATCTTCATCTAAAATTTTTTTAACATTTTTAATATCGAGATTGTCTTTAGTTTTCTTATACCACGGAACATCACAAAGCCAATCAATATAATTTCTAATAACGGTAGCTTCCGGTGAACTTGGTGGAGTCTTTTTTAGTTTATTAAATTCCTCAATTGCTTTCTCATAAACATGTTCCGGCATTTTTGCAGCATCAATTTTTTCCTTTAGTTTAACAAATTCAGGAGAAATTTCATCTTCATCGCCAAGTTCTTCTTGTAAAATTCTGATTTGTTCTTGAATAATAAATTTTCTCTGTGTTTTAGAAATATTTTCCTGAACTTTATTTTCAATTTCTTTTTCGATTTTAAGTATTTCGATTTCTGAAGTAAGAATTCTAATGACTTCGTAAAATTGATCACTTAAGGTAAACTTTTGTAAAATTTTTTGTTTTACATCCATTGATTGTTGAATATTTGCGGCAACGTAAAAAAGTTTTCTATCGGGTTCTTCAATATTTTCAAGTGCATTCACAGCTTCTGGAGGAATGGCTTTATTGCTTTTAACATATTCTTTAAAAAGATTATTCAGTTGTCTTACAAGCGCATTAATCTCTCTTTGGTTTTTTATTACGGTAGGTATTATTTCAACTTCTGCCTCAAAGAAATTTGTTCTTTCTGTAAAAGAAATAATTTTCCCTTGAATAATTCCATCAACTAAAATTTTTAATAAACCATTAGGCAATTTTAATATTTGAATAATTTTGGCAACGGTTCCTTCAGTGTAAATATCTTCTTTTGTTGGTTCTTCTATGTTTGCATGTTTTTGTGCAACAAGAAAAATATATTTTGAACTTTCTAAAGCAAAATTAGCTGCTCGAATTGAAGTTTCTCTTCCTACTAAAACAGGAAAAATCATATATGGGAAAATCACATTATCCCTTAAAGGTAAAACAGGTAAAACTTTAGGAATATTTTCTATTGCAGTTATTTCGTTACTAAACTTTGTTATTTCTTCCATTAAATTACAAACCTCTCAAATGATTTTAATGCAAATATACCTATTCTGAATTGGGCTTACAAAAAGTAAAAATTGAAAAATAGAAGGATAAAAAAATTATATTTGCAGTAAAAAATTATGGAATATTATGATTGATAAAATAATTACAATTGCAAAAGAAGCTGGTGAAGTTTTAAGAAGTGGATTTAAACAAAATTATCTTATAGAATATAAAACTAATTCATCCAATCTTGTAACAGAATATGATAAAAAATCTGAAGAGTTAATAATTGATTTCATTAAAGAAGAATTTCCAAGTCATTCGATTTTAGCTGAAGAAAGTGGAAGACAAGATAATTCAAACGAATATCTTTGGATAATTGACCCGCTTGATGGCACCACAAACTATGCTCATGGATTACCAATTTTTTCAGTTTCTATTGGAGTAATGAAAAGAAGAGAAATTATTTATGGTGTTGTCTATGATGTAATGCGAGATACAATTTATTCGGCAGAAAAGAGATCGGGTGCATTTTGTAATGGAAAAAAAATTAATGTTAGCAGTAACGATAATTTGAGTAAAAGTGTATTGGTAACAGGATTTCCATACAACATTTCTGAAAATCCTGATAAAGCATTTGAAAGATTTATTGCATTTTTAAAAGAAGCACGCGCAGTTAGAAGATTAGGAAGTGCTGCAATTGATATGTGTTATGTTGCCGAAGGAGTGTTTGATGGTTTTTGGGAAGTAGCTTTGAATCCATGGGATGTTGCCGCTGGAAAATTATTGATAGAAGAAGCTGGAGGTTTTGTTACAGATTTTAATGGATTTCCAATGAATATCTTTGATAAAAGATTACTTGCAAGCAATGGAAAAATTCATCAACATATGATAAAAGTTTTAAATCAAGTTGAATTTTTTGATAAATAAAATTTATTACTAAGAGACTTTTAAAAATATATTTATTATTAGCTGTAATTCTATTCTCGATTTTCATCGGGATAAACTGCAGGGGAAATCTATTTAATATTTACTCGATTCCTGCCTGCCTGTAAGCAAAGGCAGGTTTCCACAGTAATGATTTTTAGAATTTTTCAGAAGTCTAACTAAATAAAGTTTATTATTACAAATATTAAATTTGCAAATGATAAAATTCCGAATCTTAATGCTGCTTCTTTTCTTAAATGTGGAACTAAATAGCCAAAATAAATTCCTTTCATAATGGTATTAGACATCATTGCCAAAAGGATTGCACTTGTAATAAAGTTAATCTCAAGTTTATTAGGTTGAATTATTGATAAAATGAATGGTGTAATATCTGTTAATCCAACTATAGCAGATAAGCTAAGTAATCCTTGTTGACCAAAATATTCTATAACTAATTTTGTAACTATAGAAAGAAGTAAAAACAGAAATGCGAATACAACAGCTGGTTTGATTTCAAATGGGTTTTGAAGATTTTGTAATTCCTTTTCACTTTTTTCAGAAACATGAACAGCTTGATTATGATATAATGACAAACCTATTCCAATTACAATAAGTAAAGAATATTCCCACCAAGCAGATTTAACAAGAATTGGATTTATAATAAATATTAGCACTAAAATTCGTGCATACATCATTGAAGAAGCTACAACTGCACCGCGCAATGCACTGCCACCAATTGATAATTTTTTTTGAGCCATTCTTCCATATGCAACAGTAACTGCAGTGCTGGAAACAATTCCACCAAGTAAACCAGAGAGCCACAAACCGAATTTGTTTCCAAATCTTTTTGCCAAAAAGTAACCTATAAAGCCAATTGTTGAAACTATTATTACTACTTTCCAAACATTCGATGGGTTTAAGTCATACTTTGTAAAATTTTGATCTGGTAAAATTGGTAATATTATTAACGTAACAAGCAAAAATTTTATTACTGCCAAAAACTCAGCTCTATCTGTATTATCAACAAATTCTTCTAAATTTGCTTTTTCTGAAAGGAGAACTGTGTTTATAATTCCCAAAGCCATAGCAGCCCAAATATCAACAAGTAAAGCCAATGCACCAACAATGAAGGTTAATAATGCAGTAATTTCACTTGTTGCACCAAATTTTTCACTTTGAACTTTTGTATAATATGATATTACAGCTAGTGCTGTTATACTTATAAGTCCGATAGGCAAAATAAAATTAACACCAAGTTGAAATAACCATGCACAACCGAAGCCAATCATGCTAATAATAGGATATGTTCTAATACCACCTAAAATTATTTTTTTATTTTTTGATTTACTACTCTCACGCTCCAAGCCAACAAGAAATCCAAGTGCAAGAGCAACTATAAAACGAAGTTGAGGTGTCCATTCAATTATATTCATTTTATTATTCTCAAAATATTTTTCACAAACATATCAAAAAGTTAAAACTAATGTTAAATCTTTGTTAACAAATAGTAATTTTGAACGTCTAATAAATTAAAATTTGTAATTCAGTAAATATTTTGTTAGGTTTCAATAAACAAAAGGAATAATTAATAAAATGACATACACAGATTTATCTTCGCTAAGAATAGATCGTTCTAAAAAATCTGTTAATCCTGAACAAAAACAAAAAAACATTAGATTCGTTTTGATTGCCATTTTAAGTTTGATTATTGTTTTAGTAGTTTATTATGGTTGGAATAAATTATCTGCTGAAACTTTAGAAGTAACTACAACATTTGCAACATTGCAAACACAATCTCAAAGGAATGCATTTTTAACAGCAAGCGGTTATGTTGTAGCTCAAAGAAAAGCTGCTGTAGCTTCAAAAGGAATGGGTAGGTTAGTTTATCTTGGAGTAGTTGAAGGTGATAAAGTTTTTAGCAATCAAATTATTGCTCGTTTAGAAGATAGTGATATTAAAGCTCAACTTGTACAAGCTGAAGCAAATTTGAAATTAGTTGAATCAGAATTAATTGATGCGGAAAATAATTACAATAGACAAAAACAATTATTTCAAACAGGTTCAACAAGTCAAATGCAACTTGAAGCAGCAGAGTATAGATACAAAAGAGTTTTGGCTTCGATTGAATTAGCAAAAGCACAGATTAAATCAGTAGAAGTTTCACTTGAAAACACTTTAATTCGTGCACCATTTGATGGAACAGTTTTGACTAAAAATGCAGATGTTGGTGAAGTAGTAGCACCATTAGGCGCAGGAATAAATTCAAAAGCTGCAGTTGTAACAATTGCAGATATGAATTCGCTTCAGGTTGAAGCTGATGTTAGTGAATCTAATATCGAAAAAATTGAAGTTGGCCAAAATTGTCAAATTACTTTGGATGCATATCCCGAAAAAAGTTACAAAGGTTACGTTGCTAAAATAGTTCCAACTGCCGATAGAGGTAAAGCAACAGTAATGGTGAAAATTGGATTTAAAGAATATGATAAAAAAATATTACCTGAAATGAGTGCAAAAGTTTTATTTATGAAAAATGATTCGGAAGAAACAGAAAATGAAAAACCGATTTTAGTAATTCCAAAATCAGCACTAAAAATGATAAATGATAATAAATATGTTTACAAAATTTTTGATGACAGGGCTGTTGAAATTCCTGTAGAAACAGGAAAAGAATTCGAGTCTTATATTGAAATAAAATCCGGTTTGGAAAATGGAGAGAAAATTATTGACAACATTACAAATGAAATTAAACATAATTCTAAAATCAAAGTAATAAAGTAAATTTATTAACGGAGAAAAAATGGGCTCTATCATAAAAGTTAATAATGTATTTAAATCATACTGGAGAAACAATCTTGAAATTCCTGTCCTGAATGATTTATCGCTTGAAGTTGAAGAAGGTGAATTTTTAGCTTTAATGGGTCCATCTGGCTCTGGCAAAACAACTCTGTTAAATTTAATTGCCGGAATTGATAGACCAACCCAAGGTAAAATAATTGTTGCTGATACAGATATATCAAAACTTAATGAATCATCATTAGCAAAATGGAGAGCAGACCATGTTGGTTTTGTTTTTCAGTTTTATAATTTAATTCCTGTTTTAACTGCATATGAAAATGTTGAATTACCATTGTTATTAACAAAACTTTCAAAATCTGAAAGAAAAAAACATGTTGAAACAGCTTTAAGTATTGTTGGTTTGGCTGACAGAATGGATCATTATCCAAAACAATTAAGTGGTGGACAGGAACAAAGAGTTGCAATTGCAAGAGCTATTGTTACAGATCCAACTATCATTGTTGCAGATGAACCAACAGGTGATCTTGATAAAAAATCCGCCGCAGAAATTCTCACTTTGATGTATAGGTTGAACAATGAATTTAAAAAAACAATTGTAATGGTTACACATGATCCACATGCTTCAGAAAAAGCTAGCAGGCAACTTCATCTTGAAAAAGGTGAATTGGTTGGAGTGTAATTATGAAAATTTTAAAATTAATTTTTAAAAATGCCTTCAGGCACAAATTAAGAGCTACACTTACAATACTTGGAATTACTATTGCGATAGTTGCATTTGGTTTATTAAGAACTGTCGTTACAATTTGGGACTCATCTGTAGATGCAACAATGGCAAACCGATTAATTACACGACAGGCAATTTCTTTTATCTTTCCTTTACCAGTTTCATATCAGGAAAAAATTAAAAGTATTGAAGGTGTTTCAAACGTAACTTTTGCAACATGGTTTCAAGGTGTTTATAAAGATAAAAATAATTTCTTTGCAAGAATTGCAGTTGATGCTGAAACATTTTTTGATATTTATCCTGAATTTTTAATTGACGCTCAAGAATTAGAAAATTTTAAAAAACAAAGAAACTCATGCATAATAGGTTCTGATATTGCAGAGCAATTTAAATTAAAAGTTGGCGATCAAATGTCTTTAGAAGGTGATATTTATCCTGGCCGCTGGGATTTTATCATAGCTGGAATTTATAATGGTAAAAATAAAAACACAGATGAAACACAAATGGTATTTCATTGGAATTATATAAACGAAAGAATGAAATCTGAATCACCTATTCGTGCCAACGAAGTTGGTTGGTATATTGTTCAAATTAGAGATCCGAATAAATCTGCTATAATATCTGAACAAATAGATGCACTATTCAAGAATTCATCTGCAGAAACAAAAACAGAAACTGAAAAAGCATTTGCACAAAATTTTGTTGCATCTTCTGGTGCAATAATATCAGCAATGAATGTTATGTCTTTTGCCATTATTGGAATTATAATGCTTGTTGTTGCAAATACTATGATAATGTCCGCTCGTGAAAGAACAAGAGAATATGCTGTTCTTAAAACAATAGGATTTTCTGCTAAACATCTGTTTGGATTGATACTTGGCGAATCTCTTTTAATTTCTTTTCTTGGTGGTGCAATTGGAATTTCCTTAATCTTTCCGATTGTGCAAGGATTTGAAAGAGCAATGCCGAAAGGAATTTTTCCATTTTTCTTTGTTGAACCAATTACAATTTTCTGGGCTGTTGTTGCAATTATTTTTGTTGGTTTTATTTCTGCTGTTTTTCCAATTCAAAAAGCATTATCTACTAAAATTGTAGATGGATTTAGATTTGTTGGTTAATATTAAGTTGAAAACTCATAAATGAAAAATCAGTAATAAAAAAATAAAATATTTAGGGTAAAAAATGGCAATACCATTTAAATATACTTTTAGAAATTTCAGAACAAGAAAACTAACAACCTTAATAACAATAATTGGTATATCATTAGTTGTTTTTGTTTTTGCTGCTGTGCTGATGATGGCATACGGTGTTGAAAAAACTTTAAGTGTTACTGGTTCAAAAGAAAATATTAAAGTTGTTCGAAAATCTTCTCAAGGTGAAATTACCAGCATAATTGAAGGTGATGTTGTTAATACAATTAAAACACTTCCTTATATTGCAAAAGATGTAAATGGTAAACAATTAATTTCAGCTGAGCCAGTTGTGATTATCAATCTTGGAATTAAAACAGGTGGATTAAGTAATGTTTCTGTAAGAGGAATTGATCAAACAGCATTTCAACTTAGACCCAACATTAATATTGTTGAAGGAAGAAATTTCAATCCATTAATGAGAGAATTAATAGTTGGTAAAGCATTAAATAAAAAATTTAAAGACACAAACATTGGCGATAAAATTAAATTTGCTGGAGATTACTGGAAAGTAGTTGGAATATTTGAATCAGAAGGAAATGGTTTTGAATCAGAAATTTGGGGTGATGCTGTTCAGCTTTTAAATGCATTTAACCGCGGCAGTGCAGTATCAACAATAACATTAAAACTTGATGATATGAAAAACTTTGATGCATTTAAAAGAAATTTTGAAACAGATAAAAGATTAAAACAATTTGAAATAATGAC
>CAZVBT010000376.1:0-10863 GCA_964625385.1 uncultured Melioribacter sp. | reverse complement strand
AGCTACAGTTGCTCTACCATCAACTGAAGTAAATGGAATTGAAATATCATTACCAATAGTAAAAATATTATTATAAGTTGGATCAATAATAATTGTTGTTGAACCAATTTTTTTATACTGTACTTTTAATTTGAATAAAATACCCGACCCAACAAATTTATCGCCCGGAGCAATAGCTACTACAACAATCGTAGATGAATCAGGACGCACATCATTTGTATAGCTTAAATATCCTGTTGATAAAGTTCCTGAATTATCATTTGGATTTTTTATATAAATTATATCTTTATCATATTTTAATCTTAATTGATAACCTCTTACATTATATGCTGTCAAATCATTAACAACTACACCTACAGTTGCTTCTGTTCCAGGTTGACCAGAAATTATTGGTAACGTAACTTGAATTTGTGCAAATGAAAATGAAACAAAGATGAATAAAAATAGGAAAATGGTTTTTTGTAATTTCATTTTAGTCCTCGATTGTTCTATTGCAAATATAAAAAAAAATCTTCCATCTTGAAGAAATGTTTTATTGATGTGAACCACAGCAAATTTTTTTCACATCTATAATAACAAAATTTGCATTGCTCAAACCCCACACTTTAGTGTGGGGTTACACAATACTACTCAACCAACCATCCGGGCTTTAGCCCCGATTATTTTTTTGTTATTCTTATTCCCAAGTTAATACTTTGGCTTTTTGCATTATGTAATATTATCCGTAGAGACATTACATGCAAAGTCCCTACATTGACATTCATTCATCAGCAATTATTGCTCAAACCCCACACTTTAATGTGCGGTTACACAATACTACTCTACCAACCATCCGGGCTTTAGCGCTGACTATGTAGATACTTACGAACTTCAAGGCTGAAGCCCAACTTGTGTTTTTCATTCTTATCACCCCAAGCTGAAGCTTGGGGTTTTTGCATTATCTAACTTTCTCATCATCAGTAGAAACATTACATGCAAAGTCTCTACATTGACATTTATTCATCAGCAATTATTGTACAAACCCCACACTTTAGTGTGGGGTTACACAATGCTACTCAACCATCCGGGCTTTAGCCCTGACTATGTACAGTCTCTATTATTTAATAATTCAAACCAAAAAAAAAGGCTGCCCTTTTAAGGCAGCCTCTTTTTATCTTTTATCATCAACTCAAAATTATTTCATCAATAACATTTTCTTAATTTGCGAGAAACTTCCTGCATCAATCTTGTAAATGTACATTCCAGATGGCAAGTTGCTTGCATCAAAGTTTACTGTATGATAACCAGCAGGCATCACTGAATTAACAAGTGTTGCTACTTCTTGACCAAGAATTGTATAAACACTTAATTTAACTTGTGATTCTTTTGGTAAAGCAAACTTAATGCTTGTTGTTGGGTTGAATGGGTTTGGATAGTTTTGATATAATTCAAAACTTACAGGTACTTCTTCACCTTCAACTTTTGTATCTGGAACAACAGTTACATAAGCAATTCTTGATGGTGTTGAAAATACTCCATCACTTGCAAGAACAACAATCTGCCATTTGCCAGCTTGTTTGTTAGATGGTTTCCATCCAAATACACCTGTCGAAGCAACAATAATTGCACCTTCTGGTTTTGGATCTTGTAAGTAATATGAAATATTATCACCTTCAGCATCAATTGCTTTGTAAGTAAATATCAAATTCTTTCCACCAAGAATTGTTGTATCTGGCATTTGTTTAGCACCAGCTACTGCAAATGATGGAGGTGTATTTGTATTTGTTACTGTAATTGTTGCTGGCACTGTTGCCACTGCATTTTTGTTATCCTTTACTGTAAATAATACAGTATAACTTCCTGCTTGGTTAAATAGTGGTGTCCAACTGAATTTTCCAGTTGAAGCAACAAATGTTGCACCACTTGGTACACCAGAAGCTGAAAGTGTTAATGTATTATCTGTATCAGGATCACTTGCAACAACATCAAATGTCAATAATTGTCCTTCTGCAACTGTGAATGGTCCAGCTGGATTCAAACTAATTGTTGGTGTTCTGTTAACATCATTAACTGTAATTGTAACAGTTAATGGATCAGAATCAACAGTTCCATCATTAGCTTTGAATACTACTGTATAAACACCAGCTTGTGTATAAGAAGGTGTCCAAGCAAATGCACCGGTTGCAGCATTAAATGTAGCGCCAGTTGGTGATCCTGTTGCACTATATGTTAATACATCACCGTCACCATCAGTTGCAACTACTGTAAATGCTAATGCAGCATTTTCATTTACAGTTTTTGTATCTGTAGCAGCAGCAAATGCTGGTTTCTTGTTAGTCAATGTAACTGTTCCAGCAGCTGTTACAACTGCAGGAGTTCCAGTGTTGTACATAAAGCTTGTTAAAGAAACAGTTGAACTACCTTTTACTAATGCTTTAGCTTTCAAGAAAACTAAAGTACCAGTTCCAGTAATTGCTGTTCCTTTTGCCCATGCAAGACTAACTGTTCCAGCTGTGTTATTTGTATTGATTGATACTTGTCCACCAGCACCCAAAGCATCGGTTAAATCATAACCAGTGATTTGTAATTTAGTAGGATCAAAAGTACCATTGAAATTGAAAGAAAGTACATTATCTCCTGCAACTAATGCAGTAGTCTTAATTGGAATTAAGAATTCTGTATTTAGTCCAGAAGCTGTAACATTATCAACATAAACTTGAACAGAAGCAGCTGTTGCTTGTCCTGCTGTTAATGTAGCAGCAGGTACTCCATTGTTGAATAAGAATCCACTTGGAGTTAAAGCAGAAGTTCCAGCAGCTTTGAAAGTTATGTTAATTTTTAATAAAGTTCCTGAGCCAGTAAGCGCAGTTCCATTAGCCCATGCTACGGAAAGTTTACCATTTGTTAGATCAGCATTATATGAAATTTGTCCAACTTCACTTTTTGTACCGGCTACGGTAACTCCTGTTACATCAATTATGTTTTTGTTATAATTCAAATCAAATTGATATGAAGTTACATTTTGTCCGGTCAAATCGCCGACTGTTATATTAGCTGTGGTTGATGTACCAACAGCACCTGAAATAGTTGGAAATGTAACACTAACCTGTGCAAAGGTAATACTCGTTCCTAACATAAGCATTAAACTCAGCAAGGACAGAAACTTTATAACGCTTATTTTGAAACTTCTCATTATCACCTCATTTTTTTTAATATTCATTTTCAAGATAAATTTGGGTGATGCCATTTAGCACCACCCGTTTCTGAATATTACTTCATTAAATTCATCTTCATTGTTTGTACAAAGTTACCAGCTTGTAATCTATAAATATAGATACCTGAAGATACTTTGCTGCCAAAGTCGTTTGTACCATCCCATCTTACTGAATAGTAGCCAGCTTCTTGTTCATTGTCAATCAATGTTTTAACCTTTTGACCTAACATATCATATACTACTAAGTTTACTCTTGCATCATTTGCAATTGCAAATTTAATAGTTGTTGTTGGGTTGAATGGGTTAGGATAGTTTTGGCTAAGAGCAAATTCAGATGGAATTTCTCTAACTTTTGCATTCAATGATGATGATAATTCATCGTTGAGCTTAGCATTTCCAACTACAGAAACTGCTGTTTCTTTGTTATTTACTTTAACTTCTATTGTTGCAAAGATACCATCAGAAATTGGATTGAGACCAGCAGCTGCTATTCTTACTCTACCATTTTCAGTTGATGTTGATACTATCCAACCTTCTGGTAATCTTGAAGTTACTTTTCCAATTTCTAATTGTCCTAATTCAGCTTCAGCATAAATTGATGTAATACCTTTTGCATTAGCAACTACTAATGGTAATGTTACTACACCATTTTCTGAACTTAATTTAGAGAATTCAACAGCACCTTGAGTAGCACCAGCTTTTGTTACGCCAGCCCAGCTGTTGTTATTTGCAATATATTTCAATACATATGCTGCATCGAATGCACCAACTACACCGTCTCCAGTTGCAGTGTTGCAATCAGCATAATACATTGCTTCTGGAGTTAATGTTGTTTTTCCTACTACATAATCAAGTATCTTAATAGCATCATTAATATCAACAACACCACTTAATGTTGCATCACCTCTTTCGTATTTAGCTGTTACAGTTACTGTTGCTGCACTTGAATTTACAATTGCATTTCCATCTGTAACTGATACAACTATTACAAATGACTTTCCATTATCTGCAAAGCCTGGTGTCCAGCTGAATTGTCCAACTCCCATTGCATTAGTAATTGTTGGAGCTACTGATGGAGCTGGTGTAACTGATACAATTGCATATGTTAATGCATCACCATCAGCATCTGTTGCTGCATATGTAAATGGAAGAGTTTCACCATATTTTACTGTAGAGTTTGGCATTTGGCCACTTGCAGTAAATACTGGAGCTCTGTTAACATTGTTTACTGTTATGTTGAATGTATAATCAACATATGAATTTGCATCATTTGATTTTGCTGCTCTTACTACAAATGTATAAGGTGTTGCACTTCCTTGTGTAAAATCTGGATGGAATGTGAATGCACCAGTTGAAGCATTAATACTTGCATTTGCTGGTACTGTACCTTGTAATGAATATACTATTGTAGATGGATTTGCATCTTGATCTTGTGCAGCAAATGTAAAGTTATATGTATCATCTTCATTAATTACTACATTTGCAGGAGCTGTAGCTGTAAATACTGGTTTTAATGATGGTAATCCAAGTGTGAAGATAGCTTTCTGAGAAATAGCACTACCTACTGATCCAATATTTCTAACTACTAATAGTGTATCACCAACATTTGGTGAGTTTACATACATTGCATTACTATAAGAATTAGCTGCACCTTCTAAGAACCAACCGTTAACGGTTACATCACCATCAAATCTTCTGATTATTCTTAAATCATTATGATTTTCAAGTGGTTTTTGTAAGTTGGTTCCATTCAATTCAACATCGAATTTTTGAGATGCACCTAAGCTTGTTGTTGCTTCAAATGTCCAATAATATGGAGCTTTTCCTGCAATATATAATTTCTTTGATGGATCAGCAAATTTAGTTCCACCATCAATTGGGAAGTTTTTAACTCCAGTTGGTGTAGCATCAACATGTGATACAATAATTGTTGTTGGTGCTATTGTTGCATTTCCAGCTGTAAATGTAATAGCTGCTGGACGATACATAGTTGCTGAACCTACAGGCCATTCCATACGACCTAATGTATTTACTGGAACTGCAACACCAACTTTTCCAACTACATGAGCTAAATCTGTAGCTTGAGCTGGATTTCTGACATATCCCAATGAAGTAATGAAACCACCTGCAAATGCTGGGTTGAGTGTAATTACATAAGGATCTGTCATTACTAATACACCTTTAGTTAAAGTAAGTACACCAGGTGTTGCACTACTTAATGTTAAATTACCACCATTAACCGTAACAGTTTGATTTGCTGTTTTATTTAGTGTTAAGTGATTAATTACTCTATTTCCACCTAGAGCAACAGTTTGAGCTGCTGCACCTGTAAAATTAAGGTTTAATCCCGCATTCGTTAATGTACCAGTAAATGTCAAGTTATTAGCAGTGTTTATTGTTGCTACCGCAGGTAAAACTGCTACTGTTAAGTTATTTAATGTAGCATCACCTGTTAATGTAAGAACTGAACCTGCATTAAGGTTAGTTGTTCCATTTGAAGTGAAACCTGAAGAGTTTATTGTACCATTATTTGTAATAGTACCATTTCCACTAATAACACCAGTTGATGTAACACCAGCTAGATTATTCCAAGTACCATTAACTGTTAATCCACCTGCCCAAGTTGTATTAGCAGCTGAATTAACTGTTGAACCAGCAGGAATTGTTTGAGCCAATGTCCATGTTGTTGCAAAGTTAATATTTAGAATGCTTGCCATTGATAATGTGCCAGAAATTGTTCTAGCAAAACCAATATTAACTTCTGTTTGGTTACCAGCTCCAGTGGTATGCGCTAATAAGCTAATGTTATTTACTGTAGTAGGAACTGAGTATTCAATTCCAGTAGTTATTACATCACCAGCAACTGTTTGTTGATAAGCTAAATTAATATTACCAACAACAAATCCTCCTAACGTAGCATCTCCATTTGTATTTCTGTCTAGTATAGCAGCATTTAATCTTCTTGTAATTGTCTTACCATCTGTTAAGGTAACTGTTACAGGAGAATCCCATTGTAAAGTACCAACTTTTAAATCAACGTCACCATTTATAGTTCTGTTTGCTCCAACAGTAACAATTTGACCTGCATTTGTGTTTAAAGTAACATTATTAGCTTGAGCAGTAGGCCATGTAAATGTATTTGGAGCTGAACTTGTACCACTAAATAAATAGTCTGTTGGAGAAACAAATGTTGGAGCAATTTGTCCAGCTACATTACTGATGTTACCAGCACCTGCAACTTGAACTAATGCACCATTTGCATCACCAATTGTTAAATAAGAAACGCCTGCTGTTGTTTGAGTTAATACTGCATTATTTAAGAATAACTCATCATTAACAGTTACCATTCCTGTTGCACCAATGTTAAGCGCAGCAGAAACTTTTAATTTTGGATATGCAACTGCAGGACCATGATTCCATACACCTGCACTATTCCAAGTAATATAGTTTGTACCAGTGTATGTACCAGCTGTTCTTGTATAATTACCAGCAAGTACTAATTCAGCAGTTCCTAAATTGATATCACCACCAGTATGGTTCATTGCTGTACCAACTGTTAAAGTGCTACCAGCAACACCACCAGCTAAAGCAACATTATCAGCTACTGTTAAGTTAGCAACTGCTGATGCAGCTGGGGTTGTATAAGTTAATAATGTATTTGGAGCTGCAACATCTAATAATAAGATACCTGTTCCAGGGGCAGGAGCTGTAACATTACAATTTGTTCCTACTGTAAATGCAGCACCAGCAGCTGTAACTGTTCTACCACCATCAATTGCTAATGAAGCACCTGGAGCACCAGCTGTTTTATCTGTTAAAGTTACATTACCACCAAATGTTAAATCAGCGCCTGTAACTAAGAATGCTGCATCAGATTTAACTTCTACGTTTGCTGCAATTGTTGCAGCTGGGGCTGTAATAGTAAATGTTGATGGACCAACGTTATCAAATAATAATTTACCAGAAGCGTTGCTTGTAATTGTTGCCCCACCAGTCATTCCTGGGGTTGTTCCTTGATGAGTTAGAGTAAAATCACCAAGAGCGATTGTTCCGGCTGCATGGGTAATATTACCACTAATAACTGCATTGCTTAATAATGTAAAGGTTTGATCTTGATCAGTACCTAACATTGTTAAGTTATTAAAATGTGGACCAGCACCAGAGAATGTAACAGATAAGGCTGAACCAGCATCTGCACCAGCTTGGAATTGAATATTACCATCATAGGTAGCAAAATCATCATCACCAGTACCAAGTGTATTATCAGCACCAAAAGCATCACTTACTAATCCTGGTAATGTTAAAGAATTATTCAAAGAACCATTGTTAATTTGAATAGATGGCATTGAACCACTTCCACTGAATGCTGTTCCGGTTGGGCTAGCAAGAGCAACTTCAATACCTCCATTATCAACTAAATGACCATTTAATATTGCTGTTGTACCAGCAATTGTTAATAAATTTCCATTTGTATATAAGTGTTGATTTGCATCAATTGTTAATGTTCCATTAACGGTAGCAGGAGCTGATAAAGTAACAACACCTTTACCAGGGACAGCACCGTTTGTTGTTGAAACTGTTAAATTCCATAAATCATTTGCACCAGCTGGAATTTCAAGAGCTGTAACTTTATCAGAACCATAATAGGTTACACTTATTTTTGTACCTGCTGCTAATGTAGGAGCAGTAGTGAATGTACCTTCTGTTCTATAAACTGTTGGCCAGTTTGGTGCTGTACCATTAAATTGGGTATTTGTTAAATCTACATCACCTTCAGCTAAGTAGAAATCCCCTGTGAATACTGATAAAGGAGCTGCAGCGCCAAATGTTACCTCTGCACCAACTAAACCAGCTGAGTTATCAACACCAAAATTACCAAAGGTAGCTCCAGGAGTAATAACACCTGCATTTACTGTTTGCGCTGCGTTTAAACCTGACATCATTACATAACCACCGTTTGCTGTTGTATAACCAGTAGTATTTTGGAAGTTACCATTACCACCACCAATACCATTTTTACCGACGTTAAGTCTTACACCGTCTAATAAAATAGAATTTATTACAACACCAGCATTAAATAAAACATTATTCAATACATATAAATTTGCAACTGAACCGCTGCTTGGCAAAAATCTAACTACTGGAGCTGGTATATTAGCAGCGTTTGAGATTGTAAATGGACCAGGATATACTGGATTTGCTGCACCAACATAAATATTTTGAACTACATTTGGAATAGGATCCACGAAATTTAATGTTGTAGTTGCAGAAGTAAATGTTGGATTAGTTGTTGCACCACCTATTGTTACATTAACACTACCAATATTAACAGTAGCTACGCCTGTAAAATTAATTGTTCCATTTGTCCATGAAATAGGAGATGATACTGTTTGAGATACATTTATATTTGAAGCACCTGCACCTTGTAAATTTAATGTACCACCACTAACTGTCCATGCACCGGAGAGGTTAATATTTGCAGTATGAGTTGCTGGGACAGTAATTGTACCATTACTTATAACAATACCACCTAAAGTAATTAAACCAGCTGAAGCACCAGTAAAGGTTATTGAACCAGTACCGGTGTTTTCTAAACGACCAGTAACTGTCAATGTTGAGTTTGATGCTAGATTTATATCAATATTACTACTACCTGAGTTTAAAATATAACCACCAACAGTATTTGCATGAAGAGCTGTAGCTGCTACTGTTGTAATATCTGCACCGGCAGCAGTTCTAGAACTAACAATATTTCCAGTTATATCAATTGTATGATCGCCAAATTTAATATCGCCACCTGCAGCGCCAGGACCTTGAGTCACTGAAGTTCCGTAGAATGCACCAGTACCAAAACTAAAATCAATATCACCGTTTAAAGAACCATTTGCTGATGATGATGTATTTACAACAGCTCCGGTTCTAGTACCTAAAGTACCAATAGTACCTGTTGTTCTTGCAGCTGCAACAATACTACCATTACCTGTAATAGTAACATTTGTAACATTTGGAAAGTTTGAACTATTTGTAAAACCACCAGCAGCAACTATATTTCCAGTTGTGTTAGAAAATATTACGCCGCCGTTATTTGTAAAAGTAGAAGCAGCTGGGGCAAGACCGCCATCTACTGCAGTAATTGACGCACTAGATGAGACATTTACACCGCCAGTCAAAGTTAACAAAGTGGTTGTATTTGTAAATCTAATTTCGCCAGCATTTGACCATACTGTTTCGGCTCCGCCATTATTTCTTGTAGCATTACCAGAAAAAGTAGCACTATTAGTAACAAGACCTGTAATTGTTGTAGGTTTATCGCCAAAAATTATTACGCCTCTGTTTGAAGCAGCATTTACAGTAGCGTTTGTTAAAGTAAGAGCAGGATTATTAGTAACGGTACCACCAACGTTAACTGTACCAGCACCCGTTATCGGAGCTACAGAAATGTAGCCAGTTCCGCTTTGAGCAATATTACCAGTAACAGTTAAATTTATTGCTGCTGGATTGTTTAGTAATACATATCCGCTTCCAGTATTTGTGACTGAAGCTACTGTTGTAGCAGCAGCAGATAATTGGAATAATTCAATATTACCAGAACCTGAATTATTTACAGCCCCAACCGTAGTAGCATTATCACCGCTAATTTGACCTGTACCGGAATTTGTTAAAGCACCTAAAGTAGCAGCATTGTCAGCTAAAACTGTTGCGTTACCACTTGCAGAAATATTACCAATTGTTGTATTGGTTAATAATGTTAATGTAGCCCCACCAGCTGTTGATTTTGTTGCTGTAATGTTTGGTAAATTAAAGTTACCAGTAACAGTGGCATTACCAGTTAGAGTAAAAGCTAAAGTACCACCAGTAACGTTTCCACCAATTGTATGAGCAACACTGGCTCCAACTATTGTTAAAGTATTTGAAGCACCAATTGCAAGTGTACCTACAGTTGTTAGAATACCGTTCATTGTTTTGCTTTCATTTAATGTGAGAGCTGTTCCAGCAACAACTGTGGTTAAATTACCAAAATTTGTTGTATTTGAAGAAGCTGGTAATTCAAAACCAGAAGTAATTGCAGCACCACCATTATATGTAAAGTTATGCGCACCAGCTGTAAAATTAATTTGAGAATCAACTGATCCTGCCGTTCTAGTGACATTACCACTAAAAGTTAGATTAGAAGCACCAGTCACAACACCAGTTGTTAAAGTTAGATCTTTAAATTGAAAAGGACCAGTAAAAGCTGTATTTACTGTTACAATTAAATCTGCATTAACAAATACTGGTGTTCCACCAGTTGATGTAAAGGTTAATGCTTTGTTAATTGTGATATTTCCTTCAGTATAATTAATTCCTGTATAAGCTACAGAAATCGTAGATCCTGGAGGAGCTGCAATGATAGCAGAACCTACAGTCAGCTTTGGTTGAGCAGCCGTACCTGGGTTAGCATCATTACCAGTTTGGTTGTTCACATAAAACGTTTGAGCGCTAGCTACTCCTACAAAGAATAGCAACACTAAAAGCGTTCTTAAGAGTTGTTTTAAATTCATTTTTTTCTCCCTATTGGTTGAAAAATATTAAGTTGATTAAATTGTTTGATCTGCACTCTACTCTTTGGTTAGGATTAAGATCATGATTAAGAGTAAGATTATGATCAAGAGCAAGATTAAGAGTATGAG
>CAZVBT010000375.1:0-3337 GCA_964625385.1 uncultured Melioribacter sp. | reverse complement strand
AACAAGTTCAGAACCAGATTGGGATGGTCCAAAAAATTTACTTGATGCAATTCATATAATAGACAATCCAAACAGTAAAAATCTTGGAGTATTGGTTTGCTTGAATGGTGAAATAAATGCTGCAAGTGAAGTAACAAAAACGCATACAGAAAATGTTGAAACATTTCACAGTTTGGATTTCGGCTCTCTCGGTTTTGTTGAAAAAGGAAGAGTTTGGTTTAATAGATTACCTAGAAAACTAGAACACTTTAGAGCAGAAAAAATTAATAGCAATATTGATTTAATAAAAGTTTATGCTGGTATGGATGAAAAGTTTTTTAAGTTTTCTGCCGATAGTAAAACAGATGGACTTGTAATTGAAGCAATGGGAGTTGGAAACGTTCCACCAAAAGCATTTGAAGGAATAAAGTATGTTGTTGAAAAAAATATACCGGTTGTTTTGGTTTCCCGCTGTCCAGCTGGTGAAACACTTGATATTTATGGTTACCCCGGTGCAGGCAAATGGTTAAAACAAATAGGAGTAATTTTTGCAGACTATCTGAATGGCCAAAAAGCAAGAATTAAGTTGATGATTTGTAAAGGAATTACCAACGACATTAGTGTATTAAGAAAAATGTTTGAAGAATAAAAATTAAAATGATAAATGATTTTAAAGAAATAGTTAAAAATTGGTTGGGTTCAATTATAATTTTACCAATAATTATTTATTTGGTTTTAACCATTGGAAAGTTTCATTTCATTGATTATTTAAATTTATTAATTCATGAAGGTGGACACGGTGTATTTAGAATTTTTGGAGGATTTATTTACACGCTTGGCGGAACATTAATGCAGTTAGTTATACCATCTATGTTTGTTGTGTATTATTTAATTAATAAGAAAAAATTTTTATCGCAAATATTTCTTGTTTGGCTTGGAGAAAATTTAATTAACATAAGTATTTATATTAAAGACGCCAGAACAAAACAGCTTCCTTTGCTTGGCGGTAATAAAGTTTATCACGATTGGAATTTTTTATTATCAAAAATAAATCTTCTTGAGTATGATCAAATTATAGGAAACTTAGTAATATCATTTGCAATAATATCTTTCATTTTTGCTATTTTAATTCCAATTTTTTTGAAGAGCAAAAAGCCTGTGAATTTAAATTTAGAATTGTAAACCCACAGGCAAATTTTACAAGAAAAGTAATTCAACTAAAATATAAAGTGGTAATAAAATTATAATTGAGAACTTAAAAATGTAAGAAAAAAAATCCGGCATCTTAATGTTATTTTCTTCAGCAACAGCCTTAACCATAAAATTAGGACCATTTCCAATATAAGTCATTGCACCAAAAAAAACAGAAGCAACAGATATAGCCTTTAAAAACTCTTCAGGAATATTTGCAACAATATTTCCTGTTGATATACCCAATCCCAAAGCCAAGGAATGAAAAGTTACTGCGGTTGGAGTGTTATCTAAAAAACTGCTCAAAGCACCAGAATAAAAATAAAATTGTCTTATGCTATTAACACCCAAACTTGCTGCATTGTTTTCTAAATATAATAGACAGGGAACCATGGTAATAAAAATTCCTAAAAATAAATAAGCTACTTCTTTAATTGGTTCCCATGTAAAGTTGTTTGAAACACGTAATAATTTAGGCGTGAACAAAAGTGACAGAATACTCATTACAATTATTACTGCTTCTCTCAAAAATCCATAATAATGATTCTCTTTTATGAATGGTAAATATTGTTCATTTAAAAAAGCAACAGATAAAACAACTCCTATTAACCAAAAGAAATTTAATTTGCCTTCAATCTTAATCGGTTTAATATAAGTTTTATCAGCAACTAAAGCGGCTACTGGTTCTTTTTTGTGATAGTATAAATCAAATAAAAAATAAATTATCAGTAATAGAAAATTTGTAAACAACCATTCTGGAAATAATTTTAAAAACCAGGTAAAAGGGGCACCTCTTAAATACATCATAAACAATGGTGGATCGCCGAGTGGAGTTAAAAGTCCGCCACAATTAGCAACTATAGCAATAAAAAATAAAATTGTATGTACTTTAAATTTTCTTTCCTTGTTAGTTTGAATAACAGGACGGATTAACAACATTGCAGCACCCGTTGTACCCATTATTGAAGCAAGTACACCGCCAATTGCTAGAAAAGTTGTGTTTGTAATTGGTTTTGCTTTAATGTCGCCAGAAAGAAAAATTCCACCGGTAATTGTAAACAACGAACCAAGTAAAATGATAAAAGGAATGTAATCAAAAACAATAGTGTGTAAAAGATGATGACTTAAATCAGATAAGTATAAATAAATTAAAATTGGTAAACTTAAAATAATAGCAATAATTAATTTGTTAATATTTTTTTCCCAAAAGTGATTCCAAAAAAGTGGAAATACAGCAATAGAAGTTAACATCAACAAAAAAGGAATTAGTGCCAAAAAAGGAATATTAACCGAATGTTCCATAATTAACTCAATTTTATTTCAAAAAGTTTTGCAAATTTATGTTGTTGATTCTAAATGTGAAACAGATTTAGTTAATATAGATGAAAATATTTATTAACAGAGAAAAAAACATGTAATTTTAATTCAAAAATTTTTTAATATGAAAATAACAAAATGTTAAAGTTTGAAAATTTAATAGAATTATTAAAATCTGCTTTCCTAATAACGCTTGACCAAACCTTAAGTTTATTTGGTTTGTTTTCTGTTTTTGGCATTATTTTATTTTTCCTTTCAAAATATACAAGAAAGATTTTTGTTAATTCAAACAACTATAAATTAGATATTTATTTAACAGGTTGGATAGGAGTTCCTGTTCACGAAATAGGGCATGCTGTTTTTTGTATTCTATTTGGACACCGAATTAAAGAGATTAAGCTATATCAACCAAATTCTTTTGATGGAACTTTAGGTTTTGTAAATCATAGTTATAATAAAAGAAATATTTATCATCAAACAGGAAATTTTTTCATTGGAGCCGGACCAATAATTTTTGGCTCAATATTATTGTATTTATTAATGATTTTTTTAGTGCCAAATGAAAAAGAAATATCAAAAATGATTTTTGATAACAATATAGAAAACTCAAACTTTGGTATAGTGGAAATTAGAAATTTAATTTTATATACAACTAAATTAGTTTCATTATTGTTTATATCTTCAAATTTTAATTCTATTTATTTCTTATTGTTTTTATATCTATCATTATGTGTTAGCTCTCATATGCAATTAAGTCCCGCAGATATAAAAGGAATGTTGTTAGGTTTAATGATAATTGTGTTTTTCCTTTTTAGTGTTAATATAATTGCATCTTTATTAGGATTTAAAG
>CAZVBT010000374.1:0-24571 GCA_964625385.1 uncultured Melioribacter sp. | reverse complement strand
TACAATCAGTCATTGCGAGCCTGTCTGACGACAAGGCAGGCCTGCCTGACCGGCAGGCAGGCGAAGCGAAGCAATCAAATTTTAAGCAATCAATTCAACAAAATGAAATTTATAATGATCAAGTTTATGTAACACTCAAAGTTTACGATATACTTGGTCGAGAAGTTGCAACACTTGTAAATGAATATCAAAAACCAGGAAATTATAGTTCTGAGTTCAGAGCTCTGAGTTCTGAGTTATCCAGCGGTGTTTATTTTTATAAGTTGCAAGCAGGAGATTATATTGCAGTAAAGAAGATGATGATAATGAAGTAATGGCTGAGTTTAAATTTAGTTGGGGATTACGGCTACTTTCTTGTCCATCGACATGAAGTTTTGACTAGTGTAGAATACTTGAATTACCAAAAAAAACCTCATTGCAAATATACTTTGTTAGCATACTTATTTTATCTTTCAAATTTTGGTAAATCCATTGCCAATAAATTTTTGGTGACATTTAAAATATTCAACCAATCATTAAAATTAATTTTTTCTTTATTTTTATGTTCATCATAATAACCAACACTTAAATTAACACCACATATTTTATCGCATAATGTGCATATATCTGTATTTTTTTTTCTATCTGGCTCAGTATAATTTGTTTTTTCTTTAATGAAAGATCTAAATTCATCTGTCCCAACATTATAGCACTTAAAATCGTCGCTATTTTGTCTGTCAAATTGTATCATAAATTGGTGTTGATTAATGATTTCTGCAATATCTAAATTTTCTTCCATTAACCACTTACTACCTATTCTACCATGCTCTTCTCCATCTGTTATCAATATTGAATGTCCATAATCTTTTAATGCCCACAATACAGCACAACCAGCTCTATCATCAGCACCTAAAGCTATTCTATCTCCATTTTCAGTTTTTCCAACAAAATAATTACCATCGATTTCAACGATATGTTTTTGTTTTGGATATCCATACGATTCATCAAAATATGTATCAGCGTGCGCAATTAAAACCACTTTTTTTCGAGTTTACCCTCAATAAATAAAAATCTTTGTTTGCCCACCTCGTCTTTTTCCCTGTAGATAGCGCCTTCAATCGTCTTAAACTTTTCAAAAATTGGTTTTGATGTCCAAATTGGAAATTCTAAAAAGTGTTTTAGTATTTCAATCTCATTCATTTTATCCCTCTTATTTTATTTATTCAAGTTAATGTTTCACGGCTTGGTTTAGTGGCGGATTTTCTTGCCAGCTAAAATAAGGTCGTGTAATTTTCTATTTTTTATTTCTATCAAATATTGCAAGTTGTTTTGCTAGAGTTTTTGTTTTACAATCCTCTGGTTTCAAAAATAGTTTTATATTTGAATCATTAAAGAACTTTTGCTCACTTGATATTACGGACTTTAACAATTCTGTTTCTATTAATTCCTTGTTTATAATTTTTGAAAAGTTTTTAATTCCTAATGATAAATAAAGAGAGAAGAACACCAACCAAACCAATTCAAAAGCTGACTTTTTGTCTGATGCTTTAACAATTTCAGATTCAATTAAATTTTTCAAATGTATTTTCAATTTTGTAGAATAATAATTTATATAAATCTCTTCGCAGATCGCTAATACATGACAAAGGGTTTTTTCCGATTCACGCTTTGCCAACATTAAAAGGCTCATAGCTTTTAAAATCTGCTTGTTCCTTGCTTTACTATCCGTTGAAAATTGAATTTTTAGTTTGCTGTCGTTGTCATAAAGTTCTGAGAAAAACTTTTCAAGAATACTTGTTCCTGGGAAAGATTTATGAATATCAAGCGCTTTTAATAGTGTTAACTCAAAAGTCTTGAAAGGTATAATCTCCATATCTCTCAATGAATAAATGTGATATTCTCTATCATGTTGTCTGTAAAGTCCGTCTGGAAGCCTCAAAACTTTTGTTTTGTGTTCGTTTATTAGCAAATTAAATTCAACCAATTCCTCTGAAAGAACTTTAAGAATTTTTTTGGCATCTTCTTCACCGTTACATAAAATTCTATAATCATCTTTAAAACGGCTGCCAACAAAGTCAATATCTTTAAGTTTAGAAGATACTTTTCTATCTATGCTCGTAAGAATAATTTCAGCAATTAAGTCGCTAAGTGATGAACCAACAGGGATACCATTAGTCCGTGTGTCATTGGCATATTGAATTAGCCTATCAACCTTGTTCCCTGTCAATTTAAACTCTTTGTCATCAAATGCAGCTTCTCTACCATGCAAAGCCCAGCTAGTACTATTTGTATAAATTGAATTGTAAAAATTGGTTATGTCAGCACGAATGATAAAATTATATTTGTGAGCTTCTGCTACAATATCCTTTTCTGCCATTTCAATCCATTCATAAATCATTCTTCCTGAACGTAGATTGCTTAGGTTTCCAATATCTCTTGCATTTAAAGGAATTGGAAAACTATAAGAGAATATTTTTAGCTCTTTGTGAAAAAGGTGGTCAATAACAGTTTCCCAATCTTCAATCAAATGAAGTACAATGTCATGATAGTTAAAAGGATGTTGAATGCCAAAAACTCTTGAAGTCAAAATGGATTTAGGATATGAAATAGTTACAAGCTTTCTTCTTACAAGGTCATTCAAGTTTTTATTGAAAGGCTCAGAATTGAGTTTAAAGTCTATTACCGAAAAGGATGGTGGTAACACATACAATTCTGGAAAATATCCTTTGTTGAGCAACCATTCGGCAATTAATTTTTTGTCAATTGCTCTAACGAGTTTTTCTGTCTCTTTAAAATGTTTTTTAACTAATGTCATTTGTTATTTAATGTTGTGAAATTGTCTTTTAGCATGCTAACTAACGATCCCACGCTTGATGCAGTGAGTGACCTATAATCACAAAGCTCCAATTTTGCACAGCCTGTCCCGACTTGTCGGGGTCACCTCGCCAGACCTGCATGCTGCAGTCAGTCGCAAAACCCGTGTT
Source organism: uncultured Melioribacter sp. (assembly GCA_964625385.1). GTDB lineage: Bacteria > Bacteroidota > Ignavibacteria > Ignavibacteriales > Melioribacteraceae > Stygiobacter. The sequence continues at coordinate 21,608 of CAZVBT010000374.1, read as the reverse complement.
ATGGGCTGGTGTATTTCTCTCGTTCATTAGTCGCTAAGTTTTTTGGTTTAAAAATTATGATTGTTAATATGCCCCACATTGTTATTAAAAATCCCATATAATTCACAATGTTCTTGTCGGCAAGATCTGCTGTAAATGCGATGTCTATGGTTGAGTGAAAAACAGCACAAATTAAAATACTCGCTCTGGAAGAGTTGTAAAGCCAAGTCAATAAAATACTTCCTGTCAATAGGCTAAATGTCCAACCGATTATTCCTGAATAGTCCATTGAAGTGTAACCTGGTCTGTAAAGGAAAAGGGGCAAATGCCACATAGCCCAAAATATTGTCAAGACTATGCTTGAATTTAGTGCGTTAAATTTTTGCTGAAACCTTGGCAAAGCAAAACCACGCCAGCCGACTTCTTCTCCAAATCCAAAAAAGATTAAGTTGTAAATGAAAAATGTAAATAAGTTGAATTGTGGAAATTCTTTTGAGGTTAAAAGTCCTGAAATATTGATTTGAGAGTTGTTAATGAAGTAGTTTATCATTGTCGCAATAAAAACGAGTAAGAATGGACTAAAAATTGCAATTGTCAAATAAAGTAGTGGCTTTACTTGAAAACATTTATTTAAAAGTAGTTTTACTCCTTGACTTCTTTGATAAATCCAAGTTGTCAAGAAAGAGGCGATTAAAGGTCCTAGTCCACCAAGTCCATGATGAAAAGGTAAAGAAGGCAAATTTTTCAACCCCAGAATATGACCATATAATGGGAGCCATATTGCCCAACTGATTAAATATGCAAGTCCAAAATATATTATAAGTTGTTTCATTTTTTTAGTCGGTGTCTTTATTTACACTTGCCCATAACGGTTCTCGACTTGGCGTTCGTGCGGGTTTCGAAGCACTTCACTGTCAACCAAGCACAAATGTTGATAGAAGAACTGCACTTGAACCTGCCACAAAACTGTCATACGAAGCACTACACCCGCCATTACGCCAAACCGATGTTAGCGGGTCGTCCTTCTGTCTGTCCGTATGTTTTATTCTTCTCCAAAATAGTCGCTGTCAATTTTTTTAATTTCATAAGTCTGCTGTGTCGTGCAACCAAGATTATAGTCAATCATTAGTTGAGCCAACTGTTCACCGTCTATGAGCACAATTTTCGTTTCATTTCTCGGTGTGTATTCCAATGCTTCCTTAGTGAAATTTGAAGTCGTTATAAAAATTCCTTTTTTGGCTCCTTGTCCGGCAAGTGCACCAACGAATTTTTGAAGTTCAGGTCGTCCAACTACGTTTCCCGGTCTCCAACGCTTGGCTTGAATGTAAATAATGTCAAGTCCAAGTTTGTCTTCTTTGATTGTTCCATCAATCCCTTCGTCACCGCTTTTCCCCATTGCTTTTCCTGCATCTTTGATTGAACCACCGTAACCCATTTTAACTAAAAGTTAAACTACAAGTCGTTCGAAAAAAGCAGGAGAGAGGTCAACAACTTTGTTTAGCAGTTCAGATGCTAAAGATTTTCTTATTCGTTGATATGCTTTATCTAAACTCTCTTCGGGTGTCTGTTCATTGTTTTCAATTATTGTCGTTTCGTCTTCTTCGCTTTCGTTGTTTCTCGAAGCGTTTTGAAATTCTAAAAATGCAGGAAACTGTCTTAAATACTTTGCATCAACTCTGTCAGGATTTTTCGCCAAAGTCTGTCTACCGAGGTCGGTTATTACAAACGTTGCTCTTTTTGGAGAGTCAAGAAGTCCTGCTTTTTTTTAGATATGTCTTAGCCCAACCAACTCTATTGTCAAAAATGGCTTGGTTGCCACTTGCCAAAAGTTCTTTTCTTTCTTCGTCTGTTACTTGAAATTCGATTGCCAAACTTTCAATCAAGTCTCTGTATTTATGTTCTTGTCCGTCCGCTACGAGTTTGAGCAGAGGAAGCATTAAGGATTGATAGTCTGGAATCATATTTTCTCTTTAATTGTCAGTTCGTTTTATGTTTAGTTGTCGTCTTTTAGGCTGCCCGCTAATATAATTCTTTCCGCAACATATATTTAATCATTCAATGTTATTGCGGAATATCTTATAATTTTAATGTTATTATGAATAAATCTTTTATTTATTGCTTTAGAAAAATCTTACATAACTATTAATCTTTAAAGCACCGCCACGTGAGTTACATATTTGTTGCAATCTTTAATCTATTAAGGCTTAGTATCAAATCTAAATTAATTACAAATACTATAATTTTCAATCAGATTAATAAATTTTGTTGAGAAAACTGAAAAACTCGTGAGATAATCATAACAAAGTTGAACCATGAATCTTATTAAAAAATCATACTTCGAATGCTCTCCATCAGACTTAAAGTGAGATTCAAAAACAGTTATTCAGATAAAATGTTTAAAAAGTAAAACTCCTCGAGTAAATTAGTAAAACAATAAAGAGGAGAAGAACATGGAACAAATTGAAAAAAGGCAATTAGATTTCACAGACAAAAATATATTTATAGGGATCGATAATCATAAAAAGAATTGGAAGGTAAATATATTGTGTGAAACGATAGACCATAAAACATTTACAATGAATCCGGAGCCTGAAATATTAGATAATTATTTGCGTAAGAATTTTCCAAGAGGCAATTATTATAGCGCATACGAAGCTGGATATTGTGGATTCTGAGCACACGAACAATTAGAACTGTTGGGAATAAAATCAATAGTAATAAATCCGGCAGATGTTCCAACTATGGACAAAGAGAGACGCACAAAAAATGATAAAGTAGATTGTCGAAAAATAGCCCGTTGTTTACGTAGCGGAGAATTAATGAGCATTTATACACCCAGCCGGGAAGTCCAAGAAGATAGAACACTTCTTCGGCTACATATTCAATTAACAAAAGAACAAACGAGAATAAAGAACCAGATAAAATCGATATTAGGTTTTTACGGCATAAAAATATCAGAAGAAAAAGCTGTTAGTAATTGGTCAAGAGCGTTTATCAAATGGCTAGAAACCATTGAATTCAAAACCGAAAGTGGACGTTTGGCGCTAGACATACAAATAGAAAGATTACTTTCTACACGAAAGACAATAGCATCATTAGTAATACAAATACGTCATCTGTCGAAAACCGATCGTTATCGTGAATTTTCAGAACTGCTAATAAGTATAAGTGGAATAGGAATATTGACAGCCATGCACTTTTTAGTGGAGATTGTAGACATCAACCGATTTAAGAACTTAGATGAATTGGCATCCTATATTGGTCTATCTCCCGGAGAACATTCCAGCGGAGAAAAAAACATTACCGGTAAAATGACAAAAAGAGGAAAAAGCCACTTAAGATATTTACTTATAGAAGCATCATGGATAGCCATAAGAAAAGACCCGGCACTTATGATAGCTTATACTGATTACAAGAAAAAAATGATAACTCAAAAAGCAATCATTAAAATTGCTAGAAAATTACTTAACAGAATAAGATTTGTTCTAAAGAACAAACAACGATATGTAATAAGCGTTGTTAATTAAGAGGAGTGTTAATCAAAGAATAATTTAACTTGTGGCAGATTGCAGTGAGACTTCTGCGGCACTTGAATAGGTTGTCCACTTTTTTCAGATTGCAAGCCACAACAATTTTATTTTAACTAGTATCTTACGGCTACTGTTCTTTCTATAGTATGACCGCTTATAAAAGAATAATTGAATTGATTAACGACTTTATTAAAAACATATTTAAATAAAAAGACTATCGATTTTTCTGGTTGCTCTAAGTACTATTTGATGAGTCTTGCTTTTTAACATAAAAGAAGTCTCATTCTTTTTTAATTAGAATAGATTAATTGAATAATAAAACTATTTGTTATTTTTAATTGTTAATTAAATAAAAGTTTTTTATGGCAACACCAACAAAAATAAAATTAATAAAGCAAGATCATTTAGAAATAAGCTGGGATAATGGTAAAACAATAAAATATCCTCTTAAATTTTTGCGCGATGAATCACCAGATGCAAACAACAAAGGTGAAACTATTTTATGGAAACATTACGCACCACCACCAAAAACAAATGTTCCACCTCAAGGATATGAAATTGAAAAAATTGAAATGGTCGGTAATTATGCAATTCAGATAAAATGGAAAGATGGTTATGATTATGGAATTTACTCATGGGATTTACTAGAAAGATTTGGGGACTATTTAGAAGTAAAAAATAATTTACATCAAGATTTTAATCACGAAGATTAATTAATAATTTACTCTTATTCATAATCTTGATCTTTTTCTTAATCTTAATCTTTTTCTAAAAAAATGCTCTGATTAAACTGATTTTTTATGATTATAAATGATCGCTTTTATTCATTAGTTAACTCTTCAAGTTCAACTTTATGAATATGAGTAAGTTTTCTTCCCAAAAAATTTTCAGCTATCTCTTTAAATTTTGTTGGCACATCGCTTACATAAAATTCTGCAATACCATGATGAACAGATTGATTTCTCAAACCTCTTCCATTGAGATAATCTTCAACTAAACGAGCAGCCGGTGTTCCACTATCAATCAATTTTACATTTTTTCCAACAGCTTTTTGAATTACATTTTTTAAAATTGGATAATGAGTGCAGCCTAAAATTAAACTGTCAATTTTTTTTTCTTTTATTTCAGCCAGATATTCTTTTGCAATTAATTCAGTTGATTTGTGGTTAATCCAACCTTCTTCTGCCAATGGAACAAACAAAGGACAAGCTTTCTCAAAAACTTTCACTTTTGGATTTTGCTTTTTCAACTCGTTTGAATAAGCTTTATTATTTATAGTTGCTCTTGTACCAATCACACCTATTCTTTTATTTTTTGATTCAGATATTGCATACTTTGCACCTGGTTCAATCATTCCAATTACAGGAATAGTTAAAAATTTTCTTAATTCATTTAGCGCTATTGAAGAAGCGGTATTACAAGCAACAACAAGAAGTTTTATATTTTTTCTCAATAAAAAATTTGCTGCCTGAATTGAATATTCAATTACAGTTTCGTTCGATTTTGAGCCATAAGGAACGCGTGCAGTATCTCCAAAATAAACTATGTTTTCATTTGGCATATATTGCATAAAAGATTTTACTACAGTTAAACCACCAACGCCAGAATCAAAAAATCCAATTGGATTTGTTCTGTTCATGAAATTCATTTTATACCTTTAATAGTTCTTCGATTGTTTGAGTTAATTCATGTGAAATAAGTTCATATTGATTTGATGATATTTTCTTTTTCTTTTTATCAAGAATATAAAAAGCATCAATTATATCATCAGCTTTGGTGGAAATTTTTGCAAAGTAAATTGAAAGACCAAGCTCATTTAATTTTTTGGTTATGTGATAAAGTAATCCCAATCTATCGGGTGAATAAATATCAATAATTGTGTAACGATCATGTTTTTCAAAAACGATTTTTACTTTTCCCTTTCGCTTGAATAATTTATTTTCAATTCGCCACCATTTTGACTTTATGTTATTAAACTCTTTGATTATCTGAAGCTCATTATTAATTGCAAGCTCAATATCATTTTTAATTTTATTGAATCTTTCTTTTTCAACCAATGAGGAAGTTCTAAAATCAGTAACATTAAAATTATCGATAACTATTCCATCTTTACGAGTGTAAATTTTTGCATCATGAATATTTAAATCATTTATTGCTAAAGCACCGCACAATTTAGATAGCAAAGCATCTGAGTCGCGAGTAATTATTGTTATGTTTGTAAATGATTCAACTTCTTTAAAGAACACCGATACTTTTGAACCTTTTACAATTTCTTCAATATGCTGATTTATTTCTTCAGCAGTAAAATTTTGCAAATAACCAATATCATCAATTGAATCAATATGATCTTTAACATTTTCTTCCCAATAAGCAGCAGAATTTTTTAATAGTTCATCAAGATTTTGCGAGAGTAATTCCTGAGCAGAAATTCTTTCTTCGAGCATTGTTTTAGTTTTACGATAAAGTTCATTAAGCAAATCACTTTTCCATTGAGTCCAAACAACTGGTGAAACTGCGGAAAGATCAGCATAAGTTACAAGATAAAGCAAATCAAGATGCTCTAATGTCGGAAATATTTGAGCAAAGTTATCTAGTGTAGAAGGATCATTCAAATTTCTTCTAAATGCAACTTGTTCAATTATTAAATGATAACGAACTAAAAATTGAACCATTTCAATTTCATCACGTGAATATCCAAGTCTGTTCATAATTGTATTTGCAATTTCAGCTCCAATAATTTCATGTCCGGAAACACTAATCGGTTTTGCTATATCATGAAACAATAAAGCGAGATAAAGTATGTCTCTGTTTTTAAGTGCCTGAAATAATTTTGCCATGAAAGATGTTTCTTCACCTAATTTTTCAACATTTGAAATTGCAATAATTGTATGCTCATCGGCAGTGTAACAATGATAAACACCGGGCTGAAAAAATCCAACCATTTCTTTGAACTCGGGTAAGAAAGCAGCTAATACACCAAGCTCATTCATTAATGTTAAAATTGTTCCAACATTTCTTGGTAGCTTGAGTATCTCTCTGAAAAAAACAGAAGATTTATGATCAACAATTTGATTTTCTTCTAAGTCAAATACTTTTTCAATTATTTGTGTTCTTAAATTTTCTTCAAATCTTGCACTATGTAAACCACGATAATAAAAAGCTCGTAAAATTGTACTCATATCAAGATCTATATCACGACTTAAAGAAACATTACCGTCACGAATTACAAAATCATCATCTAACTGAATTGTTAGATAGTCGCTGACTGGCGGAGTAATTTCCTCTTCAATTCTTTTACGCATTGTGCGGCAAAATCTTTTTACAACATTTGTAGCTTCAAAATATTTTCTCATGTAGGTTTGCCAATTTTCAGAGGTGTAACTTAAAGTAATGGCAATTTTTTCCTGCATGTAAAATTCGAGTCTGTCATTTTTATGTTCAGATAAAAGATGAAGAAGGTTTCTTGTATTGAGGACTATCTTATAACTTTCATAAAGACGAGTTACGGCACGTGGTATTAGTAATTTATTTTTTCTTAACAAGTTAAAAAATGTTTCTGATTGTGTTACTTCATCCTGAACATTAATAAAAGTTTCGTTCTTTAAGCAATACATCCATTGAATAACCTGCACATCACGCAAACCGCCAGCAGTATATTTAACATTTGGTTCAAGCACTTTTGCAGAATCACCATATTTTTGATACCGCTTTTTTATATCTGCAATGTATTCTTCTAACAATTTTTTTTTATTAGTTGTATTTAATGAGGAAATTATTTTTTTATTCCAATTATGATAAATCTTTTCACTGCCTAATAGAAAGCGGGAATCAAAAAATTGTGTAAATGTTTCCAGATCATTTTCAATGAATTTTTCAATGTCATCAAACTCACGTACGGTATGAGATACTTCTATCCCGGCATCCCAAAGTTTTGTAATACATTCTTTAATTAAATTATCATTACCTTCAACTTTTTCAAAAATGAACATTAAATCTATATCTGAATATGGTGCTAACTCACGGCGACTAAAACTTCCAACAGATGCAACTGCACAAGTTAATTTTATTCCACTTAAAACTTTTAGAATATATTCCTCAACAAGAATACTCCATTGAACACAAAATTGATATGCATTTTTAATCAATTCTGTGTTGGAAAATATTTTACTTCTGTCTTCGTAAAAAAACTTTTTTAGTTCCAGTGGTTCCATTTATTTTCAAAACGTTTGTGCGAATATAAAAAATGTTAGCGTATAATTATTTGGTTTTTAGGTAATTCGTTTTAATTAAATGCAGATGTAAAATTTCTTTTATTATTTTTGATTAACAATTCTTTTTTTATTATGACTAAAACTAAAGCTAAAAGAAACAGAACATTATCATTTACTGATAAAGAAAAAATATTTTTTTCAAAAAAATTAATCACTCTTTCCAGCAAAGTTGAAGTAAGTGCAATAATTAATAAAACAATTAATCAGGATCTATTCGAAGTTTTAGATTTTTTACCTGAAACATTTGTTGATCTTCTTTTCATTGATCCACCTTATAATATGAATAAAAATTTCAATTCAAATACATTTAAAGAAATGAAAACAAAAGATTACATCGATTGGATTGATTCATGGCTTTTCAAACTTGTAAAAATTTTGAAACCGACAGCATCAATTTATATTTGCGGAGATTTTCGTTCATCATCTGCTATTCAGCAAGTAGGTGAAAAATATTTTAAAGTAAGAAACAGAATTGTGTGGGAACGTGATAAAGGACGCGGCGCTAAATCGAATTGGAAAAATAATACAGAAGATATTTGGTTTTTTACGATGAGCAATGATTATACTTTTAATCTTGATGCAGTTAAATTAAAAAAGAAAGTTATTGCACCATACAGAGAAAACGGAAAACCAAAGGATTGGGAAGAATCTGAATATGGAAATTACAGATTAACTCACCCTTCAAATATTTGGACTGATTTAACTATACCATTTTGGTCAATGCCTGAAAATACTGAACATCCAACCCAAAAACCGGAAAAACTATTAGCAAAAATTATTTTAGCTTCTTCAAATGAAAATGATATTGTATTTGATCCTTTTGTTGGTTCTGGAACAACTTCAGTAGTCGCAAAAAAATTAAACAGAAATTATGTTGGAATTGAATTAGACAAAACATTTGCAGCAATTACAGAAAAAAGATTAGAGCTTGCTGAAAATGACAAATCTATTCAAGGCTATTTTGATGGAGTTTTTTGGGAAAGAAATTCCTTATTGGAGCAGAAAAAAATAATTCAATTTAAGTAGTAACATTCTTAAAAAATTAACCCACAGATTACTCCATGGGTTAAATTCTTGAGATAAACATTTTCAAAAAATTTTATTTTATCTTTTCAAATCTTGCTTGGAAGAATCTCAAATATTTTGGTTCATAAACCATCTTCAATCCTTTAATAGATTTTCTTTTATCATAAACTTCTGCAATAGATTCAACCATAACATCAATATGAGATTGAGTATAAACTCTTCTTGGAAAAGTCAAGCGAACTAATTCCAATTTAGGATAACGCTGCTCGCCTGTTTTGGGATCTCTTCCGGATGAAACTAAACCACGCTCCATTCCACGTACGCCGCTATCAATATAAATTTCTGCAGCTAATGATTGAGCCGGAAACAAATCTTGTTTCAAATGAGGTAAGAATTTTTTAGCATCAAGAAAAATTGCATGACCGCCATAAGGTTTAACTAATGGTATATTAAATTTTTCAAGTTGTTTACCGCAATATTCAACTTGTCTAACACGAGAGCTAATATTTTCAGGTTTAATCATTTCTTCAATTCCACGAGCCATAGCTTCCATATCGCGACCAGCTAAACCACCATAACTATGTAAACCTTCATAAATAACAACCATGTTTCTTGCTTCTTCATAAACTTTTTTATTTCGTGTTGCTAAAAATCCTCCTATGTTAACCATTAAATCTTTTTTAGCACTAACCCAAAGGCCATCAAAGAATGAGCACATTTCTTTAAGGATTTGTGCAACTGTTTTATTTTCGTATCCTTTTTCTCTTTGCTGAATAAAGTAAGCATTTTCGGTTGCGCGAGTTGCATCGAACCAAAGTTTAACACCATATTTTTTAGTAAGAGCATAAACTTCTTTTAAATTCTGCATTGAAAATGGTTGACCGCCAGCCATGTTAACAGGACCAGCTATACTTACATAAGGAATTTTATTAGCACCAACTTTTTTAATCAGGTCTTCTAATTTTTGAAGATCAATATTTCCTTTGAATGGATGTTCATTTTGTGCATCATGAGCTTCATCAATAATTACATCAACAAAAGTCCCGCCAGCTAATTCCTGATGTACACGTGTTGTTGTGAAATACATATTACCGGGAATAAAATCGCCGGGTTTAATCATAATTTTTGAAATCATATGTTCAGCGGCACGCCCTTGATGTGTTGGAACGAAGTATGGCATTCCATAATATTTTTTTACGTTATCCCATAAGTAATAAAAATTTCTGCTGCCAGCATAAGCTTCATCTCCCATCATTAATCCTGCCCATTGATAATCACTCATTGCATTTGTACCGCTGTCGGTCAAAAGATCTATGTAAACATCTTCACTTTTTAATAAGAAAGTATTGTATCCGGCTTCTTTTGCACATTTTTCACGATATTCTCTTGTTGTCATTTTAATTGGCTCAACCATTTTTATTTTGTATGGTTCTGCCCAACTTCTTTTAATAATTTTTTTTGACATTGTAAACTCCTTTAGAATTTAAGCCAGAGGTTTAACAGCCTTTGGCTGAAATAATTTATAATTGCAAATTGATAATTGATAATTAGATTTTTTATTTATTAAACTAAATTTTTCTTAACATCAATTAATTTTTACAATGTCAAACGAATTTCTTTTTTAGTTTTTTTCTTCTGTTCTCGGCAATAATTTCGGAGTGAATTCCGCCGCGAGTGTTGAACCTGGCTGTAATTTTAATGTAGCGGGGTTTTAAGATTTCGTCTAAATCCTGAAGAATTTTGTTTGTTACTGCTTCAAAATAAATTCCATCATTTCTGAATGATTGCAAATAAAACTTGTAAGATTTTAATTCAACACAAAGCTTATCTGCAATATATTCAAGAGTAATTGTACCAAAATCTGGTTGACCGGTTACAGGGCAAACAGAAGTAAATTCCGGTGCAACGTGAATTATAGTATAATCACGTTTTGGATTTGGATTTGGAAAAGTAACAAGTATTTTTTGTTTTTCATTCATAATGAACCTTTTTTTGCTTTACCAATTCATACTGGTTTTTATTTTATTATCAGTCAACAACAAAAGAGAGAATTATTTTTATAAAAATTTATTTCAGTTAAATTACTAATAATTTGGTCTAACTTTATATGGAATAGGATCTTCGACACCAGCTTGTTGAAATCCACGAAGACGAAATGCACAGCTATCACAAACACCACAAGCTTCATCTTCATTTTGATAACATGACCAGGTTAAATTTAAAGGTGCATTTAATTCAATTCCCTTTTTTATAATTTCTGCTTTCGACAAATTTATTATCGGAGTAATAATTTTAATTTTAGTTTCCGGTTTGGTACCTAAATCAATCATTTTTTCAAAAGCTTCATAAAAAGCAGGTCTGCAATCCGGATAGCCGCTTGCATCTTCATAAACGGCACCAATAAAAATGGCTTCTGCCTTTAAAACTTCTGCCCAACTTACGCAAGTACTTAAAATATTTGCATTGCGAAATGGAACATAGGAATTTGGTATTTCTTTGTTTGAAATATCTGCTTTTGTTACTTCAATATTTTTATCGGTTAAAGATGAACCGCCTATTTTGGTAAAATGTGAAAAGTCAATTATTAATCTATTTTTTACGTTGTAATAGTCAGCAATATCATTGAATGCTTTAAGTTCTCTTTTTTCTGTTCTTTGACCATAATTAAAATGAGCAAAAGCTAATTCATAGTTTTGACTTGCAATAGCAGCTGTTACACAACTATCCATTCCACCACTTACTGCAATAACGGCTAATTTTTTTAACATTATTTCCTTTTTCTTTATTGCAAAAATAAGAAAGCTATTATTGCTATAAAATTATTGTTTCAGATAAATTAATCATAGTCATAATTTGAACTACCAAAATTTGCCAGATAACTTCAAGTTAACAATTTTATTATTTATTAAACTCATCGGCTAATTTTTTAATTGAATCTCCTGTTACTCTATAAACCGTCCATTCATTCATTGGAACAGCACCAAGTTTCAGATAAAATTTTATTGAAGGTTCATTCCAATCCAAAACAGACCATTCAATTCTACCGCAATTTCTTTCCAATGCAATAACACCAAGATATGTAAGCAAAGCTTTACCAATTCCTTTGCCGCGTAATTCTTTTTTAACAAAAAGATCTTCAAGATAAATTCCCGGTTTTGCTAAAAATGTTGAATAGTTGTGAAAGAAAAGTGCAAATCCTGCTGGTTTATCTTCATACTCTGCAATTAAAACTTCAGCAAATTTTTTTTCTCCGAACAATGTTTCTTTTAGTTTTTCTTCAGTTGCTATAACTTCGTGAGTTAATTTTTCATATTCAGCTAATTCTTTTATGAATGATAAAATTATTCCAGTTTCTTTTTCTTCAGCAAAATGAATTGTAACATCTTTAATATTTGTTGAAAACATAAAACCTCAGTTTATTTAAATCTTATTAATAAAATTGTAGCAATAAATGAAATAGTAGAACTTAATAAAAATGGAACTTGTGAACCAAAATTATCCCAAAGCATTCCGGCTAGAAAAGATCCAATCATAATCGCAAAACTTGAAGACATTGTTAATAAACCAATTGCAGTTCCTTTGTATTCTTTTTCTACAATATCGGAAACTAAAGCTTTTGAGATACCTTCAGTTGAAGATGCATAAATTCCATACATTGCAAACAAAATCCATAGCATAACAAAACTATTATTAAATGCAAAAGCAAAATAGACAAGTGAATAAATAATCAATCCAATAATAAACATCTTCTTCTTCCCGATTTTATCAGAAATAATTCCAATAGGATATGAACTAATTGCATAAATAAAATTATAAAAAACATAACCTATTAGTGATGTAGAATCGGAATTGGTAATTTCTTTGGATTTGAGTATCAAAAAAACATCACTGCTGTTTGACAAAGAAAATAAAGTTACAATAACTAAAAAATATTTGTATTCTTTTGGTGAAGATTTCCAAAAAGATGAGTAAAATTTTCTTCCGTTCAACTTTGGTTCAACTTTTATTTCTTTAATAAACAAAGTAAAAACAATAGCCATAACTGATGGAATTAGTGCAATCAAATAAATTGAAGAATAACTAAATGAAAAATATGATATCAATATAGTTGCAGTAAGAGGACCAATAACGGCGCCAAAAGTATCCATACTTCTATGAAAACCAAAAACAGCTCCGGAATTTTCTTTTGCATAACTTGATAGCAAAGCATCTCTTGGTGCAGTTCTGATACCTTTACCAATTCTATCTAATACTCTTGAAATTATAACAATTGGAATACTTGCAAAAATTCCCGGTAGTGATTTAACTAAGCCAGATAATCCATAACCAGACACAACAAAAATTTTTCTTTTATCTAATTTATCTGATAAAACACCAAAGTAACCTTTGAAGAATCCTGCCGTTACTTCTGCAATACCTTCAATGATTCCAACAATTGACATCGAAGCACCAAGGATGGAAGTTAAAAAAATAGGTGTGATTGGATAAAGCATTTCACTTGCAAAATCTGTAAAAAAACTTACAATCCCTAAATAAAAAACCTGTTTTGAAATTTTATTTTTTTTCATAAAAAATTTTTTATTCAAAAATAGCAAAATTGCACTTGACAATTTGAAAATATCTTATTTACTTGAGATTGAAATTTCCACGAGCCACATGAAAATACTTCTACAACATTCATCTCACAAAATTAAGGAAGGAGTCAAAGTATGGAGTATTACGAACTACATCCGGTTAATCCACAAACCCGTTTTATCAACAAAGCAGTTGAAGTATTAAAGAATGGTGGAGTTATAATTTATCCAACCGATACAGTTTATGGAATTGGTTGCGATATTTTTAACAAAGCGGCTCTTGAAAGAGTTTATACAATAAAACAAGATGCCGGCACAAAATTATTCAGCTTTATCTGTCCAAACTTAAAAGATATTTCAAAATATGCTAAGGTTTCAGATTTTGCTTATAAAAAAATGAAAAAATTATTGCCTGGTCCTTATACTTTTGTTTTGCCGGCAGCTAAAGAAGTTCCCAAAACGTTATGGACAAAACGTCAAACAGTTGGAATTCGAGTTCCCGACAATGAAGTTGCCTTAAGCCTTGTAAAAGAAATGGGTAATCCAATTGTTAGCACAAGTGTTACAAATCGCAAAGGTGAAATTTTGTACAATCCTGAAGAAATAAAATTAATCTTTGAACATCAAGTAGATTTAATGTTATCTGTTGGGCATCTCGAAGGAACGCCATCAAGTATTGTTGATTTGAGTGGAGAAGAACCAGAAATAATTCGCGAAGGTGCTGGTGATTTGAGTGTATTCTATTGAAATCAAATAATTATTTTTTTTAATATTAAAAATGTCATGGTACAACAAGCTCACCATGACATTTTTCTTTTCTTTTGAGTTATAGAATATTAAATTTAAATATCCCTTCTATTTTTCATCCCTATAAACAATAGTTGCAGAAGCTTGTCTTGCTGCAAGTAATGTAATTTCTGCAATGTTTACGTGAGGCGGACGAGAAGCACAGAAAATGATTGCATCGGCTACATCATCACCTGTTAATGGTTTTAATCCTTTGTAAACAGCTTTAGCTTTTTCAGTATCGCCGTTAAATCTAATATTCGAAAAATTGGTTTCTACCAATCCAGCATCAATAGTACTCACTAAAATATTTTTATCAATTGTATCCATTCTAACTGAGCGAGTGATTGCATCAACAGCATGTTTTGTTGCACAATAAACCGCACCTTTCGGATAAGCCTCGTGCCCGGCTATTGAACCAATATTAATGATATGCCCAAAACCTCTTTCTATCATTCCAGGTAAAATTGCATGAGTTACAAATAATAAACCTTTCACATTTGTATCAATCATTTCATCCCAATTATTTGGATCATCTTCATAGAATTTGTTTAATCCTTTTGCTAAACCAGCATTGTTAATTAGGATATCAATATTTTTCCATTCATTTGGTAAAGATTTAATAGTTGATATTACTTCATTTTTATTTCTAACATCAAGCTGAATTGGTAAAACTTTAACACTATATTTTTTTTTAATATCATCAGCAATTTCATCAATTAAATTTTTTCTTCTTGCAGTGATGATTACATTAGAACCATTTTTGGCAAATGCATAAGCAGTTGATTTTCCTATTCCTGAAGATGCACCGGTTATAAATACAATTTTGTTCTTTAAAGACTCCATTTAATCCTCAATTTGTTTTTGTAAAAATAACAACTAAGTAAATATTAATTCGGATGTTTTATTTCGATATAAAGTCTAATTTTATTAATTTTTGATGGACTAAATATTAACTAATCACAAATTCAATTGAAAGAAGAATTATTAAAAGAAAAAACATCAACCAAAACTATCTGTTATCATTGTAGTGAAGAATGTTCCGATAACTCGATAAGAATCAACGATAAAATATTTTGTTGTAATGGATGCAAAACAGTTTATGAGCTTTTAGATCAAAATAATCTTTGCACTTATTATTCAATTGAACAATCACCAGGCAATACAAGAAAGTATCACACAAAACGAAATTATGATTTTCTTGAAGATGAAGATTTAAAACAAAAGTTAATAGAATTTTCTGACGGCAAAAAAACTAATGTTACTTTTAATATACCTCAAATGCATTGCAGTTCATGTATATGGATTTTAGAAAATCTTTATAAACTTGATAATGGAATAATCTCCTCGCGTGTTAATTTTCTTCAAAAAAAACTTTTTATCACATTTGCAGAAAAAATTACTTCACTAAAAAAAATAGTCGATCTGCTTGATTCAATTGGATACGAACCTTTATTAAACCTTGATATTAAAAATGAAACAGCAGTTTATAATGAATATAAAAGCCTCTACTACAAAATAGGAATAGCTGGTTTCAGTTTTGGCAACATAATGTTATTGAGTTTTCCTGAATATCTTTCAATCAATATTGCTGATCATAGTGAACTCAAACAAATTTTTTCATATATCAATATTATACTTTCTTTTCCGGTGTTTTTTTATAGTAGTAGCGATTACTTTGTTTCTGCATGGAAAGGTTTAAAGAAAAAATTCGTCAATATTGATGTTCCGATTGCTTTGGGCATTTTAGTTCTATTCTTAAGAAGTATCATCGAAATTGTTTTTCTGGGGCAAGCAGGTTATTTAGATTCATTAACCGGTTTAGTATTCTTTCTTTTAGTTGGAAAAGTTTTTCAAAACAAAACTTATGATACTCTTAATTTTGAAAGAAATTATAAATCATATTTTCCTATTGCAGTAACAATTAAGAATGGCGATAATGAAACAACAATTCCGGTTGAAAAACTAAAAATTGGACAAAGAATAATCGTTAAAAACAATGAGATCATTCCAGCTGATTCAATTTTGATTAAAGGTAATGGAAATATAGATTACAGTTTTGTTACCGGTGAATTGCTTCCGGTGAATGTAAAAAATGGCGAAATGATATATGCTGGCGGAAAACAAATAGGAAGTGCAATTGAAGTTGAAACAATAAAAAATGTATCTCAAAGTTATTTAACTCAACTTTGGAATAGAAGTACTTTCAACAAGAATGAAGAATCACGAATAACAAACTTTGCGAATGTTGTTAGTAAATATTTTACAATTGGAGTAATTACAATAGCCATTTTAGCTTCAATCTTTGCCATACCAAATTATAAACTCGCATTCGATGCTTTCACAGCAGTATTAATTGTTGCTTGTCCTTGTGCTTTAGCTCTATCAACTCCATTTACTTTAGGCAATACGTTAAGAATTTTTGGGAAAAATAAATTTTATCTTAAAAATACTTTCGTAATAGAAAAACTTGCATCGATTGATACTATTGTTTTTGATAAAACCGGTACAATAACAGAAAGAGGCTATTCACATGTTAATTTTATTGGTTTTGATTTAACAGAAGAAGAAAAAAATTTAATTAAATCAGTAGTTGCAAATTCAACTCATCCTCTTAGCAAAGAAATTTTCAATTACTTATCATCTAATAAGATCTACTCTGTAGAAAAATATAAAGAAAATATTGGCCAAGGTATCGAAGCATTTATTAACAATAATAAAATTAAAATTGGATCTGAGAAATTTGTAACAAACAAAAGACTGAATGAAATTGATTCGACAAAAGTTTTTGTATCAATTAATGATGAAACTAAAGGCTACTTCAAAATAAACAATAAGTACAGAGAAGGGCTGAAAGAAATAGTATCTCAACTTTTAAAGAAATATCAAACAATTGTTTTAAGTGGAGATAATGAAAGTGAAAAAAATAATTTAAGTGAAATTTTTCAAAGCAAATCGGCTTTATATTTCAATTATTCTCCACACGATAAATTAAACTTTGTAGAAAATCTTCAAAAACAAAATAAAAAAATTTTAATGTTTGGTGATGGTTTAAACGATGCCGGGGCATTAAAACAAAGTGATGTCGGAATTTCAATAACTGACAACACAAACAATTTTACTCCGGCAAGTGATGCCATTTTGGATTCACAATCTTTCAAGTTAATAAATGATTTTATTAATTTTTCTAAAACAAGCAAAAAAATAATTATTGCAAGCTTTATTCTTTCAGTAATTTATAATATTATTGGATTAACTTTTGCATTTGAAGGCAAGCTTACTCCATTGATTGCTGCTATTTTAATGCCTTTAAGTTCAATCTCGGTTGTGGTTTTTACAACTTTAGCAACAAATTTATTAGCAAAGAAAAAAGGATTAATTTAATGCAAATTGTTTTGATCTTAATTGCAGCTAGTTTAATTGTTGCTTTAATTTTTCTATGTGCTTATCTCTGGGCTGTAAAATCAGGTCAATATGATGATAAATATACTCCTTCAATTAGAATTTTATTTGACGAAACAAAAAAAGAAAAAAATGATTAACTAACTTTAATCAGGAGAAACTAATGCAGGTTGAAAAATTTAGTTATGATAATCAAATAGTTAAAAACTTCCTTCTTGCTGCTGTTGTATTCGCAATAGTAGGAATGTTAGTTGGATTGATTATCGCAATTCAATTATATGTCCCAGAATTAAATTTAGGAATTCCATATTTAACTTTTGGACGAATACGAGCTTTACATACAAATGCAGTTATCTTTGCATTTGTAGGAAATATAATTTTTGCCGGAGTTTATTACTCCACTCAAAGAGTAACCAAAGCAAGAATGTTTAGTGATTTCTTAAGTAAATTTCATTTTTGGGGTTGGCAATTAATCATTGTTGCCGCTGCAATAACTCTTCCATTAGGAATAACAACAAGTAAAGAATATGCTGAACTTGAATGGCCAATTGATATTGCCATTGCTGTTGTTTGGATTGCTTTTGGAATTAACTTGTTTGGAACAATTGCAAAACGACGTGAAAAACATATGTACGTTGCTTTATGGTTTTATATTGCAACATGGGTAACTGTTACAATGCTTCATGTGGTAAATTCAATTGAAATACCTGTAAGTTTTCTTAAAAGTTATTCTGTTTATGCTGGCGTGCAGGATGCATTAGTTCAATGGTGGTATGGCCATAATGCTGTTGCCTTCTTTTTAACAACACCATACTTAGGATTAATGTATTACTTTTTACCAAAAGCCGCTAATCGCCCTGTTTATTCATATAGATTGTCAATCTTACACTTTTGGGCATTAATCTTTATTTATATTTGGGCTGGTCCACATCATCTTCTCTATTCTGCTTTACCAGATTGGGCTCAATCATTAGGAACAGTTTTTTCAATAATGTTAATTGCACCATCCTGGGGCGGTATGTTAAATGGATTATTAACATTACGCGGAGCCTGGGATCGTGTTCGCGATAATCCTATTCTTAAATTTATGGTTGTTGCTGTTACAGCTTATGGTATGTCAACTTTCGAAGGTCCTATGCTTTCGTTAAAAAACGTAAATGCAATTTCACACTTTACAGATTGGACAGTTGCACATGTTCATATTGGAGCTTTAGGTTGGAATGGAATGCTTTCTTTTGGTATTCTTTATTGGATTATACCAAGAATGTGGGGAACTGAACTTTATTCAAAAAAATTGGCAAACTTCCATTTTTGGATCGCAACTTTAGGAATTGTTTTTTGGGCTGTGCCGATGTATTGGAGCGGTATTGCACAAGCATTAATGTGGAAACAATTTACACCACTTGGAGTTCTTCAATATCCAAATTTTCTTGAAACTACTTTGCAAATAATTCCATTCTACATCATCCGCTCTTTTGGTGGATTGCTTTATTTCACAGGTTTGTTCTTATTAGCTTACAATTTAATTAAGACGGCTAAGAGTGGTTCATTTATAAAAAATGAAGATGCTGAAGCAGCACCAATAGAAAAAGATAACGATAAAATGAAGCGAGGACAAATTCATCGCTGGTTGGAAAAAAGACCTGTTAAATTTGCAATTCTATCATTCATTGTTGTTTTAATTGGCGGATTAGTTCAAATTATTCCAATGTATGCTGTTAAAACAAACGTGCCAACAATTTCAAGTGTTAAACCATATTCTCCTTTAGAACTTCAAGGGCGTGATATTTATATTCGTGAAGGTTGTAATAATTGCCATTCTCAACTTGTTCGTCCTTTCAGAAGTGAAACAGAAAGATATGGTGAATATTCAAAAGCTGGTGAATATGTTTATGATCATCCATTTCTTTGGGGTTCTAAAAGAACAGGTCCAGATTTAATGCGTGTCGGTGGAAAATACTCCAACCTTTGGCATTTCATGCATATGGAAGATCCTCGTTCAATGTCTCCTGGTTCTATAATGCCAAGATATCCATGGCTTTATACAAACCAGCTTGACATTTCTACAACCAAAGCGAAAATTAACGCTCTTCGTTCCATTGGTGTTCCATATCCAAAAGGTTATGAAGATATTGCAAATGATGATTTGCAAAAACAAGCAAACAAAATCTCTGATGATTTAATAAATAACGGTGCACCTGCAGAACCAGATAAAGAAATAATTGCCTTGATAGCATACCTTCAAAGATTAGGAACTGACATTAAAGGAAATAATACAGCGAGTTCAAAATGATAGGTGAATATTTTAGAGAATTAAATAATACTTCGATTGTTCCTGTAATTTCATTAATAGTTTTCTTTTTATCTTTTGTTGTGTTGATTTTTTGGACATTCACAAGAAATAAACATTACTTAACTTACATGGGTAATATTCCATTGGATAACAATAACCATAACAAAAATTCAGAGATTAAAAATGAAACAACTAAATAAAACTTTTTTTTCGTTTCTTATAATATTCATTGTAAATTACACAAATATTTTTGCTGAGACAGAAGCGGGCTACGATTTAAATAGTGTAATGAAAACTTCTCTTTTAGTTACACTTATTTTTATTGCTATACTTATGTGGTTTGCAATTGTTTATTCTGAAAAAAATGATTTAAACGGTGAATTGTTAAAGTCACCATTTAAAAAATCTTTAAGTTGGTTAAATCGCTCAGTTCCTATTGAAAAAGAAGAAGATATAATGTTTCATCATGATTTTGATGGAATAAAAGAACTTGATAATAGAATTCCACCATGGTTTAGTTTTCTTTTTTATGGTTCAATTGCATTTGCTATAATTTATATGATTGTATTTCATGTTATTGGAGATGGTAACATTCAACAAAATGAATATAATATTGAAATGCAACAAGCATCTTTTGAAAGAGAAATGTTAATTAGAAGTGGTGCTTTTATAAATGAAGAAACTGTAACATTTGAAAACGATGCTGCAACTATCTCCGAAGGAAAAGAAATATTCGTGAAAAACTGTGCAGCATGCCATGCTAATGATGGCGGCGGCGGCGTTGGTCCAAACTTAACAGATGATTATTGGATTCATGGCGGCGGAATTAAAAACATATTTAAAACCATAAAGTATGGTGTGCCTTCAAAAGGAATGATTAGCTGGCAATCGCAACTTGATCCATCTAAAATGAAAGCTGTTGCAAGCTATGTAATTACTTTATATAGAACAAAACCAGCTTCACCAAAAGAACCGCAAGGAACTATCTGGAAAGATGATGAAACTAATTCAAAACAATAAATAATCCGACTATGAATAATTTAAATGTATCTGAAGAAAATGATGAGTTTAGGAACTCGCTGGCAACTGTAACAAAAGAAGGTAAGCGTAAATGGATTTATCCTAAAAAACCTAAAGGTAGTTTTTATACTGCAAGAACTATCGTAAGTTTTTTTCTACTCGCATTTTTATTTATTTCACCTTTTATAAAAATTGATGGACATCCTTTTATAATATTAAATGTTATTGAAAGAAAGTTTATCATTTTTGGAATTCCATTTGGTCCGCACGATTTACATTTATTTGCTTTAACAATGATAGCGATTATTGTTTCAATTTTTTTGTTCACTGTTGTTTATGGAAGATTATTTTGCGGTTGGATTTGTCCTCAAACTATTTTCATGGAAATGGTCTTTAGAAAAATTGAATATTGGATTGAAGGAGATGCAAATAAACAAAGAGCTTTAAATAGTCAACCATGGAACAAAGAAAAAATATTCAAAAAAACTTTTAAGCAAATTATTTTCTTTTCAATTTCATTTGTTATCGCAAATACATTTTTATCTTATATTATTGGTGTTGACAAATTATATCAATATATAAAAGATACACCATTCCAACATTTTTCTACTTTCCTTGCAATTTTAATTTTCTCTGGTTTATTCTATTTCGTTTTTTCTTATTTCAGAGAACAAGCTTGCACTCTGGTGTGTCCTTATGGAAGACTGCAAGGTGTTATGCTTGATCA
>CAZVBT010000373.1:0-3540 GCA_964625385.1 uncultured Melioribacter sp. | reverse complement strand
ATCTAGCTTATAATGTAATAAAATTTTGCTTTACACTTTGTAAAAAATACTTGCAATTTTTTTAGTATCTGATGATTTTAATATTGAAAGGATATTCTAACCTTCATTATTATTCAGAGAGGCTATAAAAATTCTATACTGTTATATTGCCGCACAAACTTCTTTTAAAAATATTCTTATTTTGCTTATAAAATCGGGTTTGGATGAACCATGATTGTGCTTTCAATAATTTGCAGTCTTGGAGTTAAATGACTTATCTCTCTTATATTTTAATTATTGAATATTTTAAGGAAATTAGGAAAAGTATATCTATATTAATAAAATTAGAAACAAAATAAAAGATTCAATCGAGTAAATTTTTGTCATAAAAAAATCAGAACTCTTTTCTTTTTTACATAATTATCGACTCTTTATCTTGTTCCTTCACATTTATTTTAAACCTTCTCAAAGTAAGTATCTGGATCATTGACATCATAATGTTCGTTAATCCAAAAAATCGTATACAAGTCTTCGCTTCCTATGTTAGTTATATTATGAGTATACCATATAGGCATGTCGACGAAAGAGGGTTGATTACCATCCAATTTAAAAGTAAGAATTTTGTTTGTACCAATCCTTCGCAACTCAATCTTAGCTTGTCCCTTAATCACAGCAAAACGTTCAGCTTTGCGTGTATGAAAATGATTACCTCTTGTAATTCCTGGCTTTGTAGTACTGAAACTAATCTGTCCCCCACTGTTAAGTCTTATAACTTCTACAAAAGAACCTCTATTATCTGTATTTAATTTGTAAATATACGGGAAGAAACTTTCGTGATCAACGTAACAAAGAAAAGTATTCCATAGGTTACGCTCAAAAACATCATTCAGCGATGGAATTTCACCTTTTCCGAAATAGTTCTGTTTAAATTGTTGCAGTTTGGCAAGAAGCGCTGAAACCTTAATAGATCCAGTTGGATTTATTTTAATAGTCTCACAAGAGGTATTTAGCTCGCTGGTATATATTGTTGAGTGCCTATCATTTTCATTTCTTGAAAGGATGAGCTTAATAATTTCATCCACCAGTTCTCCGACATAAATTAAATTTAATTCAACGTCAACCTCAATTTTGGGTACCTCATTATGTGTAAGCTGATGGCAGAAAGTTGCTACGACAGAGTTGTAATATGGATGTCCAAAAGGACCGTATACATTAGGAATGATTAATCCGGTAAAAAATGCATTTTTTTCTTTTGCCCAATTCTCAAAAAGCAATCTCCCTTCTCGTTTTGATTTGCCATAAAGATTATCACGCTCTTCCTGGGTAGAGGAAGAAAATAAAATATGAGGAGTAACATTACTGGCATTACATGCACCAATCAGTTTCTTAACCAGCCGAATGTTCGTGTCATATATCACCTGAGGATCATTATGTCTGTTCATTGCAGCAAGGTGTACGATGGCATCGCAAGACTTTACAAATGCTGCTAACCTGGAATCATCCTGAAAAAAATCATCTTCAAAGGGTACTCTTTGAAATTTATCAGGATATAACCCGAGGGTGTTAAATAGATGCGTACCAACGAACCCTGTTTGCCCTGTAATGCCTACTCTGATCATCACTCCTTTAAAATAAGAATAATTAAAACTGCTGTCTTTGGAGTTTTATTGGCCTAATTGTATTTTCCTTTATGCTAATATATTAAATATATCATATTTAACTAATCTCTTGTAAATTTTAATTAATCAGGGTACTGAAAAACATTTGTTTCACCTAAAATATCCCTACGTATGATGGGCAGTTTTAACAATAGCTTTTTCATTCCTTCCACATCCAGACGCAAAGTATTGTGGGAGTGGTATTCTTCATGTTTTGAGACATCGGGAATACCTTCTGTGAAATACCTTTCATAATTCAGGTCTCTGTTATCGGCAGGAATACGATAATACTCACCCTTATCCTCAGCCTTCAACATATCCTCTCTGTTTATCAAAGTCTCAAATAATTTTTCACCGTGCCGTGTTCCAATAATCCGTATTTCGTTCTTTGCTTGATAAAGCTCTAATAAGGCTTTTGCAAGGGTCTCAATTGTTGCAGCAGGGGCCTTTTGAACAAATATATCACCATTTGTTCCATTTTTAAATGCATACAAAACTAAATCCACGGCATCTTCCAGGGTCATCATGAAACGGGTCATGGTAGGATCAGTAATAGTAAGGGGCTTATTAGCTTTGATCTGGTCAATGAACAAAGGTATCACTGACCCTCTGGATGCCATCACATTTCCATAACGTGTTCCACAAAATACAATACCCGTACCATTGAGATTCCTGGAGCGGGCAATCATCACTTTTTCCATCAGGGCTTTCGACATGCCCATAGCATTGATAGGATAAACAGCTTTATCTGTGCTCAAGATAACCACTCGCTTAACTCCATTTTTTTCAGCAGAAGCCAATACATTATCCGTACCTTCTATATTGGTTTTCACAGCTTCTAACGGAAAAAATTCACAAGATGGCACTTGTTTAAGAGCTGCAGCATGAAATATATAATCAACGCCCTTAGTTACCATATCCACTGCACTAATATTGCGCACATCCCCAATGTAAAATTTTACTTTGGGATTATTCAGACGTTTCCGCATGTCATCTTGTTTCTTTTCATCCCTTGAAAATATACGTATTTCACCAATATCCGAGTGAAGAAAACGATTTAATACAGCGTTTCCAAAAGAGCCGGTACCACCGGTAATCAATAGTACTTTATCTTTAAACATATGCAAAAGTCTTATTTAATGTTTCTATCGTTTTGGCTAGTCCATCTTTAAATTTAACTTTAACTTCAAAACCAAGCATTTTCCTAGCTTTTTCTATTCCTGCCAGAGAGTGTTTAACATCGCCGGGGCGGGGAGACTGAAATATAGGCTCAATATTTGTACCTAAAATTTCATTGATAGTATCAACAAGGTCAATTAAGGTATATCTCTCTCCGCAAGCTATATTAAATACTTCTCCTGCAACACCTGGGGCAGTACAGGCCAACAGATTGGCTTCTACATTGTTGCTCACAAAGGTGAAATCACGACTCTGGGTACCATCGCCATAAATTACAGGACGTTTACCTTCTTTGATAAGCTTTATAAATTTTGGAATAACTGCACTGTACTGACTGGTGGGATCCTGGTTGGGACCAAAAACATTAAAATAACGTAGGGCTACTGTCTCAAGCCTGTATAGTTCATGAAAAATCTGGCAATACCGTTCACCGGCATATTTAGTTAAAGCATACGGAGAGAGCGGAGCCACTGGCATGGTTTCGACCTTGGGTAGGGTTTCTGAGTTACCATATACGGAGGATGAAGAGGCGAAAACCACCCGTTTGACTCCAAATTCACGGGACGCTTCAAGAATATGCAGATTGCCGTTGATGTTTACCTCATTAGATGTGATAGGGTCTTTAATGCTTCGGGGAACAGATGGTAAAGCGCCCTGATGGAGAACATAATCACAGCCCCGTACGGCATCTCTTACGATATGAAAGGACCGAAGGTCTCCTTCA
>CAZVBT010000372.1:0-7837 GCA_964625385.1 uncultured Melioribacter sp. | reverse complement strand
AGAAAAGACATGCTTGAAAGAAGTCAGGATTCACTTCATACATATCTGAATTATAAAATTCATGCTGATAATGATTCAATGTATAACACTCCAACAACTTTTGGAATTTACATTGCAGGTTTGGTTTTTAAGTGGTTGCTGAACATGGGTGGACTTGATGAAATGTACAAACGTAATGTTGAAAAAGCCAAAATATTATATGATGCTATTGATTCAAGTGATGGATTTTATAAAGGCACTACAGAGAAAGATTCACGTTCATTAATGAACGTAACTTTTCGTTTACCAAACGAAGAACTTGAAAAGAAATTTATTGAAGAATCAAAGAAAAAAGATTTTGAAGGATTAAAAGGACATCGTTCTGTTGGTGGAATAAGAGCATCAATTTACAATGCTTTTCCAAAAGAAGGTGTTGAAGCTTTGGTTCAATTCATGGAAGATTTTAAAAAGAATAATTAATTCCAAAAGTAATTTTAATCGATAATTTATATTAGTGTGTAGAGACTCATTTTTATGAGTCTCTACAGAATTTAAAGTTTATTTGCAAATAAATAAAAATATTTCAAACCGTAATCAGCTCACTTCAAAAAAAGTAAAAATGAAGTAATACTTTTTTCTTAAATAATAAAATTACTTCATCAAAATAAATTTTCTTGTCTGAACAAAAGCTTGTCCCGACTTGTCGGGATTGCCGCTTTGCAATTTATAAAAATACACACCGCTTGAAAGATTTTTCCCATCAAACTTCACTACATATTTTCCTGCAGGTTGTCTTTCATTTACAAGCGTTGCTACTTCATTACCAAGCATATCATAAACTTTGAGAGTTACATTGACCGCGTCATTGCGAGTTCCATTTTGTTGAGACGAAGCAATCTCTTTAGATTCGTTCGCTGCGCTCGGAATGACATATCGGATTATGGTTTCAGAATTGAACGGATTAGGATAATTCTGCTCGAGTGAAAACTCAAGAGGTGTTTCAATATTTACAATTACTTCATTCGAATAAGAAAATGAACCATCAAAGTCAATCTGTTTCAAACGATATTTAATTTTTCCTGAGGATGGATTATTATCAATGAATGAATAATCTTTTGGTGAATTTGAATTTCCATGTCCTGCAACAAAACCAATCTTTTCCCAATTGTCATGGTTCGACAATCCCGACAAAGTCGGGATCATTATGACATTATGTTTGTTGTCATCCTGAGCTTGTCGAAGGATGACACATCGTTCAATTTCAAAGCCGTAATTATTCACTTCTGTTGCAGTTTGCCAAGTAAGTGTGACATTACCTTTTTTTACATTTGATTTAAACTCAACTAGTTGAACTGGAGTTGGTGATGCATCTTGAACCCAAACAGCATAACTTCTTGCAGATAAACTTAATGTAACTCTACCTGAATTCACTGTGCAATAAGAGTTTAGTGCATTACCAATTTTATCACTAAAAGTTGTTCCATTAACTATTGAAGAATTAGATTGATTTATTCCAACTTCAGCGGTCATTTGTAACCCTGAAAAATTAATTGCAACAATAACATCTAAACCAGATGGTATTCCGCTTAATTGGTATATTAAAGCGTTTTCAGTTGCACCGCTTGTAAAATTATTATAGTAACCTGAACCACTTTTATTTAAATAATATCTTGATGATGCTCCATAAATATTATTTTTATGTACATTTATTAAAGCATCTATTTTAGAATGTAAATTTGTATTGGTAAATGAAGGAACATTATAATAGTCCGGATAAAAAACAGAAGGCATTCCAATTTGATTGTTTGTTAAAATATAAGCGTAAGCTAAAATTGGATCATTACTTACTATTTGTCCAGCATCTCTAAAATCGTGATTATTCACAAAAGTAACAACGTTTAAACCGTTCATACCACCAGCATCAACCATCCCAGAACTAAAAACATTTCTTACATCATAGCCATAAGTATCACAGGCATTTTTTAATGCATCGCGTAAAGAAAAATCAAATAACCTTATCTGAATAGCACTGCTTGTTGATACATTCATATAGGTGTATGTATTTTGAATCCAGGTTTTTAATGAATTTACATTACTATCATAATATTCCCCAACAATTAAACCGGGGTCAATTGAATTAGTGTGTAAATCATCCAATAAATCGCCTACAAATTCATTTGGAAAATGTTTAACAGCATCCATTCGAAAACCACGAATGCCAACATTATTCCATAACCATTTTGTCCAGTCGATTAAAGCGGATTTAGTGCTTGTAATATTTTGGTCGTAATCATAGAAAAACCATGGCCAATCCCAATCCCCATCAAGTTTTGTAGCGTTGGTATTGTTTGGCTTAAAATTTTCAAAATTCATTAATCCTTGGTTACTTGAAACGTGCATAAAGTTTGTGTATGTCTGAACTTGTAAGTCGTTGATAATATCTTGAGATCTTGAAGAAGACCAAATTCCATAAGGGCGAAAATCAGAATAATCACTTGAACCTCTTTTTGAAATATAAATAAATAAAGTATCACCTGAAGAATTAAAATCTGTGCTTGTAAGATTTAAATGAAATTCATCGGTTCGACAAGTTGATGGGTTATCTATTGTTCCATTTAAATTTCTGCCAAGTTCAATATTATTATTTGATTGACTACAATCGCCACCACCGTTTGGTTCAGTTTCAGTTAAATCAGCTAAATTTTTCCAACCAACAGTTTTTGTTTCCATATAAATTTTATATTCATAACCATTAAAACGAGAATGACCAGATGATGAACTAAATTTAAAATAATAATCACCAGCTCCATTTCCAGAAAAACCACCTAAAGGAAGTGCATATCGTACTCTATCATTAGGATAGGGATTATAGCCTGTGTTGGCTCGTGTGTAATCATAATTGTTTATGTAATTTTTAACTGCTGAATTTTGTTCTGGCAAACCACCATCTCGATGATTATAAACAACATCAGCAACGGCTTTTAGTCCTACAGAATTAAATTGCGTAATTAAATTATTTAAATCAGTTCGGGTTCCAAAGCCAGTTGCACCATTGCCATATTCACCTAGATCATATAAATCTTTTGGATCATA
Source organism: uncultured Melioribacter sp. (assembly GCA_964625385.1). Taxonomy (GTDB): domain Bacteria; phylum Bacteroidota; class Ignavibacteria; order Ignavibacteriales; family Melioribacteraceae; genus Stygiobacter. The sequence continues at coordinate 4,765 of CAZVBT010000372.1, read as the reverse complement.
GCCATTACTTGAATTACCTGAAGCTGCTCGTGATAAAGGTGGTAGCCAAATATATGTGAATCCAGAGTTTTTAAGTTGATTAGCTTTTAATCTTAATGTATCAGCCCAATTGAATCTTGCGGTTGTTTTTGGATAATCCCAGTACCAACCCTGTAAAAGAAAATCTTGAGCTGATATAAAAGATGTATATAATAATATTATAACGATTAATAATTTATTTTTCATAGCTATGGTAAAGAAATTATTTTGTTAATATCATTTTCTTTATATCAATATTATTTCCAGCTTTAAGCTTATAAAAATAAATACCACTAGGTAATTGATAATTTTTAATTGAAAATAGATAATTATATGTTCCGGCATTTTGTAATTCGTTTATTAAAATTGCAACTTCTTGACCAAGAATATCAAAGATTGATAGTTTAACATAAGATTCTTTTGGAATATTATATTTGATTACTGTTTCTGGATTAAACGGATTAGGATAATTTTGTTCTAACAAAAATTTTAGTTGAGTATCATTTATAACTTCAATTTCTTTACTATATTCAAATTTACCATCATAATCAATTTGTTTTAATCTATATTTAAGTTTGCCTGCTGATGCATTTTCATGAATAAATGAATAATTTTTTGGAGAATTACTATTTCCATTTCCTTGAACAAATCCAATATTTTTCCATTCTTCATTATTCATTTTGCATTCTACATTGAAACCGTAGTTGTCAATCTCAGTAGCTGTTGACCATTTTAAGAATACTTCAGTATCAAACAGAGAAGCAGTAAAAGATAAAAGTTTAACTGGAAGAGGAGCTTCAACGGTATATTGAAAATAAGAATCACCTTCTGTCCAGGTTGTTTTATAACCATCTGCTGCAACTCTTCCCCAAGCACTTGCTAAATCGCTATCAGAAATATAAAAGATATAATTGATTGTTGTTCCTTGTGTATTTGCAGTTGTAGGTACAGATGCTAACCAAGTTCTATTTGGATCTGAATAATTTGAAAAGGTACCATTAACAACTGAACCATTCGTTTTTGTTGGTGCTGTACCATTAGTAGCATAAACAAGAAAAACATTTTTACCATAGGTATCATAAGTAAAGTTTACATATAAATCTGTTCTATCCCCAGCAGAAATTGTATTATCTGCTGTATTGGTAGAAGTTGAAGCTTGTCTCATGTAGGTTGGAACAGTGTAGCCGCTTGGTGTGTAGCTTAAAAGTGTGTTTGGATCATGACCGTTACCACTTTGAGCAAGAGTTAGAAAGTTAATGTATATAACCATGAGAAGTATAATTTTTTTCATAATACCTCCATAAAATATTCAAACTCTTTTTTTAACTTTAACATAATAATAAAATTGATTTCATTCAACAGAAGTTAAAAGTTTTAGATAAAAAAATTAAAGCATATAATAAAATAAATTTTTCTTTTTTCGATAATAAATCAAAAACAGGATGATTTATGAAAAGAACAGTTAAATTTTTGTTTATGATAATTTTTATTATTACTAATGCTTGTTCAACTGTGTTAAATACAACCACACAAGAAGTTGAGATAAAATCAAATCCGGCAAATGCAAAAATTACAATTGATGGAAAAAAATTTGGATTGACTCCACAAATAATAAATTTAGAACGCGGAACAAATCATGTGGTAAAACTTGAGCTTGATGGTTACGAACTTTATGAAACTCAATTAACAAGAAAAATTTCATTTTGGTTTTGGGGAAATGCATTAAATGGATTTATTCCAGGAATGGTGATTGATTTGTTCACAGGTTCAATGTATAATCTTTTACCTGAAAAAATTTCCGTTGATTTAATTCAGGCAAAACCAGAAAAAGGAAAGAAGTAATACAATATCGTTTCTAAATTAAAAATTTGTTAGACATTTCTTTTAAACACTTCTATTAATGAAATTCTTTTAAAATTATTTCTTTGAAAAGAAAGTATAATTTGCAATTTTAAACGTGCATCAAAAAAAGGAGGTAAAATGGCAGCAAAAAAAATTTTAATGCTAGTAGGTGATTTCGTAGAAGATTACGAAGCAATGGTACCTTTCCAAATTCTTACAATGGTTGGTCATACTGTACATACTGTTTGTCCTGGTAAAAAAGCCGGAGATACAGTTAAAACTGCAGTACATGATTTTATTGGTGACCAAACTTATGTTGAACTTCAAGGACATAGATTTGCAATAAATGCAAATTTTGATGAACTCGATCCAAATTCATATGATGCACTTGTTATTCCAGGTGGTCGTGCACCAGAGTATTTGAGATTGAATCCAAGAGTAATAGAAATAACAAAACATTTTGCAGAAAACAATAAACCAATAGCTGCAATTTGTCATGGTCCACAAATTTTAGCAGCAGCTGGAGCTTTAAAAGGTAAACATGTAATTTCATATCCAGCTGTTGGTCCTGAATGTGTAGTAGCGGGTGCAAATTATGGAACTGTAGCACCCGGTGCTGATAATGCCGTTACAGATGGAAATATTGTTACTGCACCAGCATGGCCTGCTCACCCTGAATGGATGAAGCAATTCTTAACTGTTCTTGGTTCTAAAATCGAAGCTTAAATTATAATCACTCGAAGTTTTAAGAGCTTCGAGTGATTGGAAAAGTTTTCATAAAATAATAAACATTTTAATTTTTCAGCCACGATTTTCACGAATTAACACGAAAAAAAATTTTAATCAGAGGTTAACTTTTTACCGCAGATTTCACAGATTAACACTAATTAAAATTCATAAATCAAAGTTTTGAAAGATATTTCTATTGGGGTTGAATGTTCGAAATTTCATTTAAGAGTCTTTCTGAGATTTCTGAATATAGTTTGTTATTTTCTGGTATAGCACCCCTTATTTTACAAATCTCTGCGGCAAATTGATTTGCAAGCCTGTTGATTTTTTCTAATGGAAAATTATTTAAATACCCCAAACACAAAATTGATGAAAATGCATCACCAGCACCTAATGTATCAATAATATCAGTTTTTTCTTGTTGATAAAAATGAAATTCACTCGCGGTAAAAAGTTTGGCGCCTTTTTCACCCATTGTTAATGCAATTAAATCTATTTTGAATTTTGAAATTAATTCTTGAATTGCATTTTCTGAATCAGGTGGTAAAGAAAAAATATTTTGAAGTTTATAAAATTCCTCTTCGTTAATCTTTAATACATTTGATGTTATCAAAGCTTGTTCTATAAAATCAATTGTGTAAAAATTATGTCGAAGGTTCAAATCGCAAAAATATTTTTTGTTTGGTTTGTTCAAAATTGATTGAATTGTTTTTCTGGAAATTTCACTTCTTGATGTAAATGTTCCAAAGTAAATTAAATCCGATTCTTCAATTGCTTGTTTTGCTTTTTCAGTTAATTGAAGAAAATCAAAACTTGCAGTTGATGACATTTTGAATTGTGGTGTTTTATTTTCGTCAAGAGTTACAAAAACTTTTCCTGTTGGATGATGGTTATCTATAAAGATCGTATCAATTTCAAAATCATTTTCTTTAAGAATTTTTAATAATTCTTTACCATCATCATCATTTCCAACTGATGAAATAAAATATGCATTTCCAATTAATTTTTTAATGTGATAAATAAAATTAAAAGGTGCACCGCCTAATCTTTTTAAGTCTGGGTAAACATCCCAAAGTATTTCTCCAATTGATATAATATTAAACATAAAAAGTCATCTCTTTATTCAAAAGTAAAAGAGATGACTTAATAAAAGCAAATGAAATTAAACTTCGGTAGTTGATAATTCTTTTTTGAGGTTGTTTACATATTCAGCGGCAGCAAGTGCGGCAATAGTTCCATCTGCAACAGCAGTTGTAACTTGTCTAAATCTTTTAGATATTGAATCACCAGCAGCAAAAACTCCTGGTAAGTTTGTAGCCAAATTTTTATCAACTATAATTTCTTTCCAATCGTTTAATTCAATAATTCCTTCAAGTTTCTCTGTGTTTGGAACATAACCAATAAAAATAAAAACACCATCAATTTTTATTTCGTTAATTTCACCAGTGCGTTGATTTTGAATTTTTACTTTTTCAAGTTTTTCATCACCAATGAATTCGATAATTTTTGATTCCATTATAAAATTAATTTTTGGATGAGCTTTTGCTTCATCAACATAATGTTGAAAAGCTTGAAAGTGATCAAATTGATGAACTATTGTAATTTTGGAAGCATATTTGGTTAATGAGACTGCTTCTTCTAAAGCTGAATTTCCACCGCCAACTACTATTATTTCTTTGTCTTGAAAAAAATCGCCGTCACAAGTTGCACAATATGAAATTCCTTTACCTTTAAATTCATCTTCCCCAATTGCCCCAATTGTTCTTGAGCGGCCACCAGTTGCAATTATTACAGAATGAGAAGTATAAACATCTTTATTGTTAACAGTTACTTTTTTTATCTCATCATTTAAATCAAGACTTGAAATTTTCAAGTTACTTTTTATTGTACATCCAAATTTTTGAGCTTGAGCTTTCATATTTCGCGCAAGTTCATAACCACTAATACTTTCAATGCCAGGATAGTTGGCAATTTCATGAGTTAAAACCATTTGACCACCAATAGCTCCTTCATTGAGAATTAATGTTTTCATTTTCGCACGTGAAAGATAAATTCCAGCTGTTAAACCAGCTGCACCACCGCCAATAACAATAACATCAAAATGATTATTTGCTTCCATTTATTCCTTGCCAAAATATTGATCTAAAATTTCAGTTATTTGTTCTCTTGATTGAAT
>CAZVBT010000371.1:0-1527 GCA_964625385.1 uncultured Melioribacter sp. | reverse complement strand
GAAAAATATTTTGGTAATTGGAAAGCTGGTGATGTTCCCAAAACAGAATTTCAAAATCCAAAAGCACCATTAGTTAATAAAGTTGCTCTCGTTGATAGAGCAAATGCAGTTCAATCTGTTATATCCGTTAGCTATCCTATTGAATTTAATTTAGCAAGTGAAGATTATATTAAAGCTTCTGTAATGAATACAATTCTTGGCGGTTCTTTTACTTCAAGAATAAATAAAAATTTGAGAGAGACAAAAGGTTATACATACGGTGCTGGTTCAAATTTGAGAGCTGATAAATTCATCGGCGCCTGGATAGCAAGTGCACCTGTTCGAAATATTGTAACCGACAGTGCTTTAACAGAAATTTTTAATGAAATGAAAAGGATTAGAAATGAAAAAGTTAGCGACGAAGAATTACAAATAAATAAAAATTATATGATTGGTAATTTTGTCCGCTCTCTCGAAAATCCTCAAACAATTGCAAACTTTGCAATTAATATCGAACGATATAAACTTCCTAAAGATTTTTATAAAAACTATTTGAAAAATTTAAATGCTGTAACTGCTGATGATATTCAATCCGTTGCAAAAAAATATATCAAACCAAACAATGCAAATATTTTGATAGTTGGCAAAGCTGAAGAAGTTGCAAAAAATTTAACCAAATTTTCTATAAACGGTAAAATTGATTACTATGATATTTATGGAGAAAAAGTTGATCCGAATGTTAAAAAAGCACCCGAAGGATTAACGGCTGAACAAGTGATTGATAAATATATTCAAGTAATGGGCGGGAAAGAGAAACTTTCTCAAATTAAAGATGAAACAATGAAACTTACAGGCTCAATGCAAGGAATGAATTTAGTTGTTACAATTACACGTAAAGCTCCTAATAAACTTTATCAATCAATAGATTTTGGTGTTGGTCAACAAAAAACTGTTTTTGATGGAAGACGTGGAAAAATTTCTGCAATGGGGCAAGAGCAGGAAATGACCGGTTCTCAATTAGAAGAAATGAAAGTGCAAGCAACCCTGAATGCCTTTTTAGATTATGCCAATCAAGGGATAAAATTAGAATTAGCTGGAGTAGAAACTATCAATAATAAAGATGCGTACAAAATAAATTTAATTTATCCATCGGGAAAGAAAAATACTCAGTATTATGACGCTGTAACTGGATTTTTAATTAGAACAAACTCAACTATAGAATCGCCACAAGGTAGTTTATCTATTACAATTGATTACGATGATTACAAAGATTTAAATGGTTATATGGTTGCTCATAAAATGATTCAAGGAACACCAATGGGTTCAATTGAATTAAGTTTGTCTTCTTATGAAGTAAATAAAAATGTTTCTGATGATTTGTTTAAGGTTGAATAGTCATTAAAATTTGTAAATAAATCAAATTGACCGATTATATTCATAAACCGTTAAAACGGTTTAAAACTTTTACTTTTTTCTCATTAACCCACGACTTAAGTCGTGGGTTAATAAAATGAAAGCTAGTTATAATAACTGTTTCAACAGTTTTTT
>CAZVBT010000370.1:0-1528 GCA_964625385.1 uncultured Melioribacter sp. | reverse complement strand
GACGAATTTAATAAATTTTCTCTGTCTTCACTCCAAAGTTTTTCTTTCAGTTTATTCTCTACAATTTCTTTAATTCTGATTCTAGCCTGATTTTGTCTTTTCATCTGAAAAAGATTTTTCTGAATAAGAAATGATTTATGCTTTTCAATCTCATCTGCAATCTCATCAATACCTTTGTTTTCTGAGGCAACGGCTTTAATAATATTAGGTAGCCAATCATCAGCATTATGATCTTTCAACATTAGAATTGTTCTCAAAGCCATCAAGGCACTATCGGCACCTGGGCGATCACTCTTATTGAGAACAAAAAAATCTGCGATTTCCATCAAACCGGCTTTCATTGCTTGAATAGAATCGCCAGATTCAGGTACTAAAACTACAATAGTAGTATCAGTAGTGTTTATAATATCAAGTTCAGATTGACCAACACCAACAGTTTCAAATATAATGTAATCAAAACCAGCAGCATCTAAAACATCAGAAGCATCAATAGTTTTTTTGCTTAATCCACCAAGGCTGCCTCTAGTAGCCATACTTCTAATAAAAACATTTGGGTTAGTGCCAATTTCATTCATACGAACTCTGTCACCAAGCAAAGCTCCACCGGTAAATGGACTTGTAGGATCAACAGCAATAATGCCAACTGATTTATTTTGATTAATTAAATTTTTAGTTAATTGATTTGTTAAAGTTGATTTTCCAGCACCAGGTGGTCCTGTGATTCCAATACGATATGCTTTACCAGTTTTTTTATGAATTAATTTTAATAGTTCATTTGAATTGATTTCATCAGATTCAACAATTGATATTGCTCTTGAAATAAATCGTTTATCTTTTTCAAAAATTTTTTCTGAAAATTCGAGAAGGTTTGTCATTTGTACAATCCATTTTTAAGAATATAATCTTTTACTTTTTCAGGAAGAAAAAAATCAACACTTAAATTTTGTTTAATTCTGTTTCGAATATCTGTTGAAGATATTTCTATAATTGGAGTGTCAATAAATATCATTTTATTCTTATAGATATTATTTATGTTATTCTTTAATTCATTTTGCCTTTTCATAACTAACACTTTTGCTTTGCTTAATATCTCATCAGGTTTATGCCATTTATCAAAAACTAGAAAATTATCATAACCAATGATTAGTTCAATTTCATCATAATATTTTTTGAATTCATTAATAGTATCTATTGTATAAGAAATTTTTTTTTGCTTAAGCTCAAAATCAGAAACAAATAAACCACTGACATTTTCAATTGCTAATTCTACCATCTTTAACCTATGTAATTCATTTGTTTTGGTATGGTTTTGCTTGAGTGGAGAAATAAAACTAGGTACAAAAAAAATTTTATCAAGATTTCTTTTTTCTTTAACAAACAGAGTAGTTATTAAATGCCCAATATGAATTGGATCAAAAGAACCACCAAAAATTCCAATTGCCATAAACTCACTAAATAATTTCGAAAAAGTTTTTTAATTCATTTCTATAATACAAAATTTCGTTGTAATAATATTCCTTTAAGTATC
>CAZVBT010000369.1:0-2884 GCA_964625385.1 uncultured Melioribacter sp. | reverse complement strand
CGGCATATATTATTTTAATGAAAAAGGAACTTTTGATAATTTAAGCGATGATACACAAGGATTCATCGGAAAGTCCGATGGACTTTCCAGTGATATTATTTCCTGTTTAGCTGTTGATAAACGTGGCTCTATTTGGATTGGAACAAATGTAGGAGTTAATGTTATTTCTGATCCACAAAAACCAAAATCTACACTCACAACTTTAGTTGGCTTTGCCGTTCGTAATCAAAATGTAAATTACATTGCAGTTGATCCAATTAATCAAAAATGGATTGGAACTAACAATGGTGTTTTTGTTCTTTCATCTGATGGATATCAATTAATTAAGCAGTATAATTCAAAAAATAGTCCTTTACCCGACGATAATATTACGAGTATTGCATTCGAACCCAAAAGTGGAATGGTTTTCATTGGGACTGATTATGGACTTGCAACTTTGAAAACTGAATTTATTCAACCAGAAGAAACGTTTAACGAATTATATATTTATCCAAGTCCATTCATCATTGGCAACAATGAAAAAAATATTGTAACAATTGAAGGACTTATAGCAAATAGTAGTATTAAAATTTTAAAGATTAATGGCGAAGTTATACGAGAGTATGATTCTCCTGGTGGTAAAATTGCTTTTTGGGATGGAAGAGATAAAAATGGTAATCTTGTTTCATCTGGTATTTATTACATTGTTGCTTTCGATACTGAAGCTAATAATGTCAAAACTTCTAAAATTGCTGTAATCAGAAAATAGGTTTATTGATGATTGATATTAAAAACCTTTCGATTCAATTTACTGGGGAAAATCTTTTTGAAAATGTTAATATTAAAATTTCACGTCATGATAAAATTGCTTTAGTTGGATCAAATGGTACAGGCAAATCCACTCTATTAAAATTAATATTTGGGATTGAACAACCAGAAACTGGAATAATTCAAAAACAAAAAGGCATTCGAATAGGTTATTTACCTCAAGAAATTAATTCATTTAAAGGTCAATCACTTTTTGATGAAGTAAAAACTTCTTTGCAAGATATTAATACATTAGAAGAGCGAGAAAGTATAGTTTTATCAGCCTTAAATGATTTCTCTATTTCTGATGAAGAGAGAAATGAATTAATTGATGAGTTAGGCGAAATTCATCAAAGGAAAGAAGAATTAGATTTTTATTCAATTAATTCAAAAATTGAAAAAGTATTAATTGGCTTAGGATTTCAAGAAAAAGATTTCGTTAGAATGACAGATAAATTTTCTGGCGGTTGGCAAATGAGAATTCAGATGGCAAAAATTCTACTTGCTGATAACGATTTAATTTTAATGGATGAACCTACAAATCATCTTGATATTGATAGTCTCGAATGGCTGATTTCATTTTTACAATCTACATCTTCTGCATTAATTATTGTTTCTCACGACAGACATTTTATAACGAGTGTAACAACTAAAACTCTTGAAATTTACAATAAGCAAATAAATTTCTTTACTGGGAATTATCTTCAATATTTAAAATTCAAAAATGAAAGAGAAATACAATTAATTTCTTTACAAAAGCAACAAGAAAAAAAAGTTAAAGAGCTAGAAAGATTTATTGAAAGATTTAGATATAAAGCAACAAAAGCAAAACAAGTTCAAAGTAGAATAAAACAACTTGAAAAAATTGAAACAGTAGAAATACTTGAAGAAGAAAAAAAAGTTGAACTTCATTTTCCCTCACCAACAATGAGTGGGATAATTCCTGTTGAATTAGTTGATATTAATCACTCTTTTAACGATGTAAATGTTTTAAATAATATCAATCTACAAATTGAACGTGGCGATAAAATTGCTATTGTCGGTCCAAATGGTGCTGGTAAAACAACTTTAACAAAAATTATTGCTAATAAATTACAACCAACATCTGGAAAAATAAATTATGGTAACAACACGATAATTTCTTATTACGAACAAGAAGTGGCAAATTCAATAAATTCAGATTTTGATTTAATTGATGCACTTGAAGATGTTAATTCAGAAATACCAATTGGAAGGATTAGAACTATTTTAGGGTCATTTCTTTTTTCTGGTGATGATGTTTTTAAGAAAATAAAAGTTTTGTCCGGTGGTGAAAAAAGTAGAATTGCACTTGCAAGATTATTATTAACCAAATCAAATTTTATCATTCTTGATGAACCAACAAATCACTTAGATTTTGCATCAAAAGAAATTTTGCAAAAAGCTTTAAATGATTTTCCAGGCACAATAATGATTGTTTCTCATGATATTGATTTTCTTAAACCCATTGTTAATAAAGTAATTGAACTTAGAAATAGCACTGCAAAAATATTTTTAGGTGGGATTGAAAATTATTTAATTAAAAAGCAAGAGTTTGACAGAAAAATTGAAATTGAATCGAAAGAAATTCAATCTGAAAAATCAAGAAAAGATCAAAAAAGAATTGAAGCAGAATTACGACAAAAAAAATATATCGCTACAAAAGAAATCAAAACAAAGATTGAGCAAATTGAAAATGAAATATCTATTCTTGAATTAGAAAAAATTGAAATAGAAACCCAATTAGTGAATCCTAAAACTTTTAGCAATCCACAAATTGCAAAAAATACAAACTCACTTTATGAAAAAGTTAAGAATGATTTAGAAAATAAATATGAAATATGGTCAAGTTTAAGTAAACAACTTGAAGAAATTGAAAAACAATTCACATAATCAATTTAAAAATTCTTCAGCTAAAGCAATACCGCCATATAAAGCAGCATCATCACCAAGTTTAGTTTCAATTATTTTAACTTCACGCCCACAAGCTTCTATGACAGTTTTTTCAAAGTTCTTTTTAATTATTGGTAACATAAAATCATGCATTGCTTCTATTACTCCTCCGCCTAAAATAATTGTA
>CAZVBT010000368.1:0-2809 GCA_964625385.1 uncultured Melioribacter sp. | reverse complement strand
CTTCGATATTTTCTTTTGGAGGAGTTGAGTTGTTTCTTAATTTCAATACAACAGAAGCCGTTGGTTGTTTTTCTTCCTCTTTTAATAATTATTTTTGTGGAATAACAATATGAACACGTGCTGCAAGTACACCATCTTGTTGTTGAATTGTTCGTGAAAGTTCTCCTTCTAATGCTCTTTTATAATTCAATTTTTGCATGAATTCGGACATTCCCATAGTTGATTTATCAAAAATTTCGTAACCAATAACACCACTACTTGGAATTCCTTTTGAGGCAAGTGCCAATCTTAGTTCATAAACTTTTTCTTTTTGAACTTTTATTGATTGTCCATTGTCATCTAGTTTGTACATGACTTTTTGCGCACCGAGATATTCAACAACTTTAGCAGCATCTTCTTGGGAAAGATTTGAATAAAGAGTTGAATATGTTGGTTCGTTAAGAACAAAGATTAACAATGTAAGTAAAGCAAGTGTTGTAATAACACTAACACCTAGCATTATTTTTTGTTTGGGATTTAATTTACCCAAAATACCAAAAAATGCTTGTAATGGATTTGTATTCATAATTAAACTGGAATCCTTGTTAATTCTTTAAACATATCAATTGCTTTGTTTCTTATTTCCATTAAAAGTTCAAGATTTGTTTTGGCTTTTTCACCTGCTATCATTACTTCGTGAAGTTCAACTCCATTTCCACTTACAAAATTTTGTATTGCCTTTTGAGATTCTTGTTGAGAATCATTAACAGTTTTAATTAATTCAGTTAATGCATTTCCAAAATTTTCTGTTTCAACATTTTTATTTTTTTCGGGTTGAAGTGGTGATGGTAATTGAATTCCAAATCCTTCTATTTTCATATTAACCTCTTTTGTCAAAAAGTGAACCTACATGCAAACCAGAAATTTTACCTTTGGCATTATAGACTTGATAGTTCATTATTTCTTCTTTTTTTGTGGGGTATAATTCAGAGAAAAATTTTTTTTCATCATTTGATATTACTTTGTTTTCAACTTGATGGTTTTCATTAGAAACATGTTTAACATTCGGTAAAGAATAGTTGCCAATTATGTTTGTATTTATTTTCATTTTATATCTCCAAAGAATCTTTTGCCATTTGTTTAGCAGAGTTTAATGCCTGAAGGTTTGCTTCGTAACTTCTTGTTGCAGCAATCATTTCAACCATTTCGTTAATTACATTAACGTTAGACATTTCAACATAACCATCTTTGTTAGCATCCGGATGTTCCGGCATGTAAATAATATCACCAGGTTTATCATCAACTAATTCATTTAATTTTGCTTTCCCCTGATCTGCTTCAATTTTAAGTTCTTCTGGTAATTGAATATTTGAAATGTGATTTGGATTTGTTGTATTAAGCCTGATAGTTTTTGCTTCAAGTGAAAGATTATTTGCAAAATTATTTTTTTCAGTTTCAATCTTTAAAAATTTTCTTTTGTAAGGTTCACCATTTTCTGTTCTTACACTATCAGCATTTGCAATGTTTTGTGAAATGAGATCCATTTTTTTTCGTTGAATACTCATTCCTTTTGCACTAAAATTTAATCCGAAAAGACTGCCTCCGATTTTCATACAACACCTCCACCTTTAATTACTTTTTGAAGTGTTTTGTAATAATCGCCAACTTTACGGGACGCAAATTTGAATCGCAAAGTATTTTCTGCAAGTTCACTCATTTCTTTTTCAATGTTAATGTTGTTAATTCCTGAATCCATTTCATCTGTTTTATCTTCAATGTATTCAAACTTTTTAGATTCTTCTGGATTGATTTGTATATCAAGATGTTTTTCATTTGTTTTTTTAAGAAGCGAACCGCTGGATTCTTGTAAAATATCTTTGAACACAACATCCTGACGGCGATAATTTTCTGTTCCAATGTTGGCTATATTTTTTGCTATTACTCTGTTTTTCTCAGAGCAATAATCAAGAAGATTAGTTAATAATTTTATTGAAGATGGCATTTTAACCTTTCACTTTTGTGAAATTAATTGCCAAATTAATGCCATTAAAAAAGTATCTAAAAAATGATTAATTAATAAATTTTAGTGATGAATAATGGCTAAAATTAGCCAGATGTGTAACAAAAAACCTCGATAAGATTTGTCAAGTAATTTTCGTAAGAATAGTTTATAGATTCGAAAAATCATTTATTGCTTTTTGAATTTTTGAGGTCGGAATTTAATTTATCTTTTTTGTGATGTGAAGATGTGAAATCATAATTTGTCATCTTTTGACAGGCTCAAGATGACATAAGTAACTTGCTTGTTGAAGGCATAAAGGTTCAAGTTGATACAAAATTTTTTCGAAATTCATTATTTATTCATCTATTCAGAATAATCGAGTATGATTGATTTACTTTGCCCGCAAGAGCAAACAAATTTAATTTCTTTAAGGTTGTCATTCGCATCTTTTTTAAGAAGAATGCGAACACCATCAAGATCATCTTCGCAGGAAATTTTTGCTTTGCCATTTATTTCAACATCTTCAGCTTTTAGAAGATTTCCTGTTTTTGATTTATTTTTTGTAAACACATCTTTAAAGAGCGCATCTTCAAATTGATTTGCCATTTTACACCACCACTTTGTTTATAACTTCTGGTATTTTTTCAGCTGGTAAAACTACATCTGCTAAACCAGCATCAACTATTGCTTTGGGCATTCCATAAACAACACATGATTCTTCATCTTGAGCGATTGAATATCCATTTAAACTTTTTAATTTTTTTACAGCTTCGTAACCATCTTTTCCCATTCCTGTCATAATTACTCCAAGTGTGTATTTACCATAAA
>CAZVBT010000367.1:0-2881 GCA_964625385.1 uncultured Melioribacter sp. | reverse complement strand
AGGATTTATTCAATTTGCTAACTCAGAAATCGAAGACAAAGCTCCAATATTTATTTATGATAGGCTTGGCGAACCAAATAAAGATATACTTGAAGAAAATTTAGCACATGTTGAAAAAGCGGAAATGGCTGTAAGTTTTGCAACTGGTATGGGTGCAATTTCTTCAATTTTAGGTGTGCTGACAAAATCCGGTGATGAAATTATTGCCCATCATACTTTGTACGGTTGCACTTTTTCATTGTTAATTAATTGGTATCCTCGATATAATATAAAAGTCAATCAGGTTGACTTAACTGATGTTAATAATATTTATAAAGTTTTAAATGAAAACACAAAAGTCATCTATTTTGAAACACCCGCAAATCCAAATTTGAGTATTATAGATCTGCAAGCTGTAGTTAATGCTGTAAAAGAAATTAACAAAACAAGAGATGATAAAAACAAAATTTATATAGTTGTTGATAATACATTTGCTACTCCATTTTGTCAAAGACCACTTGAATATGGAATTGATTTTGTGGTTCATTCATTAACAAAAGGTATAGGTGGTTTTGGAACTGATATGGGTGGAGCAATTATTGGTCCTAAGAAATTTAGAGACATGATTTTACTTTACCGAAAAGATTTTGGAGCAGTACTTAATACAAAAAGTGCATGGGCAATTTTAACTTATGGATTACCAACTTTAGGTTTGCGGCAAAGACATCAAATTAATTCTGCTATGAAAATTGCAGAATATTTAAATCAACATCCTAAAGTTGAAGTAGTAAACTATCCTGGTTTAACTGATTTCAAATTTCATGATGTTGCAAAAAAACAAATGAAAGATTTTAATGGAAATTTTGCACCTGGTAGTTTATTGTTTTTTGTTTTGAAAGGTAAAAATGCTGAAGACAGTAAAGAAAATGGTCGTAAGTTTATGAATTACATAGCTGATTATGCATATACAATGACTTTAGCAGTTTCACTTGGCCATACAAGAACTTTGATTGAACATCCGGCTTCTATGACGCATTCTGCAATTCCTGCAGATAAATTATTAGAGCATCAAATTGATCCGGGTGGTGTTCGTTTGGCAATTGGACTTGAAAACACAGATGACATTTTAACTGACTTAGAAAACGCTTTGAAGCAAATATAACTTTCTTTTACGGACTTATTGTGAAAATTATTCGCTCAGAAATTTTTAATAAATATCCAGAAATAATATTTGGGTTTAGTACTAAAATTGGTTTGAATCATAAAGAACCATTCTATTTTAATTTATCTTTTACAGTTGGAGATGATGAAAATATTGTTAAAGAAAATAGAATGGCTTTTACAAAAGAACTGGGTTTGGACATTTCTCAAATTGCATTTCAAAAACAAATTCACTCAGATATAATTACAATTGTTAATAAACCCGGAATAATTGGTGAATCTGATGCAATGATTACTTCAAAAAAAAATTTGGGGTTGGCTATTTCATCAGCTGATTGTACACCAATTTTTATTTATGATAATATAAATAAAGTTATTGCAGCTGTGCATTCTGGTTGGCGAGGTACTCAAAAAAAAATATTATCAAAAACAATTAAAAGATTAATAAATGATTTTAATTCCAAACCGGAAAATTTAATTGTTTACATAGGTCCATCAATTCACCAGAAAAATTATGAAATAGGAGAAGATGTTGCCGAATTATTCAATTCAAAATATTTGTTAAAAGTTAATAACAAAATTTTTCTGGATGTGTTAAATGTAAATTTAAATCAATTCAAAGAGCTAAACATTCCAAAAGAACAAATTGAAGTTTCAGACTTATGTTCTTTCGAAGAAAAGAATTTATTACATTCTTACAGAAGAGATGGTAAAAATTCTGGTCGCTCTTTAGGTATAATAGCAATAAAAGGATGATATGAGTTCAGAAACTTTAAAGATTGTATTTGGATATATTCTAATATGTTTAATTTGGGGTTCAACATGGTTAGCTATTCGACTTGGTTTAGATTCTTTAACTCCAATTCTTTCAGCTGGCTTTAGATTTTCACTTGCTGCAGTTTTTGTTTTTATTTTGATGAAAATTCAAAAATTAAAAATTCAGGCTGATCCTTTATCAATAAAAATATATTTAATACTAGGATTTTTTTCTTTTTTAATTCCTTTTGGCTTAGTCTATTGGGCAGAGCAATTTATTCCATCCGGATTAGCGTCAATTTTGTTTTCAGTTATGCCATTTTTTGTAATTATTTTCTCTTTCTTTTTTTTAAGAGAGGAAATAATAAGTGCTTATCAAATCATTGGTGTAATATTAGGTTTTATTGGAGTAACTATAATATTTTCAGAGAAACTTCATATTGATTTCAGCAGCGATATTGTAGCTATGCTTGCTGTTTTAATCAGCTCTGTTATTCAAGCAGGAATTGCAATTATTTTGAAAAAATATGCAAAACACTTGAATCCACTTTCGATGAATTTAGTGCCGCTTACTATTGCTGGTCTTTTTATGATAATCATAGGATTAATATTCGAAAATGTTTCGAACAATAAATTTGATTTGAATGCAACTTTTTCAGTTTTATATTTAGCTTTGTTTGGAACGGTAATAACTTTTTCTACTTATTATTGGTTGATGAAAAAAATAAATTTACTTTTTTTATCTCTTTCAACATTTATTACCCCAATAATAGCTGTTATTTTAGGTTGGTTAATTTTAAATGAAAGTTTCTCATTACAAGCACTAATTGGTAGTATTTTAGTGTTAATAGGAATTTTATTTGCTAATTTTACAAATGTAAAAGCTTATTTAAAATCAAAATTTATTTGATATGGTAAATGTTATTAAAATAAAAAATGCTGTATTTTATGCTTATCATGGAGCAATGCAAGAGGAACAATCAAT
>CAZVBT010000366.1:0-5789 GCA_964625385.1 uncultured Melioribacter sp. | reverse complement strand
ACTTGAGTGTTGTAATAAAAATGGTTCAGATGGATCAACATTATTTGCAATTTCTTCTATATCATTATCAAGTTTAAGATCAACCTCGTTTTCAGTTTCCCATTCAAGCGGAAAATAAATTGCTTTAATTGTGCTGCCCGGCTTTTCAATTAAAGGACGAATTATTGGTTCAAGTTCTCTTTCTGTAAAAATGAAATCCAATCCAGAACGCTGTGACATTCCTTCAATTCCTTGACGAAATTTATCTGGATGCAAGCGTGGATTTGGATATGCTAAAACAGCTGGTAAAGCTGCAGTTCTACTTATGCCTAAATAAAGTGGATAAAAATTTGGATTGTGTCTCATTACAATCGCACAAACATTTTCTTTTTCAATCCCATGTTTTCTAATATGAATTGAAAATTTTTTGGCTTTTTGTATTAACGATTGGAAAGTCCAACGAATTGGTTCTTCGCCAGCTTTCCAATGAATTATTGCATCACGATTTGGAAATTTTTTTGCATTTAAAGACCAACGTTTCCAAAGTGTATTTGCTTCTTCGATATTAAAATTAAATTTACCCATTATTTTTCTTTTTTAGATTAATTATTTATTTAACTCAAGTAAAGCGTCTGTAAAAAGTTGAGCAACTTTTTTAGCACCTTGATCATTGAAGTGAATATAATCTTTAAATGCCAAAGGTGGATTTGCATTTACCCATGTTGACATTGAATTTTCTCCACCCATTGCATCAAATAAACTCCAGAATGCAATGTTGGTTGTTTTTGCAATATTTTTTTGTGATTCAATTAAACGAAGAATTGAAGGATCGGTTACAAAATCGGAACCTTTTTTCATTGAGCGGTCATGAACAGATACTAAAACAATGCTTGCTTTTGGAAAAGCTGTTTTGAAATTATTAATTACTTTTACCATTTCTCTTTCGTACCATGAGTAATCGGTTCTATTGCCGGCAATGTTCAATCCAAATTCAAGTATAATCAATTTATAGTCTAAATATTTTGCGAATTCTTTTAATAAATTAACATCAAGTTGTTGAAGATCAACGCCACTATTTCCTCTTAATGGAAAATTATCTACATAAACACCTGGGTCATTTTCTAATGTTACACCATAAAAAACTGCTTGCTCTGCAACTGGAAATTCAATTTTAATTTTTTTTGCTTTAGCTGTTGGTTTCAAAATTAGCTCTTGTATTCCAGCCCCTGTTTTTAAGGCGATTGTTTGTTTTGCTCCATCATCAAAATAGTAATTGATATTTGAAGGTTTTGCATTTGCATAATAAAGTTTAACTATGCTGAAATCTTTTAAATATCTTCTGATTGGAGTTGTTTCGTATTGAACCCATGCATTTCCTTTTGGAACGTTAGCTTCGCCACTTATTCCAAGTGGTAATTTTTTGGGATTGCTTGTGTAAAGTGAAGCTGATCCCCAATTTCCTTGAGAGAATGAATGCTTTGTTGTCATTCTGAAAGTTACATCTTGCGAAACAATTCCAAGCCAGCCAACTCCATTGCCGCCAAATTTATTTTGTAATGTTTCTCTCATATCAGCTGTAATTAAATCTCCTTCAATTGCTGAATCTCCAAAATGTGCAACGCGAACGCTTTTTGTTTTTGCAAGTTTTACTGCTTCAAAAAAATTTGTTAATTGACTTGTGTTTCCAGTCATTGGTGATTTTTTACCTTGAACGATTGGTGTTTCTTTCAGGTTGTCTTTTCTTTCTTCGTTAAAAGAAAAAACAGATGCATAACTAACATTTCCTTCTTTATAGTAAAATGTGTTTTGTTCTGCTTCTTTAATGTCCATCAATACATCTACGGTTTTAATAGTGAAATTAATCTTTTCTATTGTGTATTCAATTTTAACAAATGATATAGCAACTAAAATTGCCGTAACTAATGTTACAATGTAAAGTGGTTGCTTAATTTTATTTTGTTCCATTTTTAATCCTTAATAATTTGATTTTATAATTTATATTTCCTTAATACTTTATCAACTTCATTTGCCCATATTTTGTAAGCATTCGCTTTAAAGTGAATCCCATCCCAGGTCATTTCATCTTTTAGAAACCCATTACGCGATAATTGAGAATTTACATCAATGTAATCGAGATTATTTTCTAAAGCATATTTAGAAAGCATTTTATTTAATTTATCTACTTCTCTGTTTCTGCCTGCGTTAATTTCAGGTGTACCACCAAAATCTTTTCCCCAATTTCTTCCGGAGTATGTTGTTGATTGGATAACTACAATGATATTTTTTTCTCTTAGCTTGTTGATAAGTTTTATATATATTGAAAATATTTCTTCGACTGGTGTCCAGTTATAAATATCATTTAATCCACCCATTATGAAAACAATTTTAGGATTAAACTTAAAAACGTAATTTATTCTTGCATAAAAACCACTTAAAATATCGCTTGGTATTCCCATTTCAAGAACATTTTTCCTTCCAAGAAATTCATTCCAGTTTGCACCATTGGTTAATGAATTACCAAGCATGATTATATCAGCTTGTTTTGTTTTATAGCCATCATACATTTCAAGTGTTCTTGTATAAATTGGATTTTTCAAATATCGTAGTGAATCATTTGTAGGTTTTGCCTGAGCAAATAAATTAACAGCTAATATTTGTAATAAAATAATTATTAAAAATTTATGGTTTATCATTTTCATTTTCCGGATTTATAATTTCATTGTTTGATTCATAATTCATCAGCTCATTATTTAAATCACTTAATGTTGCACGCATTTGTGCAATTTGAACTGTTAATTCACTTAACTCTTTTGATTGAAAACTTATTTCATTATTTATATTCTTTTTTGTTTCTAATAGTTTTTGAATATCATTATTTGTTTTTGAAATTAATTCGTTAAATTCATTTTGAAGTATGTCTTTTTTGTTGTTATAGATTGCAAGCTCATCTTTAATTCTATTTAATTCATATGTCGTTTTTGATAATTCTTCTTTTGCAAAAGTAACGGATTGATTTAGTTTCAAAAATTCTTCTTTTGAAAGTGATATATGTTTTTCCAAACTTGTTTTTTCCTTTTCAAGCGAAGAAACATTTGCGTTTAAGATTGCAAGCTCACCATTTTTTTTATTTAAATCTTCATTCAATGAATTTATTTCATTTTCTTTTAACTTAATATCTTCTTTCATAAGAGAAACTTTTTCATTTAAATTATCATATTCATCTTTAAATTTATTTATTAAATCAGTGAAGTTAAATTCAAACTCCATTCTTGTGTTTTCAATTTCTGTTCTTTTTTCTTCTAATGAAATTAAATTGCTGTTAATGCTGTTTATAACATTTTCAAATTCAATTTTCTTTTCTGTTAATAAACTAATATCATTTTCTAAATTTGATTTCTTGCTGTTAAAACTTTCAATTTCTGACATTAATTTATTTTTTAATTCTTTGAGAGAATTTATTTCTGCCTCTAATTCTGATTTGTTTTCCTTAAAAGATTCCAGTTTAACTTTATATTCTTCTGTTTGCAGTTTTAATGAGTTAAATTCATCACTAAGTATTTCTCTTTTTTGAGCCAAGCTCGTATAAGTTTTTTCTTTTTCACTTATTTGATTTATCAACGAAGCTAAGCTTGATTCTAAATTTAACTTTATTTCTTCGCTTAAATTTATTTTTTCATCAAGTTGTTTAATGGTATTTAATTTTCTTAGTTCTTCTTGTATTAACAAATTTAGTTTTTCTTTTTCTTCTTCTTCTTTTTTAGCAAACTC
This sequence comes from uncultured Melioribacter sp., assembly GCA_964625385.1. Classification (GTDB taxonomy): domain Bacteria; phylum Bacteroidota; class Ignavibacteria; order Ignavibacteriales; family Melioribacteraceae; genus Stygiobacter. Next base: position 2,042 of record CAZVBT010000366.1, on the reverse strand, counting down.
AATTTTAATTTCTTTTAGTTTTTCAATTTCCGATTTTATTTCATCACTTACATTTTTTTCTTCATCCTTTAAATCTTTAATCTTACTGTTGAGTCTATTAATAAAATCATTTTTTTCATTTATTATATTATTCAAATTTTCAATTTCGGCCTGTTTTATTTCTATTTCACGGTGGTAATCTTCAATTTTGTTTTTTTCATTGTTTAATCTTTCTATTTCTTCAACAAGCAGTTTCTTTTCATCCTTTAATTTTGAAATTGTTTCATTCAATTCTAAAACTTTTGTTTCTTTTTCATTAACTTCATTAGAAAAAGTTGAACTTTCTTTCTTCTTTAATTCAATTGATGAAATTAATTTTTCAAGCTCCTTGGCACGTTCAGTAATTTTATTTTCTATATCCTGAAGACTTTTATGCTTTTGCAAAATTTGGTGAAGTGTGTTTTTTAGCTCATCATTTTCTTCAACAAGTTTTTCAATTTCACTTTTAGATTTTGATGTGAATATAGCCATTAAATTTTTACTCTCCCTTATTGATTGAATTCTCAATTGTATTCAATGAAATGATATAAAATGAAACAGCAAAAGCTATTGATAATAATATTACAACTAAAAACGGAGTCCGTTCAATAAGCATAATAGAAACAGTTATAGTAGAAAATAACGATAATATAGATATAATTTTAGCACGTAGAGGCATTCCTTTTTTTTCATAAAAATTTTTAATATGCTCTCCAACATATTTATTCTCTATAAGTTTTTTATGAAATTTTGATGAACTTTTTGAAAAGAAATATGCCGCCAGAATAAAGAAAACAGTACTTGGCATTAATGGTAATATTGCGCCAATTATACCAAATGCAACAAAAAGAAAACCAAGTATTAAAAATATTTTTTGTTTGTAGCTATTCAAACTGCTTCCTCATAAATTTTTTCAAGATAATCTCTATAGAGTGATTTTGGAATTGAGTCAACAACTTTTCTGAATTGTTGTTTATCAATAAAGCTTTTTGCAAAAGCAATTTCTTCAATACATGCAACTTTTAATCCCTGACGATCTTCTATAACACCAAAAAATTGTGCTGCTTTCAACAATGCTTCGGGTGTTCCGGTATCAAGCCATGCAACACCACGACCAACTTTTTCGACTTTTAACTCTTCAAGCTCCAAATATTTTTTATTAACGTCTGATATTTCTAATTCACCGCGTGCAGATGGTTTTAAATTTTTAGAAATCTCAACAACTTTGTTATCATAAACATATAAACCAGGAACAGCATAATTTGATTTTGGAATTTTTGGCTTTTCTTCAATGCTTATTGCTTTACCATCATTATCAAATTCAACAATGCCATATCTTTCGGGATCATTTACTTGATATGCAAAAATTGTAGCACCGGTTTGATTATTTTCAACCGCTTTATAAAAGAAATCCAATTTTCCATAAAAAATATTATCGCCTAATACTAAAGTAACAGAATCATCCCCAATAAAATTTTCACCTAAAATAAAAGATTGTGCAATTCCATTCGGTGCAGGTTGTACAACATACTGAATATCTAATCCGATGTTGTTTCCGTTATCAAACAACTTTTGATAAAGTGGTATAGTTTCTTCATTACTTATAATTAAAATTTCTTTTATTCCAGCAAGCATCAAAACTGAAAGTGGATAATAAATCAAAGGCTTATCATAAATAGTTACTAATTGCTTACTGTAAACTTTTGTCATCGGATACATTCTTGTTCCAGAACCCCCAGCCAGAATTATACCTTTCATTAACTCCCTCTTTTTTTGTATTCAATATAAGTTTTTTAAAATCAATCTTCATTAAAATTTACGATTGTTTAATGTCGTTAATTAAAAATCAAAATTTGAATTTTTTTCTTGAACTAATCTTAACCGAATAAAGTTTTAATAAAAACTTTTATTAATTTTGCATATAAAAAATATATTAACTCCAATTTTAAGCTAAAAAGGTAAAATATGAGCAATAATAATTACAATGAATTAGATGAAATTGAATTACGAGAATGGCTTGAATC
>CAZVBT010000365.1:0-1834 GCA_964625385.1 uncultured Melioribacter sp. | reverse complement strand
TTAGTTGAGTCTTCATATTCAATTTGGCTAACAATTTCATTCACTCTATTTCTTCTGTGTATATAAATTTTTTCTCTTTGTTCAATAGGAACGTTTTCAATTTTGTATTTTGAAGAAATGTTTGAATCACCTTCAAGAATTAATAATGCTTGAGCCTGAGGTATATTTTGAGAAGCATAATTTTTAATTAAAGAATTAATTTCTTCTGGTTGATTACCAATTCTTGCATGTTCGATTAGATAATCAATTTTGTCAAATCCTTTTTTATCAACAGCTGTTGTTTCAATTATTTCTACACCTAATATTTCAGATAATACCTGAACATTAATTTTAATTTTTCTTTTCTTTATTTCATCCGAAAAATTTAATATGACTCCAACTTTTTTGCCCATTTCAATTAATTGTAAAGTAAGAAATAAATCTCGCTCAAGATTTAATGTGTTTACAACATTAATAATAATATCACCATCAAGAATTATATCTCTGGCGACTCTTTCTTCATCGTTAAAAGAGCCCACACCATAAATTCCAGGAGTATCATAAACTTCATAATTTTTATATCTCCCTTTTGTGACTGAAACCGTAGTTCCAGGGAAATTGGAAACATCTACATACATTCCACTCAAATAATTGAAAATACAAGATTTACCAACATTTGGATTACCAACCAATACAATTTTGTTGCCCTTATTTTGCTCGTAAAAATTATATATAGGTTTAAGCTCTTCTTTTATTTCATCCGATTTCATAATTCCTTTAACTCATGAATTTTAATTTTTTTTGCTAAGTCATATCCAATAGCAATTTCCTGACGGTTCTTTTGAACAACAATAGTTCCACCGGGTAATTTATGTGTACATTTTAATTTATCACCTTCACTTAATCCTAAACGAATTAACTGAGATTTAATATCACCAGAGGGGAGCTTGGTTATTTTTAAATTTTTACCTTGAGAAATTTTGTCTAAAGTTTTATCCATTTTTATTTCTCTTACAATTTGAGTTATTGCATTTTCCAAAAATGTTAAATGAATAGCCGTTTGGTATAAATCCAAGTTTTTGAGAAACTTCTTCAACAATTTTTTGAATTTTTGTCTCTTCAAATTCTTTTATAGCTCCACAGTTTGTACAAATTAGATGATCGTGATTTACCTTTCCAAAATTCGACTCGTAACGAAATTTATTTTCACCAAAATTTCTTTTGGATAAAATACCACATTGAGCAAGTAATTCCAGAGTATTATAAACTGTTGCTCTAGATATATTACTTTTCTTGTTTTTCATTCTAACAAATAATTCATCAGCTCCAAAATGTCCTTCAAAATCAATAGCAAAATCTAAAACTTCAAATCTTTCCGGAGTAATTCTGTTTTCTCCATCTTTAAGAAATTTCTTAAATTTTTCGTGTACTTGTTTTCGTTCCAATTTGGCTCATTATTTAGATTTAGTCTAAACAAAACTATGAATACTTTAACTTTTTTGCAAAAATATTTTAACAATTAGAACTATTTACATCAGATTTTACGTTATGTATTTACAATTAAAATGGAGAATAAAATGTCAAAAAATTTTGAGATAGTTGAATTAGTTGGAGTTTCAACAAATAGCGTAAGTGATGCTATTCAACAAGTTGTTTTAGAAGTAAGCAAACAAAAAAAAGTGGGTTGGTTTGAAGTTTTAGAACAACGTGGTAGAGTAAATTCAGAAGGAAAAATTGAATTTCAAGTAACAGTAAAAATCGGAACAAAAATCAACGAATAAAAAAAGGAGAAAATATGTCACTAAAAGTAGGCGATGTAGCACCAAACTTTACTTTAAAAGATACAAACAATCAA
>CAZVBT010000364.1:0-9497 GCA_964625385.1 uncultured Melioribacter sp. | reverse complement strand
TGAGCAAGAGAAAATGTCGCAAATGTAGCTAAGCAATAGGTAATGTCAAGAATTTTGTGTAATTTTTGAAGGTCTCTCTTTTCAAATATTATTTTGCCTGTTAAAAATGGCAAAAATTATCCTCTCAACGCTTTGCGTGTTCGTAAAACAACTTGTCGGCCTTGTCCGTCTTCTCACCTCCCTGAACTGCCTCTCTATTATATTCGTAGTCCTTATTTTAACCCATAACTATAATAGTCTAGAAAAACTAGACCAATTTTCAGACTAAATTAAGGTGAAAAAAAGGTATAATAAAGCCTTGAGCAGGTCTGGAATAATGAGGAAAAAATTTGAAGTTGGATTCAAGGCAAAGGTAGCACTTGAATCGCTGAAAGGAGAAAAAACTCTGGCACAAATAAGTTCCGAGTATGGAGTATGCGTAAATCAAATAAGTCGGTGGAAGCAAGAACTGCTCAAAGGAGTATCTGGAATATTTGGGAAAGGTAATGGTAGGGGAGAAAGTGAGCAGGAAGAAAAAATAGAGAAGCTTTATAAAACCATATGGGAATTAAAAGTAGAAAATGATTGGCTTAAAAAAAATTAGAACTTTTAGGTTAGAAGACCGGATAAAGCTCTTTGACAAACAAAACGAACAATACAGCCAGCGGAAGCAGTGCGAATTGCTTACTATCAACCGTTCAAGTCTGTACTACAGTTTTCGAGGCATAAGTGAACGGGACCAGAAAATGATGAATCTCTTGGATGAGCAGTATACGAAGACTCCATTTTATGGGGTTCTTCGTATGAGAGAATATCTTAAGAGTTTAGGATATATAGTTGGTAAAGAACATGTGCGAACACTTTTGCGGAAGATGGGGCTTGAGGCTATTTACACCAAACCGAACTTATCAAAGCCTCATCCTAAACATAAAATATATCCATATCTTTTGAAAGGTCAGTCCGTACATATTGAGCTGGCGGCTTTCAAACACTCTGGATAGTGTTTTTTGCATTGAGGTATTGGAAGAAGCATTAATGAGATATAGCAATCCCGATATATTTAACAGTGACTAAGGGAGTCAATTTACGAGCGAAGATTTTATCAAGATATTGATAGAAAAGGTGATTTCAATAAGCATGGATGGAAAGGGCAGAACGCATGATAATATATTCATAGAACGGCTATGGCGTTCGGTTAAGTATGAAAATATATACTTGAATAACTATCAAAATATTCTTGGAGCGAGGGAGGGATTATTTCAATACTTTGAATTTTACAACAAAGAAAGATTTCATCAGGCATTATTTTATAAGACGCCGGAACAAATTTATACAGGGAGGTAATGAAATCATTAGCGAGGCTAATAAAATTGACTATAGTTCAAATATGAGCGTTTTTGAAAAAGTTCAAAACATAAAAATTGAGAATTTTATAGAATTTCAAAAAAATGCGGTAGTTCTTTAAAAAAATAATTTCACCTTAAAAAGACCTAAAAATGGTCTTGACAAACTAGACCACTTTAGAGTAACATTTCAAAGTTGCTCAAGAGTCTCAGAAGTAAAATGGAACTTACACAAGAAAAGTTTGCTCAGAAAGTTGGAGTAACTTATCCGACTGTCAATAGTTGGGAAAGAGGCGTTCGGCAACCTCATCCATTCTTACTGCAGAGACTTTTAGAGATGGCTAAAGAAGTTGGTTTAAAAAACATTGCAGAAATAAAAGGCAAAAAATCAAAAAGAGGTTAAATGATATTATGAGTATTGATTTAACATTCATAACTAAGCGTATTGAATCAAATCTCTTGCAAAGTTTTAAGGTCTTAACTATATGGAAAACTTTATAACAAACAGCAATGCAAAGAATCTAGAAAATCGTTTATCAGACCTTATAAAGAATAGTGAAGAATTAAAATTTTTAGTGGGCTTTTTTTATTTCTCTGGCTTAGAGAAATTGTATACTTCATTAACAGAGAATTATAACGTTGTCTTAAAAGTCCTGGTTGGACTTAATGTGGATAAACTTAATTATCAATTAATAGAATATGCTGATTCAGAGGACCAGAACGGTCGTTTATCAAACGAAGAAATATACAATAAGTTCTTTGATTCATTAAAAAAATCTATCAATACTGAAAAATTTGATACTCGGCAATTTTATGAACAGGTAAAATACTTCATTGAACTTATCAAAAAAGACCGTTTGATAATAAAAAAAACAGTTAAGCCAAACCATGCAAAACTATATATTTTCAAATTGCAAAGTGGACAGGTAGGGCGGAACAAACTATTTATTACCGGCAGCAGTAATCTTACGAGTTCAGGTCTTACCACGCAGGAAGAATTCAATGTTGAAATAAGCGACTATGGATTTGATGATGCTGAAGAGTATTTTGATAATTTATGGGAAGAAGCAGTTAAAATCACAGAAGATAGTGTTTGCAAAAAAAGGTTAATAGAACTTCTTGAAAAAGAGACATTGATTAAAGAAATTACACCCTTTGAAGCGTATGTTTTGGTTCTAAAAATTTATCTTGAATCTTTTGAGAAGAAAATAACTGGGCAATCACTTATCAAAACATTGGAGGATAATGGTTATACTCCATATCAATATCAATTGGATGCTATACAGCAAGCATTGGCGATAATTGAAAGAAACAATGGAGTAATTCTTGCAGATGTGGTCGGTCTTGGTAAGACAATAATTGCTTGTGCAATTGCAAGAGAACTAAAAAAACGAGGGGTAATAATATGTCCACCTGGCATTATGGGTGATGTACGAAAAAAAAATGCGGGCTGGAATATGTATAAAGAACAGTTCGGACTTTACGATTGGGAAGTATGGTCATTAGGAGACCTTGATAAACTTCAGGAAGTTGTTAAGGAATCTAAAGATATTGAACTTATTATTATTGATGAAGCACATAAGTTTAGAAATCAGGACACTAAAAATTATGAATATTTAAAAAATATTTGCAGGAATAAACAGGTTATACTTCTTACTGCAACACCGTTTAATAATCATCCAGCAGATATTCTCTCGTTGCTTAAATTATTTATCACTCCCAAGAAATCGGATATTACTTTAGAGAATAACTTAGTTGATAAATTCAGAGCATTTAAAGGTGTTTTTGACCGTCTTGCTTACATAAAAAAGTATTACAATTCAAATGATAGAAACAAACAAGATAAATCTTATTCCTATTACAAAGCGCTTTTTGGTGAGGAATTTATATTACCCAAAGCATTAGAAAAAGTGAAACAACGTTCAAAATATCTGGCTAAACAAATACGCGATGTTATTGAACCAGTTACAATTCGTCGGAACAGACTGGATTTGCAGAATAATCCATTTTATAAAAATGAAGTCCAGAATCTTTCAAAAGTAGCAGACCCAAAAGAATGGTTTTTTGAATTAACAAAAGAACAATCAGATTTTTATGATACTGTTATACGGAATTACTTTAGTAACCCTGATGAAGGCGGAAAATTCAAAGGAGCAATTTACAGACCTTTTGAATACGAGACAGAGAGAGAAAAAATCAAAGAAGAAAAATTGTCAGCAAAAGATAACTTTGAATTTATCCAGCAACGCAACCTGTATGATTTTATGCGCCGATTACTTGTAAAACGGTTTGAAAGTTCATTTGGTTCTTTTGAACAGAGTTTAAAAAACTTTCAACACATTACAAAATCCGTTCTTGAATTTATTGAAAAGACCGGGAAATACATTCTTGACAGAGGATTGCTTGAAAGAATCTATGATAAAGACTTAGATGAAATAGAAGTATACTTAAAAGATTATAGCGAAAAGATAAGAGAAGATGTTTATCCTAAAAATCATAAGATATATAAACTTTCCGACTTTAAATATAAAGAATTTATTGAAGATATTAATTCTGATTTAAAAATGTTTGATGAAATTCTTAACTCCTTACACAGATTAAATCTTGTGCAAAACGACCCTAAGACAAATTGCCTGATTCAAAACCTGAAGGAACAGTTAAAAAAAGAACCAAAAAGAAAAATTGTTATTTTTTCAGAATATGTTGACACAATAAAATATCTTGAAACCAATCTTGAAAAAGTTTTTAAGAGCAGAATATTGACTGTTGCCGGTGATTTGTCCGCCCATAAATTAAATGCAATTTATAGGAATTTTGACGCTTCATACCCTGAACAGGAAGATAACTATGATATTTTACTTTCTTCAGATAAACTCTCTGAAGGGTTTAACTTAAACCGTGCTGGCATTGTTATAAACTATGATATTCCCTGGAACCCGGTGCGTGTTATTCAACGGGTAGGTAGAATAAACCGTATCAGTAAAAATGTTTTTAATGAACTTTATATTGTAAACTTCTTTCCAACAGAAATGGGAGCAGAACTGGTAAAATCCCGCGAGATTGCTTCTAACAAGATGTTTCTAATTCATAATACACTGGGAGAAGATGCAAAAATATTTCATATTGATGAAGAACCCTCACCAGCAAAACTTTATGAAAGAATTCAGCAAAACCCTGAGGTATTAGAAGAACAAAGTTTTTATACAAAAGTCCTGCAAGATTTTATAGAAATAAAGGAAAAATATCCTGACCTTATTCAGGCATTGGATAAGTTTCCGCCAAGAGTTAAAGTAGCAAAAAGTAACCCCAGCATCCTTGCTGGTGAACACAGGAGCAAGGATGCTCCTGATACTGAACTCCTTGTATTTATTAAAAAAGGGCGGCTGTATATTCATTGTGCAAAGTATAATCCAAATGAAAAATCAGAGTATTCAGAACTGACTTTTGAAGAAGCAATAAGCAAAATAAGATGTCAACCCGAAGAAAAATCACTTAAGTTAAGTGATCAGTTTTGGAATGTATATGAAAAAATAAAAAGTTTCCGTGAATCCCGGGCAGTACCTGTTAGTGAACTTAGTCTGGAACAGCAGGCAATAAATAACCTGAAAACATTCCTTAATAAGGTTCAGGATGATAGAATATTTGAACACAAGGACTTTCTCAAAACCTTGCTTGAAGATATTCTGGACTACGGAACATTGCCTGATTATACTCTGCGTCGTATAGCCAATCTGGCAAGCAATGACGAAGATAAAATTGCAAGATCAATAAAAGAAATTAAACTGTTAAAGGAAGAACTTGGTGAAAATTATTTAGAAAAAGAAAAATTAAGGCATAAGAATTTAATGCGGGAAATAATAGTTGCGGTTGAAAATCAAAACCTATGACTTCAAAAGAGATTTTACAGTCAATAATTAATAAGTTTGATATAAATGGGTTTATCGGATTCTTCCGTGCGAAAAACGATAGCTTGGCATATCCTAATAAACCGCTGCTTGATTATGACGAACTAAAAGACAGTTTCACAGAAGGCAGGAAGTTGGCTGGAGGTAAACTTGATGATGGAGAACTTATTGTTTGTTCATTTTTAGTCAAACAGAATCTTACGGAGCGCTCTGGTAAAAAAGCACAATATATTCTTGGCAAAAAAATATTAAAAGAACAGCAGGCAGATGCCGGAATATTTATTTTTTATGACTCATCAGGTAACTTTCGCTTCAGTTTGATTTACACCAATTATTTAGGGAAACGAAGGGACTGGAGTAATTTCAGAAGGTTTACTTATTTTGTAAGCGGAAACTTTACTAATAAAACCTTTCTCAATCAAATAGGTGATGCCGATTTCTCAACCCTTGAAAAAATCAAAGAAGCTTTCTCTGTTGAACCGGTTACAAAGCAGTTTTATAACGAAGTCCAGAGTTGGTATTTCTGGGCAATGGACAAAATTAAATTCCCGGATGACTATAAACATAGTAATGACCCTTCTAAAGATGAAGAAATACGCAATGCAACCAATCTCATTCGTTTAATCACAAGGATTATATTTATCTGGTTCTTGAAAGAAAAAGAATTAGTTCCATCGGATTTATTTTCAAAGGAAAAACTTGATGGAATTGTTCGGAACTTCATGAAAGGTCCAGAAGCATCTAATTTTTATAATGCTATATTGCAGAATCTTTTCTTTGCCACACTAAACCAGAAAATGAATAAAAGGAAATTTGCAGAAGAAAGTGGCTATCCGGCAAATAAAAAAGAATACGGTGTCAAAACCCTCTATCGTTATGGAAATAAATTCCTGATAAATGAAAACGAAGTTTTAAACCTCTTTAAGGATATTCCTTTTTTAAATGGTGGTTTGTTTGATTGTCTTGATAAAGAGGATGAAACAGGAAAAGTTATTTATGTTGACGGATTTTCAAGAAATCCTGCAAAACAGTCAGTTATTCCTGATAACCTGTTTTTTGAAGAAAATGAAGATAAAGTTGACCTTTCAAAATACGGTCTTGGAAAAGAAAAGCCTGTCAGAGGTTTAATTGAGATTCTGAATAGTTACAATTTTACCATTGACGAAAACACCCCTATTGACCAGGAAATTGCCTTAGACCCGGAACTACTCGGAAAGGTATTTGAAAACCTTCTTGCATCATATAACCCTGAAACAGCAACCACAGCAAGAAAAGCAACCGGAAGTTATTACACGCCCAGAGAGATTGTTGACTATATGGTTGAAACAAGTTTATTTGAATACCTTAAAGGAAAACTTCCTGAAACTGAAGAAGAAAAGATTAAATTGCTTCTTTCTTATTCTGAAGATATTCCTGAGTTTTCAGAAGAAGAAAAAGAAAAGATTATTTCAAGCATAGCTGAGATTAAGATTCTTGACCCTGCATGCGGTTCAGGTGCTTTCCCAATGGGTGTCCTTCACAAACTTGTTTTTGTTCTTCAAAAATTAGACCCTAAAAACGAACACTGGTATAAATTGCAATGGCAAAAAGTACACAAAGGATGTGAAGAGCTTTTTAAACAGGGGGAGGAAAACCTCAGAGAAGAAAGATGGAAAGAGATAAATGAGATATTTAATCAAGGAATGAATTATCCTGATTATGCTCGTAAACTGTATCTGATAGAAAACTGCATATACGGAGTTGACATCCAGCCCATAGCGATTCAAATTTCAAAATTAAGGTTTTTTATCTCTCTTGTTTTAGACCAAAAGATGGATAGAAGTAAGGATAATTTCGGCATAAGAGCCCTGCCTAACCTTGAAACAAAGTTTGTATCTGCAAATACATTGATAGGTATCCAGAAACCCGAACATCTATTTTACACAGATAAAATAAAAAATTTGGAAGAAGAAATAAAATCCTTGAGACACAAATATTTTCAAGCAAAAACCCGTCCAGAAAAACTTGGTTATCAGAAAAAGGACAAAGAATTAAGAAAACTTTTGGCGAAAGAACTTAAAAGTATTGGTTATCCCTCTGAGTCATCAGAAAAGATTGCAAAATTTGACCTGTTTGACCAGAATGCATCAGCTGACTGGTTCGACCCGGAATGGATGTTTGGCATAAAAGATGGATTTGACATTGTTATAGCAAACCCGCCGTATGGCGATTTGATAAAAACAGAACAAAAAAAATCAATGAATAGCATATATTCATTTTCTACTTTGGCTGATATTTCAAGTCCTTTTATAGAAAGAAGCTTTAATATGTTGAAAAACCAAGGTAACTTGGTATTTATAATCACCTATGCGATAACCTTTAGCAAAGATTTTTCAAAAAGTAGAGAACTAATGGCAAATGGATTTGCTGAAAATTATATTTATACTTTTGATAGAGATAGATGCAGAATATTTAAAAGCATGACCCAAACAGTTTCAATAATAAAATGTTTTAACAAAAATGCTCCTCATAAAAAAGGTATATATACAAGCAGGATGTTTAGAGAAACACCTGATATCAATAAGATTGAAGTAACTAATTGTAATAAATATTTAATGCCCAAAATATCAGGGTATAATCAAAAACATCGCTTACCTAAAATAGGGGAAAAAACAAACAGACAAATTTTAGATAAATTGTTGTCATTTAATGATAATGTTGGAAGTATTATTAAAAACAATAGTGGTTCTAAAATATGGATAAGAACAAGTGGAAATTACTGGTATAATGCCTTTGATAAAAAACCATATAATAGTGCTGAAATATCGCTTCTATATATGGATAAAGATTTTGCTAATTTTATAATTTTATTAATGAATCCATCTCTTTTTTATTTTTGGTTTAGAATTTATGGTGACGGAAGACATATGAATATGGATATATTAGAAAGTTTCCCACTGCCAAACAGAGAAAAAATATTAAAGCACAATATTTTACTGAATAAAGTGAAAGAAAGATTTATGAATAAGTTGTTTTCAGTGTTTGAAAAAGAGCAGAATAGATTTTTAACCAGCAATATAAAATCCGAAATAGACCTTTTAGATTTAATTTTGGGAAAATATTTTTATAATCTTGACTACAATGAGATTGTTCATATCTTAAATTATGATTTTGAAATTCGTGGCGGGAATAAATTAGAAAAACCATTCATTGACCTTGTAGATAAAATTCTTGCAATCACGAAAGATGACGATTATCTTGATAATCCGAACAAACAGGCAAAGGTCAAAGAATACGAACATCAAATTGACAAGCTGGTTTACAAATTATACGGCTTGACCGAAGAAGAAATAAAAATCGTTGAAGGACAATAATGCAAACAATAAGAAACATAGTATATGTGAACTTGTTAAAAACCGTGTAGAAAAAGCAAAGAGCGTATAAGGGTAAGAATTTGATTTATGGAATTACTTATTAAAAATAAGTCTAATCAAGAAATACCTGATTTGCCTTCTGAGTTATAGATAGCAATTTAGCAAAAAAGGCTAATCTTATTTTTGGGAAGCGGGGGTTTCATGTGTGGTAGGTGTAAAAGATTGAGATACAATTTCAAATGAAATGAAAATGTTTACAGAAAACGTGGAATCTTAAATGATACGGATTTTAGCAGATTACAGTCAGAAAATTACTATACAAGATTTGAATTTCTAAGAATTAAAGAGCAAAAGTTATTTTAAGAATTATTCCAAAGTTCACTGTATATTAGTCTGCCGATTAAACCCCCCCGACTCCTGAGGCTGTGTCGCAATTACCATTTTTTAAAAAAATTTTTATTTTGTCTCAAAAAAACTATGTAAAAACTCTCTAAATTTTCTAGGATATTATCAGTAGTAAATAACATATCAAAATCACGGATCATAAAAATGTCAATGAATTTAAATGTTCGTCCTTATAATAACAAAGAACTCCTTTTATTTCCAGGATCAGTTGGAGATTATCTTCCACCTAACCATTTAGCGCATGTTATTGATGAAGCGGTTGATGAAATTAATTTAGAACCGTATTACAAAAAAATATCTCCTGTTGGAAATTCACCATATCATCCAGCGTTAATGATAAAGATATGGTTTTATGGTTATGCAACAAATGTCAAATTTTTAAAAGCTTTTAAGGCTTGCTTTTTATTGTCCGCAGCATATATTTCACGCGCTTGACTGCTACAGGCTCTTTGCAGTTTCCGGGGCAGATGTTTGACCGCATTTCTTAATTTATGGGCCCAACAACGTTGCAT